>NZ_JAPZLD010000008.1:0-290119 GCF_030182635.1 Amycolatopsis ponsaeliensis
CGGGCGGGGGGCGGGCCGGGTGGGGGTCGGGCCCCGCCGGGCGCGCCCCCCCGCGCCGGCGGGCGGGCGGGGGGGGCCCCCCCCCCCCGCCCCCCCACGACGGCGTCGAACGGTTCGTCCAGGCCCCGCAACAGGTCCAGCACCGCCGCGGCGGACAGGAAGCTGTCCAGCCAGCCTTCCGCGGACTCCGGTCCCCAGCGAGGCGTCCTCGCCAGGATCTCGGTGCCGGGACTCGCGGCCGCGCGGGCCCCGGCTTCGATCTCCTTCGTCATCGCCTCGGTGGTGTTGCAGTTGGTGACGACGATCCTCATCGGTGCTTCCTCGAAACCACGAAGTACAGGGCCGCGGACGACGCCGTGCCGATGAACCACGAGTACGGCGCGGCCGGGGCGAAGAACGGCACCAGTGCGATCACCGCGGCCAGCGCGGCGGTCGGGAAGAAGGTCACCAGCGCGCGCGGGTTCACGCGGGGATAGATCCCGCCGTCGACGAACAGCTGCGCGACGTCGACCTTGCCGCGCCGGATCAGGTAGTAGTCGACGATCATGATCCCGAACAGCGGCCCGAGGAACGCGCCGAGCCCGCCGAGGAAGTAGTTGACGACCGTCGGCGACGAGTAGAGCTTCCAAGGCAGCACGCACAGCGCGGCCACGGCGCTGATCATCCCGCCGATGGTGAACGTGATCCGCTTCGGCCAGATGTTGGCCAGGTCGTAGGCGGGGGAGACGAAGTTGGCGACGATGTTGACGCCCATGGTGGCGATCGCGAAGGTCAGCGCGCCGATGATGAGCACCGGCGTGTTGTGCACCTTGGCCAGCAGCTCGGCCGGGTCGGTGATGGCCTCGCCGAACACCTGCATGCTGCCCGCGGTGACGACCACCGACAGCAGTGCGAACGCCGTCGAGTTGATCGGCAGGCCCCAGAAGTTGCCGCGCCGCACGGTCTTCTGGTCCGGGGCGTTGCGGGAGAAGTCGCAGAAGTTGAGCATCAGCGTGCCGTAGGTGGCCAGGATCAGCCCGGCCGCGCCGAACCACTGCCGGATCTGCTCGCCGGTGGACAGCTGTTTCGGGCTGCTGGTGAAGGAGATGTTCCAGTGGCCGGCGGCGAGGATCCACACCGCGAGGGCGATCATCACGACCCAGATCGCCGGGCCGCACCAGTCCTGGAACTTGCGGATCGACTCCATGCCGCGGGTCAGGATCAGCGCCTGGGCCGCCCAGAGAGCGATGAAGCAGATCCACCCGAGCGCGTGCAGGCCGAGGAAACCGTGTTCGGTCAACGGTTTCAGGCCCGGGTCGATGGTGAGCACGAGCAGCGTGATGGCCACGCTCGCGAGGTAGGTCTGGATGCCGTACCAGAAGATCGCGATGACCGCGCGGATCAGCGCGGGCAGGTTGGCGCCGAACGTGCCGAAGCTGATCCGCGCGACGACCGGGAACGGGACGCCGGTGCGCTGCCCGATCCGGCCCATCAGGTTCATGCCGACGTAGATGATCACGAAGCCGAACAGCAGGGCGGTGAACACCTGCCAGGCCGAGAGGCCGAGCACGAACAGCCCGGCGGCGAAGGTGTAGTTGCCGAGGTTGTGCACGTCGGACATCCACAGCGCGAAGATGTCATAGACCTTCCAGCGGCGGTCCTTGGCCGGGGCGAGGTCTTCGTTCCAGAGCCGGGGATCCGGCGGCGGGCTCGTCTCATGCTGGGATTCGGTGAGCGGGGCGGCGGTCATGCGGGCCTCCGATCGACGTGCGGCGACGGCGATTTGGGATACCAAAATTTGGCATCCCAAATATCACCCCGATGTCCGCCCCCGTCAACCCTCCGGTCGTTAAACTCGGGTTACAGAAGGTTGCGTAACCTTCTGTGGGAGGGGAGTCGGTGACGACGGCGAGCGAGCGGCAGCCCCTCGCGGCCACCCGGCAGCGGGTGCGCGACGAGCTGCGCGAACGGATCCTGACCGGCCGCCTGCGTCCGGGTGACCGGCTGGTCGAGCGCGAGCTCGCCGAAGACCTCGGCGTGTCCAGGGTGCCCGTGCGCGAGGCCATCCGCAGCCTCGAGGCCGAAGGCTTCCTCGTCGAGCAGTCGGCGCGCCGGATCGTCGTCCGGCAGCTCGCACGCGTCGACGTCGAGGAGCTGTTCGACGTCCGGGAGGCTCTCGAGGGGCTTGCCGCGGGGCGCGCCGCCGGACGGGCGGGGGCGCCGGAGCTGAAGCGGCTCGAGCGGATGCTCACCGACGCCGCCCGCGCGACGGCCCGCGGTGACGCGGCCCGGATCACCGTGCTCAACTCGCGCTTCCACGACGAGATCGTGGCCATCGCGGGCAACACGCTGCTCACCACGATGCTGCAGCCCCTGCAGGGCAGGCTCCGCTGGCTCACCAGCCAGAACGAGCACTGGGACGACCTGCTCGACGAGCACCGCCGGCTCTACGAGGCGATCGCGTCGGGGGACGCGGAGCGCGCGCACGCCGAAGCCGTCGAGCACGTGCGGGTCAACCGCGAGGTGACGCTGAAGTCCCTCTTCGGCGACGATCAGGCGGAGATCGCGGCCGGCTCGAGGTAGGGCGTCACGTTCCGCAGGGCCCGCTCGACGTACTCGTCCTTCTCGCCGACCGGCGCGACGTAGTGCATGGCGTGCTCCGCGGCTTCGAGGCCGTGGAGCCGGGCGAGGACCCACGTCGCGAGGTAGGCCGAGGCCAGGCAGCCACCGGCGGTGGCGAGCGTGCCGCGGGCGAAGAACGGCTGGTTCAGCACCTCGACGCCGGCCGCGAGGACCCACGGCTTCGTCGTCAGGTCGGTGCACGCGGGCACGTCGTCGAGCAGCCCCAGCTTGGCCAGTACGAGCGTGCCCGAGCACTGCGCGGCGAGCAACTGCCGGGCGGGGTCGAGCCGCGCGAGCGTGCTCATGATCGCCGGGTCTTCGACGACTTCGCGGGTCTTCGCGCCGCTGCCGACGATCACGGCGTCGGCCGTGCAGGCTTCTTCGAGCCCGGTCGTCGCGTCGATCGTGACGCCGTTCATCGACGTCACCCGCGGCGTGGGGCTCGCGATGGACACGCGCCAGCCGGGCTCCTTGACCCGGTTGAGGACGCCCAGGGCGATGAGCGAGTCGAGTTCGTTGTAGCCGTCGAAGGTCAGGATCGCGGTGTGCATGCCCGCACGCTAGGGCCGCCGATCCAGGACAGTCCACAAATTGTCCTGCCTACAATCGCGGCGTGCGGGTGCCGAAGTACAAGGTTGTCGTGGACGCGTTCGCGGCGAAGATCCGTGGCGGGCAGTGGCCGGCCGGGACGCGGCTGCCCACGCACCGCCGGCTGGCTGCCGACGAGGGCATCGCCGTCGTGACGGCGTCCCGCGTGTACGCCGAGCTCGAAGCCATGGGCCTGGTCAGCTGTGAGCAGGGGCGGGGCACGTTCGTCCGCGACCTCGCCGCGCCCGGCGTCGACGAACGAGCGGTGGCCGCCGACGCCGTCGACCTCAGCTTCAACTACCCGTCGGTGCCCGGCCAGGCCGACCTGCTGCGCCAGGCGCTGCGGGACCTCGCCGCGGCCGGCGACCTCGACGCGTTGCTGCGCTACCAGCCGCACCGCGGGCGCGCCGAGGACCGGGCCGCCGTCGCCCGCCACCTGCGCCGGCGCGGGCTCGACGTCGGCCGCGAACGCGTCCTGATCGTCGACGGCGCCCAGCACGGGCTGGCGGTGACGGCGATGGCGCTGCTGCGGCCCGGCGACGTCGTCGCGGTCGACGCTCTCACCTACCCGGGCTTCCGGGTGCTCGCGCGCACGCTCGGGCTCGACCTCGCGCCGCTGCCGGTGACCGCCGACGGCCCTGACCTCGACGCGTTCGACCGGCTGTGCCGCCGGCGCCGGGTCCGCGCGGTGTACGCGATGCCGACCCTGCACAACCCGCTCGGCTGGGTGCTCTCCGCCGGGCAGCGCGCGCGGCTCGTCGAGATCGCCCGGCGGCACGGCGTGACGATCATCGAGGACGCGTCGTACGCCTACCTCGCCGAGGACGCGCCACCGCCGCTGGCGGTGCTCGCGCCGGAAGCCACCGTCTACGTCTCCGGGCTGTCGAAGAGCGTCGCGACCGGGTTGCGCTTCGGGTTCGCCGTCGCGCCGCCGGAGCTCGTGCCGGCGCTCGAGAGCGCGATCCGGTCCACGACGTGGAACACGCCCGCCCTGACCGCGGCCATCGCGCGGCGGTGGCTCGACGACGGTACCGTCGGACGCTTGGAGGCCAGGAAGCGCGAAGACGCGCGAGGGCGCCAGGCACTCGCTTCGGAGGTGCTGGCCGGGCTTCCGTGGATCGGGCACCCGTCGTCGTACTTCCGGTGGCTGCCGCTCGCCCGCGATTCCCGGCCGGACCGCATCGTGGCGGCGCTCGCCCGGCGGCGGGTGGCGGTCGCCACGGCCGAGCCGTTCGCGACGACGCCGGCGGTGCCGCAGGCGCTCCGGCTGGCGCTGGGTTCGGTGGGACACGCCGAGCTCCGCGACGCGCTCGCGGCGGTCCGGCAGGAGGTCGACCAGGATGTTTCCCGCTGATCACGGCGAGATGACGAAGGTCACGCTCGGTACCGGAGAGCTTACGTATTAACATGATCGACGGGTCCCCGCTCCATGAGCGGGAGTGGCATATCCGACATCCCGCGGGACCTCTGCCAACAGGCGCTTCCCAGTGCCTTCATGGGAAATTCACAGAATGGGTGGCAAGTCTGACAACGTGAACCACGCCGACGACGGTGCCGGAACGGCGGCACGATGACGACTGCCCAGGCCACTCTCGAAGCTCCCTCCCGGATCGCGAGACCGGGTGGGAAAGCGCCGTACCTGCACCAGATCGACCTGTTCCGGCTGGTCACGTTCGCGTGCGTGATCCTCATCCACGTGGTCGGCGCGACGAACTTCGCGCAGGACGTCGGCGCCAACGCCGTCGAGACGCCGCTGCACTTCACGCGGGAGGCGTTCTTCGCGCTGACCGGGTTCGTGCTGGTGTTCCAGAACCGCGGCCGCGAGATCACCCCCGGCGACTTCTGGCGCCGCCGCCTGCCCCTGGTCGCGACGCCGTACCTGGCCTGGTCGATGTTCTTCTGGGCGTTCTCGCTGGTCACCGGCACGCAGCAGCCAGGCTCGCTCGAAGCGTCGATGCGCCTGCTGCTCAAGGACCTCGTCACCGGCGGTGCCTGGTACCACCTGTACTTCCTGCTCGTGACGATGCAGGTGTACCTGCTGTTCCCGGTGCTGATGAAGCTGCTGCGGGCGACCGAGGGCAAGCACAGGTGGCTGCTGCTGGGCAGCGGGGTGCTGCAGGTCGGCGTCACGCTGTTCATGACGTACCAGCCGTTCGGCGTCGGCTACGAGACGATCACCCACCTGTACGCCACGGTGCTGCCGTACCAGTTCTACACACTGTTCGGCGCCGTGGTGGCCATGCACTTCGAGGCGGTGCACGCCTGGGTCGGCCGGCACCGGCTGCTGCTCGGCGGCGCTCTCGTGGCGGTGCTGGCCGGCACCGAGTGGTACTACCTCCGGACCGTCCACAGTGGAACGTTCCCGCAGGTGGCCAGCGACCCGTTCCAGCCGTACCTGATCCCGTGGTTCCTCACGGTCATCGCGGCGATCTACGCGTTCAGCACCTGGTGGTCGGGCCGTCGCCGAGAGGGCGGCCGCGGGGCCCGGCTGGTCTCGTGGGCGGCGAACCGGTCGTTCAGCATCTTCCTGGTCCACCCGCTCGCGCTGGCGTTCCTCGGCCCGGTGATCCCGCACGTGGCCGAGCGCTTCGGCGCGCCCTGGCTCAGCGTGATCATCTACGTCGGCACGATCGCGCTGACGATCGTGATCGTCGAGGTGCTGCGGCGCCTGCCGGGCAGCCAGGCGCTCACCGGCCGTCCCCGGCTCCGGCTGGCGAAGGCCGCCGCCTGAGTCACCCTGCCGGGTGGTCAAGGGCACAAAAGACAGTTCCGGCATGTCCCGGCGCGCGGTTCCGCGGTCTTCGGATATGCTGGCGGCCCGTGGGACTTCAGTCGCGGGCTACCAAGTACGTATTTGTCACCGGAGGCGTCGCCTCCTCTCTGGGTAAGGGACTCACGGCTTCCAGCCTGGGACAACTCCTTACCGCGCGCGGGCTTCGCGTCACGATGCAGAAGCTCGATCCGTACCTCAACGTCGACCCCGGGACGATGAACCCGTTCCAGCACGGTGAGGTGTTCGTCACCGACGACGGCGCCGAGACCGACCTCGACATCGGGCACTACGAGCGCTTCCTCGACCGCGACCTCGACGGCAAGGCCAACGTCACGACCGGCCAGGTCTACTCCGAGGTGATCGCCAAGGAGCGCCGCGGCGAGTACCTGGGCGACACCGTCCAGGTCATTCCGCACATCACCGACGAGATCAAGTCCCGGATCACCGCCGCCGCCGAACCCGACGAGGCCGGCCAGGCGCCGGACGTCATCATCACCGAGGTCGGCGGCACGGTCGGCGACATCGAGTCCCTGCCGTTCCTGGAGGCCTGCCGCCAGGTCCGCCACGACGTCGGCCGCGACCACTGCTTCTTCCTGCACGTCTCGCTGGTGCCGTACCTGGCGCCCTCGGGCGAGCTGAAGACGAAGCCGACCCAGCACTCGGTCGCCGCGCTGCGCAACATCGGCATCCAGCCCGACGCGCTGGTCTGCCGGGCCGACCGGGAGATCCCCGAGGATCTCAAGCGCAAGATCGGCCTGATGTGCGACGTCGACACCGAGGCCGTCATCGCCTGCCCGGACGCGCGGTCCATCTACGACATCCCGAAGGTGCTGCACGGCGAGGCGCTCGACGCCTACGTCGTCCGCCGCCTCGGGCTGCCGTTCCGCGACGTCGACTGGACGGTGTGGGGCGACCTGCTCGACCGGGTGCACAACCCGAGCGAGATCGTGCGGATCGCGGTCGTCGGCAAGTACATCGACCTGCCGGACGCCTACCTGTCGGTCACCGAGGCCCTGCGTGCGGGCGGGTTCGCCCACCGCGCCAAGGTCGAGATCGTCTGGGTCGCCTCCGACGACGCGCAGACCGCGTCCGGTGCGGCGTCCGTGCTGTCCGATGTGGACGGTGTGCTGATCCCGGGCGGGTTCGGCATCCGCGGCATCGAGGGCAAGGTCGGCGCGATCGAGTACGCCCGCACCCGTGGCGTGCCGCTGCTCGGCCTGTGCCTCGGCCTGCAGTGCATGGTCATCGAGGGCGCCCGGCACCTGGCCGGCATCGCCGACGCCGGGTCGTCGGAGTTCGACGAGAACACCAAGCACCCGGTGATCTCGACGATGGCCGACCAGCGCGACGTCGTCGCGGGGGAGCGGGACATGGGCGGCACCATGCGCCTGGGCGCCTACCCGGCGAAGCTCAAGCCGGGTTCGCAGGTCGCCAAGGCGTACGGCACCACCGAGGTGTCCGAACGGCACCGGCACCGCTACGAGGTGAACAACGCCTACCGCAAGCAGCTCTCGGACGCGGGCCTGGTGTTCTCCGGCACGTCGCCGGACGACCGCCTGGTCGAGTTCGTCGAGCTGCCCGCCGACAAGCACCCGTTCTTCGTCGGCACCCAGGCGCACCCGGAGCTCAAGAGCCGCCCGACCCGGCCGCACCCGCTGTTCAGCGCGTTCGTCAAGGCCGTCGTGGACCGCAAGGTCGCCGAGCGGCTGCCGGTCGAGCTGCCCGAGGCCCCCGTGGCGGCCCGGTGACGGCGCCGGGCGAGCACGAGTTCAGCGTCGCGGCCAGCCGGGACGTCCACATCGGACGCGTCGTCGGGCTGCGGATCGACGACGTCGTGATGCCGGGCGGGGAGACCGCGGTCCGCGAGGTGATCGAGCACCTCGGCGCGGTCGCGATCGTCGCGCTGGACGACCAGCGGCAGGTCACGCTCATCCACCAGTACCGGCACCCGATCGGGCACCGGCTGTGGGAGCTGCCGGCGGGCCTGATCGACCACCTCGGCGAGGACCCGGTCGGCGCGGCCAAGCGGGAGCTGATCGAAGAGGCCGGCCTGGCCGCCGCGGACTGGGTGACGCTGGTCGACGTCGCGGCGTCGCCCGGCTTCACCGACGAGGTCGTGCGGGTCTTCCTGGCCCGCGGACTGTCCGATGTGGACCGTGACGTGCTCGGCGAGGAGGAGGCCGACCTCGTCATCCGCAAGTTCCCGCTCGCCGAGGCCGTGCGGATGGCCCTGGCGGGCGAGCTGGTGAACGGCGCCACGGTGTCCGGGGTGCTGGCCGCGCACGCGGTCGTCACCGGCGGCGCTCCGGCGCGTCCGGCGGACGCGCCGTGGGAGGACCGCCCGACGGCGTTCGCCAAGCGCAAGGAAGCCTGAGCCCGCTCGCTGCGTCCCGCGTCAGGGGCGCAGCGGGCGGCCTTGCGCGTCCAGGCCGCCGTTGTTCAGCAGCATGATGCCGTCGACGATCGGCCAGATCACGCCGACGCCGGTCATCAGCACGACGAGGAGCTGGAGCAGGCCCAGCCCGACCTGGCCGGTGTAGAACCGGCCGACGCCGAACGGCAGCACGATCTGCAGCACCCCGGCCACGGTCTTGGACCGGTAGGAGTAGGGGACCGGCATCGACGGCGCGTACGGCATCGGGGCCGGCGGCGCGTACGGGTCGGCCGTGGGCCCGTACATCGGCAGCTGCATCGTCGGCTGCGCGTACGCCGGCGGCGGCCCGAAGAACCCCGGGTGCGGCTGCGGCAGGTCGCGGAACAGCGGCCTCAGGTCGCCCAGGGTCGTCGCCGCGTAGGCGTCGGTCACCCGCGTCTCGTACTCGTCCGGCGTGATGCGGCCCATGCCGAAGTGGTCCGCGAGCAGTCTCGCCGCCTCTTCCCGCTCGGCCGTGCCGATGCGGAGCTCGTCCGACTCCATGAAATCCAAGGTAACCGCGGGAACCTGAGAACGGGGTTTCTCCCGGGTCACGGTGCCCGCACGGCCTAAGGTGACCGGCGTGGCCTCCAGCCCGCACCGCACGGCCGACGTGATCGCCGCGTACCTCGACCACCTGGTCGTCGAACGCGGGACCGCGCGCAACACCCTCGACAGCTACGCCCGTGACCTGCGCCGGTACGTCGCGCACCTGGACGGCGGGGGCGTCGCCAAGATCGTCGACGTCACCTCCGCGCACGTGACGTCCTTCGGCGCCGCGCTCCGGGAAGGCGACGACGAGCACCAGCCGCTGGCCGCGTCGTCGGCCGCGCGGGCGCTGGTCGCCGTGCGGGGGCTGCACAAGTTCGCCCACGCCGAAGGCCTCACCGAGCACAACCCGGCCCGCGAGGTCCGGCCGCCGACGCCGGCGAAGCGGCTGCCGAAAGCGCTGCCCGTCGACGACGTCCTGCGGTTGCTCGAGACCCCGCCGCCGGACGGCGAACGCCCGCTGCGCGACCGGGCCCTGCTGGAAGTGCTCTACTCCACCGGCGCCCGGATCTCCGAGGCGGTCGGCCTGGACATCGACGACGTCGACGACGTCGAACGCACCGTCCTGCTCGACGGCAAGGGCGGCAAGCAGCGCCTCGTCCCGATCGGCCGCCCCGCGCTCGCCGCGCTGCACGCCTACACCGTCCGCGCGCGACCGGCGCTCGCCGCCCACGGCCGTGGCACGGCGGCGCTGTTCCTCAACGCCCGCGGCAGCCGGCTTTCGCGCCAGAGCGCGTGGCAGGTCCTCAAGGACACCGCCGGCCGGGCGGGGATCACTGCCGTGGTCTCGCCGCACACCCTCCGCCACTCCTTCGCCACGCATCTGTTAGAGGGCGGCGCGGACGTCCGGGTCGTGCAGGAACTGCTCGGCCACGCCTCGGTGACGACGACGCAGGTGTACACGCTGGTCACGGTCAACACCCTGCGCGAGGTGTATGCGACGGCGCACCCGCGGGCACTGGGCTAGACGGCCGAATCGCGGGCTCACAGCCTTCCTACGCTGGACCGACGGTCGAGTGACATTGCCCCCTCGAGTCCGGCGCGTTGCTTTGCCGGGGCTCCGACTCCGCGCATAGGCTGCGGCGGACGCGACGAACAAGGAGCTTTCCCGCCATGTCGACACCGAACCAGCCGGCCCACCCGGCCGAGTCCGCCGGGTCGGCGGCGGCGAACCTCAACGACGTCAAGATCGCGACCCCGGCGGTCCACGACGGCGACGAACCGCAGGAGCGCAACGGCAAGAAGGTCAAGCTCGAGGGCATCGGGCCGACCGGCCGCCCGATCCGCGAGCACCCCGAACCGGCGCCGCTGGACCACCACGGCCCCGCCAAGATCATGGCGATGTGCAACCAGAAGGGCGGCGTCGGCAAGACGACGTCGACCATCAACCTGGGTGCCGCCCTCGCCGAGTGCGGGCGCAAGGTGCTGCTCGTCGACTTCGACCCGCAGGGCGCGCTCGCGGTCGGGCTCGGCATCCAGCCGCACGAACTGGACCAGACGGTCTACAACGCCATCATGGAGCGGTCGGTCAGCGCCACCGATGTGCTGATGAAAACCCGCGTCGACGGCGTTGACCTGCTGCCGAGCAACATCGACCTGTCCGCGGCGGAGGTCCAGCTCGTCGCTGAGGTAGGGCGCGAACACACGTTGTTACGGGTCCTTCGTCCGGTCATGAACGACTACGACTATGTTCTTGTCGACTGCCAGCCCTCACTCGGCTTGCTCACGGTGAACGCGCTGACTGCCGCGGACGGCGTGATCATCCCGCTCGAGTGCGAGTTCTTCAGTCTCCGAGGTGTAGCGCTCCTGATCGACACGATCGAGAAGGTGCAGGAACGCCTCAACCCCAAACTGGACATAGTCGGGATTCTCGCCACCATGTACGACCCGAGAACCCTGCACTCGAAGGAGGTCATGGCTCGCGTGGTGGAGGCATTCGGCGAGACCGTGTTCGACACGGTCATCAACCGCACCGTGCGGTTCCCCGAGACGACGGTCGCGGGTGAGCCGATCACGACCTGGGCGCCCAAGTCGGCCGGCGCAGCGGCGTACCGCCAGCTTGCTCGCGAGGTGATCGCTCGGTGAGCAGGCGCGCCTCCCTGCCCGGAGCGTCGGAGCTCTTCCGTCTCACCTCCAGCCCCGCCGTCGATCTCCCGCCCCAGGCGGTGCCCGAGCCCGTCGAGAAGGCCAAGCCCGCAGGGGACGGCCGTACCGAACAGCTCGCTCGCAGCGCGGCCCCGCACGGGTCCGGCCGGACCAAGCACGACGCGAAGATCACCGTGTACGTCTCCGGCGACGAGCTCGTCGCCATGGAGCAGGCCCGGCTGACGCTGCGCGCGAAGCACGACCTGGTCGTCGACCGTGGCCGGCTGGTCCGCGAGGCGGTCGCGGTGCTGCTGGCCGACTTCGACCAGAACGGCGACGAGTCGGTGCTGGTGCAGCGGCTGCGGGTGGTCGGCTCAGACGGCGGCGAAACCGAGGGCTGATGGACGAGCCGGCCCCGGTCCCGGCATCGGCTCCGGAGGAACAGGTTCCCGAAGAGCACCAGACGGTGCACGGCGGGATGATCCCCGAAGGCGTCAACACCGAAGACCTGAGCACGTCGAAGTTCAAGGTCCGGCTGGCCAACTTCGAGGGTCCGTTCGACCTGCTGCTGCAGCTGATTTCGCAGCACCAGCTCGACGTCACCGAGGTGGCGCTGCACCGGGTCACCGACGACTTCATCGCGTACACACGCGCGCTGGGCACCGAGTGGAACCTCGACGAGACGACCGAGTTCCTGGTCATCGCGGCGACGCTCTTGGATTTGAAAGCGGCGCGGCTGCTGCCGTCGGCCGAGGTGGAGAACGAGGACGACCTCGCGCTGCTCGAAGCCCGTGACCTGCTGTTCGCGCGGATCCTGCAGTACCGCGCGTACAAGCAGGTGGCGGCGCTGTTCGGCGAGCTGGAGCAGGGCGCGCTGCGGCGCTACCCGCGGTCGGTGGCGCTGGAGGACCGGTTCGTCGGGCTGCTGCCCGAGGTGATGCTGGGCGTGACGCCGGCGAAGTTCGCCGAGATCGCGGTGGCGGTGTTCCGGCCGAAGCCGCCGCCGACGGTGTCGATCGCCCACATCCACATGGGCCGCATCTCGGTACGCGAGCACGCGGCGATCCTGCGGGTGAAGCTGGCCGAGCGCGGCCAGGCGACGTTCAGCGAGCTGGTGGACGACTGCGAGCACACGGTCGAGATCGTGGCCCGGTTCTTGGCGCTGCTGGAGCTCTACCGCGAGGCGACGGTCCAGTTCGAGCAGACGGAGGCCCTGGCGGAGCTGCACGTCCGCTGGACGGGCGGGTCGATGGCCGATGCCTCCGCAGCGGCCGAGCTGGACCGGACCGCCGGAGACGAAGAGGAGTACGGGTGAGCCCCGAAGAGAACGAGCGGCCGGCCCCGGGCGAGCGAACCGAGCCGGTCGAGGGCGCGGCGGAGCTGGCGTGGGACGAGGCTTTGTCCGGTGAGCCGGTGACTGAGGGTGGGTCGCCGGTGGAGCCGCTGGTCGGGGAGGCGGCTGAAGTTGCGGCTGCCGGAGAAGCTTCGGTCGAGGACGGTGCTGCGGAGGAAGAGTCCGCTGAGGTCGCGACCGCCGCCGAGGCTGAGGCTGCCGCCGAGCCCGAGCCCGAGCCCGATGCCGATGGCGCTGCCGCAGCTGAGCCCGCCGATGCTGCCGCTGTGCCCGAGCTGGAGGAAGCCACCCCCGAGCCTGAGCCCGGAGCCGAGGCCGCAGACGATGGCGCCGCCAAGCCGGCCGAAGCCGCCGCCGCGGAAGCAGTCTCCACCGAGGAACCCGCGGCCGAGCCCGATGCAGCTGAAGCTGCGCCCGCGGAGGCCGCGGCCGAGTCGGTTGCCGACGTGGATGAAGCTGCTGCAGTGGAGAGCCCTGCCGAGCTGGCCGAAGTCGATGGCGCTGCCGCAACTGAGCCCGAGCCTGATACCGCGGTAAGCCCGGCCGAGGCCGCCGCCGCTGTGCCCGAGCCGGAGGAAGCCACCCCCGAGGCCGCAGTCGAGGCGGAGGTCGATGGCGCCGCCGCGGCCGATCCCGAGTCCGAACCCGAAGCCGCCGCCGAGCCGGGTGACCTCGACCCCGCCGATCCCGAGTCCGACCTCGTCGCGGCCGGCGACACCGACTCCCTGCCCGACGTCACCTCCGACGAGATCCTCGAAGCCGCCCTCGAGGCTCTCCTCCTCGTCGTCGACTCGCCCGCCAGTGAGGAATCCCTCGCCGATACCGTCGGCCAACCGAAGGCGCGGATCGTCGTCGCCCTCCGGACCATGGCGCAGAAGTTCACCGATCGGGCCTCCGGGATCGACCTGCGCCGAGTCGGTGAAGGGTGGCGGTTCTACACTAGGGACGTCTATGCCCCGTTCGTGGAGAAGCTCCTGCTGGACGGCCAGCGGTCGAAGCTGACCCGGGCCGCGCTGGAGAGCCTCGCCGTGATCGCGTACCGGCAACCGGTGACCCGTTCCAGGGTCGCCGCGGTGCGCGGCGTGAACGTGGACGGCGTCATCCGGACGTTGCTCGCGCGTGGCCTCATCGGAGAGATGGGGACCGACCCCGAGACGACCGGGACGCTGTACGTGACGACTGAGCTGTTCCTGGAGCGACTGGGGCTGTCGTCACTGAACGACCTGCCGGCGATCGCTCCGTTGCTACCCGAAGTGGACACCATCGATGACTTCCAGTGAACACCCCGACGGCATCCGCCTGCAGAAGGTGCTGTCGCAAGCCGGGGTCGCCTCTCGGCGTGCGGCGGAGGACCTGATCGCCGCCGGCCGGGTCGAGGTGAACGGCGAGGTCGTCACCGAGCAGGGCCGCCGGGTCAACCCGGACGAAGCGATCATCCACGTCGACGGCACCCGCGTGAACCTGCGCGACGACCTGATCTACCTCGCCCTGAACAAGCCCAAGGGCGTGCACTCGACGATGTCGGACGACCGCGGCCGCCCGTGCGTCGGCGAGTACCTGATGGGCCGCTACGAGGAGACCCCCGGCGTCGTGCACGTCGGCCGGCTCGACGAGAACACCGAGGGCCTGCTGCTGCTGACCAACGACGGCGACCTCGGGCACCGGCTGATGCACCCGTCCTACCGGGTGCTCAAGACCTACCTCGCCGAGGTCGACGGCCTCGTGCCGCGCGGGCTCGGCAAGGAGCTGCGCAACGGCTGGGAGCTGCCGGACGGCATCATCAAGGTCGACCAGTTCCGGGTCAAGGACATGCACTCCGGCAAGTCGCTGGTGGAGCTGGTCATCCACGAGGGCAAGAAGCACATCGTGCGCCGCCTGCTCAAGGACACCGGGCACCCGGTGCTCAAGCTGGTCCGCACGGCGGTCGGCGACGTCCAGCTCGGCAACCAGCGCGTCGGCTCGATCCGGCGGCTGACCAAGGGCGAGGTCGGCGCGCTCTACCGCAACGTCGAGCTCTGACCAGGCTTTTCGGGGGTCCGGGTGGCGAAGCCCCCGGCCCGGGGCGAAGCCCCGGTTGTCACAGCCGCGGCTTTTCGGGGGTTCGGGTGGCGTAGCCCCGGTTGTCACAGCACGGCGGTGACGAACCCGCCGGCGGTCTGATCGTCCGACGCCGGGCGGCCGTACTCCCCGGCCAGCTCGGCGCGGGTGACCGTCGCCGGCTCCCAGCCGTGCTCGCGCAGCCACTCCGGTGCGCGGCCGCCCAGCCCGCCGAGCCACAGCCGCGTGACGTGCTCGCCGGCCGGGGTCGCCCGTGCCCGGGCCAGCAGCCCGTCCGGGGTGTCGGTGGGCCGGTGCTCGAACGACACCCGGCTGCCCGGCGCCGACAGCTCGCCGACCGTGGTGAGCAGCGCGTCGGCGTCTTCGTAGGACAGGTAGACGAGGAGCCCTTCGGCCAGCCACGCGGTCGGGACGCCGGGGTCGAACCCGGCGCCCCGCAGCCTGCTCGCCCAGTCTTCGCGCAGGTCCGCCGGGACGACGACCCGCTCGCACGACGGTTCCGCGCCCTGCCCGGTCAGCACCTGGTCCTTGAAGGCCAGTACCTCCGGCAGGTCCAGCTCGAACACCCGTGTCCCGGGCGGCCACGCCAGCCGGAACGCCCGCGCGTCGAGGCCCGCGGCGAGCAGTACCACCTGGGCGCACCCGGCGCCGAGCAGGTAGTCGTCGTAGAAGCGGGTGCGGATCGCGACCTGCGAAGCGAACAGCGCACCCAAGCCGTCCCGCGACCCGTCGCCGTTCGCCTCGGGCAGTACCGCGCGGCCGGCCTCGTAGAAGGCGGCCGCGTACGGGTCTTCGAACAGGCGGTCCGGGCGGCCGCTCGTAGGCGCGCAAAGCGGCGACGCCGACAGCCGTGCGGCTCACCGCGGGCAGGGACTCCGTCATGATCGTTCACCGTACCCCCGACTTTCCGCCGTGGCGGTGATCGGCGCCGGCTCGCTAGCGTGACGACCATGCGACTCGGAGTGGTGTGCGGGGTCCTCGCGGTGCTCCTGGCCGGCACGGTGGCCCCGGCCGCCGCGGCGCCCTCGGCGAGCGAACCGGTTTACGACTACGCGAAGGCGGTCCGCGAAACCGTCTGGGTCGACATCGGCCACGACGGCGACGGCGACGGCAAGCCCGACCGCGTCGCCGCCGACATCGTGCGGCCGAGCGAAGCGACCTCGCGCGTGCCGGTGATCATGGACGCCAGCCCGTACTACTCGTGCTGCGGGCGCGGCAACGAGAGTGAGCTCAAGTCGTACGACAGCGCCGGGAAACCGGTGAAGTTCCCGCTGTTCTACGACAACTACTTCGTGCCGCGCGGGTACGCCGTGGTGCTCGTCGACCTCGCCGGGACGAACCGCTCGGCCGGCTGCGCGGACGTCGGCGGCGCTTCGGACGTCGACTCGGCGCGCAAGGTCGTCGACTGGCTGAACGGGCGCGCCACCGGGTACAGCGCGAAGACCGGCGGCAGCGCGGTGAGCGCGGGCTGGAGCACCGGGAACGTCGGCATGATCGGGAAGTCCTACGACGGCACGATCGCCAACGGCGTCGCGGCGACCGGCGTCGCGGGCCTGAAGACGATCGTGCCGATCTCGGCGATCAGCTCCTGGTACGACTACTACCGGTCCGACGGCGCGACCTTCGGCTTCAACCCGGACGGGCTGGCGCAGACGGTCGAAGCGCGCAACAGCGGGCAGAACTGCTCGGCGCAGAACCAGGTCCTCAGGACGGGCGCGACCGCCAACGGCGACTACGGGCCGCTGTGGGCGGACCGGGATTACGTCACCCATGCGGGTAACGTGCGCGCCAGCGTGCTGCTTTCCCACGGTGTCAACGACCTGAACGTCAAGACGATCCACTTCGGACAGTGGTGGAGCGGGCTGAACGTCGAGAAGAAGATCTGGCTGGCGCAGACCGGGCACGTCGACCCGTTCGACTACCGGCGCGCCGGCTGGGTCGACCTGCTGCACCGCTGGTTCGACCACTACCTGCTGGGCATCGACAACGGCGTCCAGAACGGGCCGCAGGCCAGCGTCGAGCGGCAGCCGGACCAGTGGGTGGACCAGAGCGCGTACCCGGCGGCTGGTGCGGTGGCGACGACCCTGCGGCCGCACACTTCCGGCTCGCTGGGCACCGCGGCGACGTCGGGGACGGCGTCGTTCACGGACAACCCGAACGTCGGCGAGGACACCTGGGTGACCAATCCGGGCAGTGCGGCTCTGACGTACTCGACCGGGACGCTGGCGTCGGACCTGCAGGTGTCCGGGACGACTTCGCTCACAGTCAACGCGACGCCGAGCACGTCGTCGGCCCGGCTTTCGGCGCTGCTGGTGGACCTCGGACCGGCGACGATCCGCAACTTCGCCGGCAGCGGCGAGGGGATCAAGACGGGGACGACCGAGAACTGCTGGGGTTCTTCGGCGACGGGCGACGACGCTTGTTATCGCGTGGCGTCAGCGGACGTGAAGAAGGTGAACTACACGATCCTCAGCCGCGGCTGGGCGGACCTCGCGAACTACGCTTCCCTGTCCCAGGAACAGGTCCTGACTCCGGGCACGGCGTACACGATGACGTTCGACCTGGCGTCCACCGACCACGTGGTGCCGAAGGGGCACGCGCTGGCGTTGATCATCGGCGGCACGGACGGCAGTTTCATCCGCGGGCCGGCCCAGCCGGGACGGGTGACGCTGGACCTGGTGAAGACATCGGCGTCGGTCCCGCTGGCCGGAGTCATCCCGGCGGCAGCGACCCACCCGGCCGTGGGCGGCGGCGCGTTCGTGCCGTCCCAGGGCCGGGCTGACCTGCGCTAGTTCGCCGCGGGCGTGCCCTGGTGGTGGAAGATCTGCCACTGCCCGCCGTCCCCGCGCCGCCACAGCGACGTGCGGTGGGACCGCCGCCCTGCGCGCTCGGAGGTGTACTTCACCAGCACGACCCCGTCCGCGACGAGCCGGCCGCGCATGTTCCGCACCTCGATCGGTTCGCCTTCCGAAGCCATCTCCGCCCCCACGCGAAGAGCTGTGCCGTAGTCGAGTTCGCGACCGGAGGTCCCGAACTCGTGGAAGTCCGGAGCGAGCAACCGCGCGAACCGGGGAGCGTCGGCGCGGCAGTCGTTCGCCAGGGACTCCCGCTCCGCGGCGAGCGCCGCCGCGACCTGCTCTTCTTCGTCCATCGGCCGATGGTGACGGCCCGGCCCCGGCGGACGCGAGTGGTTATCCGCGCTAGTTCGCTTCCACAGCGGCGGTCTTCGTCGCCGACTTTCGTTGCAGGGCGCGGGCGATCGGCTCCACCACCCTCGCCGCCGTCGGGCCGAGGATGGCCATCAGCAACACGTACGCCGTTGCCAACGCCGCCAGCTCGCCGTCCACCGCGCCCGCCGTCACCGCCAAGCCCGCGATCACGATTGAGAACTCGCCCCGGGCCACCAGTGCCGCTCCGGCGCGGGCCCGGCCCATCTTCCCGATGCCCTGCCTACGGGCCGCCCACCAGCCGGTGCCGACCTTCGTCAACGTCGTCACCACCGCCAGCACGATCGCCCAGCCGAGTACCGGGGGGATCGACGCCGGGTTCGTGTTGAGGCCGAACACCACGAAGAACACCGCGGCGAACAGGTCCCGCAGCGGCTCCAGCAGGTGCGTCGCGTTCTCCGCCGTCGAGCCCGAGATCGCGATGCCGAGCAGGAACGCGCCGACCGCGGCCGACACCTGCATCGCCGACGCGACGCCCGCCACCAGCAGCGCCGCGCCGAGCACCTTGAGCAGGAACACCTCGCGGTCCGGGCTGTCGACGGCGGCCGAGACGTACCGGCCGAACTTCAGCGCGATCACCAGCACCACGGTGATCACCAGCAGCGAGATCCCGACGGCCTCCATGCCGCCGAGCAGGGACACCCCGCCCAGCACCGCCGTGAGGATCGGCAGGTAGAGCGCCATCACGAGGTCCTCGAACACGAGGATCGACAGCACCACCGGCGTCTCGCGGTTGCCGAGGCGGCCGAGGTCGCCGAGGACCTTCGCGACGATCCCGGACGACGAGATGTACGTGACGCCCGCCATCACCATCGCGCCGACCGGGCCCCAGCCCAGCAGCAGCGCGACCGCCGCGCCGGGGGCGGCGTTGAGGACGATGTCGAGCAGGCCCGCCGTCCACGAGCGGCGCAGCCCGGTGAACAGCTCGGCCGCGGAGTATTCGAGCCCCAGCAGCAGGAGCAGCAGCACGACGCCGATTTCGCTGGCCAGGTGCGTGAAGCCGCCGATGTCGGTCAGCGGGATCAGCCCGCCGGAGCCGAAGCACAGGCCGCCGAGCAGGTAGAGCGGGATGGGGGAGAGGCCGATCTTGCCGGCCAGGCGCCCGAGCGCGCCCAGCACGAAGAAGACCGCCCCCAGTTCGATCAGGGACAGCGCGGTGTGGTCCATCTGCCCGCTCAGCCGTACTTGAGGATCTTGGCGGCGGCTTCGAGGCCCTCGCTCGTGCCGACCGAGACCAGCAGATCGCCCCCGGTGAGGGTGAAGTCGGGCGTGGGCGAGGGGTGCACCTGCCCCGCCCGCGCCACCGCGACCACCGAGACGCCCGTGCGCGTGCGCATCGCCGTGTCTCCGAGCGTCCGGCCGTCGAACGGGCCGGACGGCTTGATCGGCAGCTGCCGCGTGCTGATCCCCGGCAGGTCCCGGTGCTCCTCGGTGAGCTGCGCGACCAGCTGCGGCGCGCCGAGCAGGTTGGCCAGCGTGCCCGCCTCGTCCGCGGTCAGCGGGATCGAGGCGGCGCAGGCGTCGGCGTCGTCCGCCTTGGACACGATGAGCTCGGTGTGGCCGTCCCGCTGGGTCACGACGCCGATGCGGCGGCCGGTACGGGTGCTGAAGTCCTTCCGGACCCCGATGCCGGGCAGGGGAGTTACTTCGACGTTCACCCAACCACCGTAACCCACGTGTCCGATTCGCGACGTTCAGCCGAGCAGCAGGAGCAGGCCCGCGACGACCATCACGAGGGCGGTCAGGCCGTGGACGCTGTACGCGATGGCCTTCTTCCCGCCGTGGCGCAGAACGATCAGCATGTCGAAGACGGGCCAGACGGCCGCGGTGAGGATGACCCAGCCCAGCGCGTGCGGGTCGCCGTAGATCATCAGGGCCAGCGGGATCAGGCCGGCCCCGATGTCACGGCCGCCCTTGACGTTGAGGAAGCTTTCGGCGTTTTCGGGGACCTCGGTGAAACCGAAGCCCGCGGCGATCTTGGCCGGCGCGAAGAGGTAGTTGAGGCCGACGTAGATGATGCCGAGCGAGACGATCGCGACGAGGATGTAGCCGGTGACGATCATGGTGTTCCCTCCAGTTTTCTAGCATCGCTAGGATTGCTAGCAACGCTAACCTAGCGACGCTAGATTGTCTAGCAGTGCTAGCATGTGACGTATGACCCAGCGACAACGGCGTGTGCGCGACCGGACCGAGCGAGGGCAGCGGATCGTCGCCGCGGCCAGGGAGCTGGCCGAGGCGGAGGGCTGGGACGCGGTCACCACCCGGCGGCTCGCGGGCCTGATCGAGTACAGCCAGCCGGTGCTCTACAGCCACTTCCCGGGCGGCAAGGACGCGATCATGGCGGCGGCCGCGCTGGAGGGGTTCACCGAGCTGGCCGCGACGCTGGTGGCGGCCGGCCCCGGAGGTCTTGGCGGGGTGGCGGGGTCGTACCTGGCCTTCGCCGAGGCGAAACCGGGTCTCTACGACGCGATGTTCACGCTCGCCTCGGAGCTGCGGTTCGCCGAGGACGACACCCCCGAGGTGATGAAGGCGTGCTTCGCGGAGCTCCTGGCGGTCGTCGAGCCGACGGCGGGGGAGCAGGACGCGGGCGCGTTGACCGAGGTGTTCTGGAGCACGCTGCACGGCCTCGTCACGCTGGATCGCGGTCGCCGGCTGTCACCGGGTCACCGTGACGAGCGCCTCGCGCTGGTGGTCGCCCGCTTCGGCTCACTTCCCGCGTCGCCGCCGATGCCATGAGGGGCACCCTTATGGCTCTTAAGTCCATGAGGGTGCCCCTCATGGCATCGCACTCTTGCGGCAGCGCGCGGGGCGACTGATCTCCTCCGCACCCCGACCGGCAGAATGGACACCGGCGGAGAACGAGGACGAGAACGCGAGGAGAGTGCCGGTGACGGGAGCCCTACGAGGTGTGGTCGCGCTGGACGGCCCGTCGGGGACCGGGAAGACCACCGTCGCGCGCAAGCTCGCCCAGCGGCTCGGCGCCGGCTACCTCGACACCGGCGCCATGTACCGGATGGTCACCCTCGCCGTGCTGCGGGCCGGCGTCGACCCGGCCGACGCGGCCGCCGTCGCCGTGCTGGCGGACAAGACCGACTTCGGCATCGGCACCAGCCCCGACCGGCTCGAGATCCGGCTGGCCGGCGAGGACGTCGCCGCCGACATCCGCGGTCCCGAGGTCACCAAGGCCGTTTCGCCCGTCTCGGCCGTGCCCCACGTGCGTGAGCTGCTGGTCGCCCGGCAGCGGCAGATCATCGACGACGTCGTCGGGCACCGCGGCGGGATCGTCGTCGAGGGCCGCGACATCGGCACCGTCGTCGCGCCGGACTCGCCGCTCAAGGTCTACCTGACCGCCTCGGCCGACGTCCGCGCGTCGCGCCGCAGCACCCAGGACACCGCCGCCGGGCGGAAGTCGTCGGTCGCCGACGCGCTGGCCTCCGTCGAGCGCCGCGACCACCTCGACTCGACCCGCACCGCCTCGCCGCTGCGCGCGGCCGACGACGCCGTGCACGTCGACACCTCGGAACTGTCCATCGACCAGGTGATCGTCGCCCTCAGCGAACTGGCCAGCCACCGCGGCCTGCTGGCGGGGTGCAACGCCGAGGTAGCGCGATGAAAGCTGACGGGTTGCCGGAAGGCTCCGTCGGCTGGCTCCACGACGCCGGGCGAATCTTCGGCCGGTATCATCTGCGGTCGGCCTTCCGCATCCGCGTGCACGGCCGTGAGCGCATGCCCGCCACCGGGCCGGTGCTCGTGGTCGCGAACCACAGCTCCATGATCGAACCGCAGCTGATCTTCGGAATGCTGCCGCGGCGTTCGGCGTTCCTGGTCAAGGCCGAGCTGTTCAAGGGTGTGGCCGGGAAGTTCCTGGTGGCCATCGGGCAGATCCCGCTCAAGCGCGGCGAGATCGACCGCACACCGCTGATGACGGCGGTCGGCGTGCTCAAGGACGGCGGGGTCGTCGGGATCTTTCCCGAAGGCACCCGCGGTGCCGGGGACGTCGGCGCGGCCGAACGCGGCGCGGCCTGGCTGGTCCGGGCCTCCGGCGCGACCGTGCTCCCGGTCGCGACGCGGGGCACGCGCAAGCCCGCGGACGGCAAGCGGCGCTGGCGCCCACGCGTGGACATCCTCGTGGGGGAGCCGTTCACGCCGAAGGTCGGACCCGGGAAGACCGGGCTCGACCAGGGCACCGAAGAGCTGCGCGGCGAGCTCGCGGCGCTCGTGAAGACTTTGGACGATTGGCGTACCGAAAACGGTTTCGTTACGCCATAAGGGAAATTGGGTTGTAATGGAAGAGTTGGACAGCGTCGGCGAAGTCGACGGCACCTGGTCGGACGAGACCGAGTTCGCCAGGCTTGACGCGCAGATCGACGCGGCGGAAGCGGCCGAGGAGGCCGCCCTCGCGCAACCGGTGCTCGCCGTCGTCGGCCGGCCGAACGTGGGCAAGTCCACGCTGGTCAACCGCATCATCGGCCGCCGCGAAGCCGTCGTGCAGGACGTGCCGGGCGTGACCCGCGACCGCGTCGCCTACGACGCCTACTGGGGCGGGCGCAAGTTCACCCTGGTCGACACCGGCGGCTGGGAACCGGACGCGACCGGGTTGCAGGCCTCCGTCGCCGCCCAGGCCGAGCTGGCCATGCAGACCGCGGACGCGGTCCTGCTGGTGATCGACGCCTCGGTCGGCGCCACGGCCACCGACGAAGCCGCCTCCAAGGTGCTGCGCCGCTCGAAGAAGCCGGTGCTGCTGGTGGCGAACAAGGTCGACGACGACCGGCTGCTCGCGGACACCGCGTCGCTGTGGTCGCTCGGCCTCGGCGAGCCGCACCCGGTCAGCGCGCTGCACGGCCGCAGCTCCGGCGACCTGCTCGACGCCATCCTCAAGACCCTGCCCGAGGCGCCGCGCGAAGGCGTCGCCGCGACGTCGGGCCCGCGGCGCGTCGCGCTGGTCGGCAAGCCGAACGTCGGCAAGTCGAGCCTGCTGAACAAGCTCTCCGGCGAGGAGCGCTCGGTCGTCGACTCGGTCGCGGGCACCACCGTCGACCCGGTCGACTCGCTGGTCGAGCTGGACGGCGAGACCTGGCGGTTCGTCGACACGGCGGGCCTGCGCAAGCGCGTCAACTTCGCCGCCGGCGCCGAGTACTACGCCTCGCTGCGCACCAAGACCGCGATCGACGCGGCCGAGGTCGCGGTCGTGCTGCTGGACGCCGGCGAGCCCATCTCGGAGCAGGACCTGCGGGTGCTGAGCATGGTCGTCGAGGCCGGGCGCGCGTGCGTGCTGGTGTTCAACAAGTGGGACCTGGTCGACGAGGACCGCCGGCACGCGATGGTCCGCGAGCTGGAGCGTGGCCTGGTCCGCGTGCCGTGGGCGGAGAAGGTCAACGTCTCGGCGCTGACCGGGCGTTCGGTGCGCAAGATCGCCCCGGCGCTGCGGACGGCGCTGGCGTCGTGGGACAAGCGGGTGCCGACCGGCCAGCTCAACGCCTGGCTGTCCGACCTGATCGCGGCCACCCCGCCGCCGGTCCGAGGCGGCAAGCAGCCGAAGGTGTTGTTCGCGACGCAGGCCGGCATCCGGCCGCCGACGCTCGTGCTGTTCACCACCGGCTTCCTCGAGGCGGGCTACCGCCGGTTCATCGAGCGCAAGTTCCGCGAGCGGTTCGGCTTCGAAGGCAGCCCCGTTCGGGTGAATGTGCGCGTCCGCGAAAAGAAGGCGAAACCGAAGATCGGCGGAAAAGCCGCCAGGCCCGCCAAATCCCGGTGAGCCATTTGCCGGAACTCGCGTGATCGGGGCCGGAACTCGCGTGATTGGCGCCGTAACTCGCGAGTTCCGGCGCCAATCACGCGAGATGCGACCTGGATCACGCTGGTCAGGACCACTTTCGTGAGGTCCGACACGCGAGCGTGACCCGGCAGATATCTTTCCTTCATCTGCGGGTATGGTGAAGGGTCGTTGCGGGCGCCTCATTCAGGAGTGCAAGCCCGGTGAGGCTCGCGGAAGGTGAGTGATGGGCTTGCGCGCCCATAGTTCGTCCCTGCACGTCTTCGTCATGGTCGCGGGGTACGCCCGATGACCGTCACGATCGAACCCGCCGGATCGGTCCCCGAGATCGACACGGAGATCACCGCACCGCTCGCCTGCGTCGCCGAGGTGACGCACGCGCCCTCGGCCACCCCGGTCGCCGACCGGGCCCTGTTCTGGTCCGGCCTCGGCGCCAGCGAGCGCACTTTGCTCGACGTCCTCGCCGCCACGGCCGAGCGCCACCCCAACGCCGCCGCGATCGACGACGGCACCACGACGCTGACCTACCGCCGCCTCCTCGAGGAGATCGACGCCTACGGCCGCCGCCTGCGCGGTTACGGCGTCGGCCTCGGCGACCGCGTCGGCATCCGCATCTCCTCCGGCACCGCCGAGCTGTACGTCGCGATCCTCGCCACCCTGTCCGTCGGCGCCGCTTACGTGCCGGTCGACGCGGACGACCCGGACGAGCGCGCCGAGCTGGTCTTCGAAGAGGCCCAGGTCGCCGCCGTCGCCACCGACGGGAAGATCAACGTCCACAGCACCCCGGGTGGTCGCACCGGCGTCCCCGGCCCGGCCGACGACGCGTGGATCATCTTCACCTCCGGCTCGACCGGCAAGCCCAAGGGCGTCGCGGTGAGCCACGCGAGTGCCGCCGCGTTCGTCGACGCCGAGGCCGAACTTTTCCTCACCGAGGAGCCGATCGGCCCGGGCGACCGCGTGCTGGCCGGCCTCAGCGTCGCCTTCGACGCCTCCTGCGAAGAGATGTGGCTGGCCTGGCGCCACGGCGCCTGCCTGGTCCCGGCGCCCCGCGCGCTGGTCCGCACCGGCGTCGACCTCGGCCCGTGGCTGGTCGCGCAGCAGATCACCGTCGTCTCGACCGTGCCGACGCTGGCCGCGCTGTGGCCCGCCGACGCCCTCGAAGACGTCCGCCTGCTCATCTTCGGCGGCGAAGCGTGCCCGCCGGAGCTGGCCGAGCGCGTCGCCGTCGAAGGCCGCGAAGTCTGGAACACCTACGGCCCGACCGAGGCCACCGTCGTCGCCTGCGCCGCGCAGCTGACCGGCGAGGGCCCGGTCCGGATCGGCCTCCCGCTGGCCGGCTGGCAGCTCGCGGTCGTCGACGACGAGGGCCGGCCGGTCGCCATGGGCGACACCGGCGAGCTGGTCATCGGCGGCGCCGGGCTGGCCCGCTACCTCGACGCCGAGAAGGACGCCGAGAAGTTCGCGGCCCTGCCGTCGCTGGGCTGGCAGCGCGCCTACCGCTCGGGGGACATGGTCCGCGCCGAAGCCGAGGGACTGCTGTTCCTCGGCCGGCTCGACGAGCAGGTCAAGCTCGGCGGCCGCCGCATCGAGCTGGGCGAGGTCGACGCCGCGCTGCAGGCCCTGCCGGGCGTGCAGGGCGCGGCCGCCGCGATCCGCCGCACCAAGGCCGGCAACCAGGTCCTCGTCGGCTACGTCGTTCCCGCCGCCGGGGTCCCGTTCAACCAGGACGACGCCGCGACCCGGCTGCGCGAGCACCTGCCCGCCGCGCTGGTCCCGCTGCTCGCCGTCGTCGAAGACCTGCCGACCCGCACCTCCGGCAAGGTCGACCGCGCCGCCCTCCCGTGGCCGCTGTCCACAGTGGACGCCACCGGGCTGTCGCCGACCGAGACGTGGCTCGCCGAAGGCTGGGCCGAGATCCTCGGCGTGTCGGTCGACGACCCGAAGGCCGACTTCTTCACCCACGGCGGCGGCAGCCTGACCGCCGCGCAGGTCGTCGCGCGCATCCGCACCCGGCACCCGCAGGTGTCGGTCGCCGACATCTACGCCCACCCCCGGCTGGGCGCGCTGGCCGCGATGCTGGACGCGCTGAGCGGCCAGGCCACCGAACGCCGGGACATCGCGCCGACCCCGCGCCGCGCCGGCGTCATCCAGACCGTCCTGACGGTTCCGCTCATGGGCCTCGTCGGGCTGCGCTGGGCGACGCTGGCTGCTGCGCTGTCGAACATCCTGGCGCTGCTCGGGTTCGCCTGGGCGCCGACCCTGAACTGGGCGTGGGTCGCCCTGGCCTGGGTGGCGCTGTTCAGCCCCGCGGGCCGGATCGCGATCGCCGCGGGCGGTGCGCGCGTGCTGCTCTCCGGCGTGCGCCCCGGCACCTACCCGCGCGGCGGGAGTGTCCACTTGCGACTGTGGACGGCCGAGAAGCTCGCCGAGTTCAGCGGCGCGGACAGCGTCGCCGGCGCGTCCTGGATGACCACCTACGCCAAGGCGCTCGGCGCGCGGATCGGCAAGGACGTCGACCTGCACTCGCCGCCGCCGGTCACCGGCTTCCTCAAGCTGGGCCGCGGCGCGGCGATCGAGCCCGAGGTCGACCTGACCGGCCACTGGGTCGACGGCGACCGTGTGCACATCGGCAAGGTCCGCGTCGGCGCGGAGGCCCGCATCGGCGCGCGCAGCACGCTGTTCCCCGGCGTCCGCATCGGCAAGGGCGCGGAGATCGCGGCCGGGTCGACCGTCCGCGGCGTGGTCAAGGCCGGTCAGCACTTCGCCGGTTCGCCCGCGGCGCCCGTCGGGAAGGACGGCAAGGACGCTAAGGACGCGCTGAAGTGGCCGTCGAGCCGCCCGCCGCGGTCGCACTTCTGGGCCACCGTCTACGGCGCGACCTCGCTGCTCCTCGGCTTCCTCCCGGGCATCGCCGCGCTGGCGGGGGTCGCCGTGCTCGGGTCCGCGATCACCGGTGCGCCGACGCTCCTGGCCGCGTTCGTCCAGGCGCTGATCTTCGTGCCGGTCGCGACCGTGGCGTACTTCGCCGCGTACATGCTGTTCGTGCTGGCCGGCGTCCGGTTGCTGAGCATCGGCATGGTCGAGGGCTACCACCCCGTGCACGGCCGCGTCGCGTGGCAGGTCTGGGCCACCGAACGCCTGATGAGCATGGCCCGCGAAGGCCTGTTCCCGTTGTACGCCAGCCTGTTCACGCCGGTGTGGCTGCGGCTGCTCGGCGCGAAGGTGGGCCGCAACGTCGAGGCGTCGACCGTGCTCGCGCTGCCGAAGATGACCCAGGTCGACAGCGGCGCGTTCCTGGCCGACGACACCATGGTCGCCACCTACGAGCTCGGCCACGGCTGGCTGCACGTCGCCCCGGCCCGGATCGGCAAGCAGGCCTTCCTCGGCAACTCGGGGATGACCGCGCCAGGCCGTTCGGTGCCGAAGCGCGGACTCGTGGGTGTGCTGTCCTCGACGCCGCTGAAGGCGAAGAAGGGCTCGTCGTACCTCGGGATGCCGCCGCTGCCGGTGCGCCGCGCGATCGGCGACTCCGACACGAGCCGCACCTACACCCCGGCGCTGCACCTCAAGGCGGCCCGGGCGCTGGTCGAGCTGTGCCGGATCATCCCGGTCATGTGCGGGGTCGCGCTGACCGTCTCGGTCGCCTTCGGGCTGCTGTGGGCGGCGACGGCGTTCGGCTTCGGCGTCGCCGCGCTGCTGGCCGGGCCCGCCCTGCTGGGCGCCGGGATCGTCGCGGCGCTGACCGCGACCGTCATGAAGTGGCTGCTGGTCGGGAAGTTCCGCGAGGTCGACCACCCGCTGTGGAGCTCCTTCGTCTGGCGCAACGAGCTGGCCGACACCTTCGTCGAGGCGCTCGCGGTGCCGTGGCTGATCGGCTCGATCGGCGGCACCCCGCTGCTGCCGGCCTGGCTGCGCACGATGGGCGTCAAGATCGGCCGGGGCGTCTGGCTCGAGACGTACTGGCTGCCCGAGGCCGACCTCGTCGAGCTGGGTGACGGCGCGACGATCAACCGCGGCTGCGTGGTGCAGACGCACCTGTTCCACGACCGGATCATGAGCATGTCGCGGGTGGTGCTCGGCGAGGGCGCCACGCTCGGCCCGCACGGCATCGTGCTGCCGGGCGCCGGCATCGGCGCACGCACCACGGTCGGCCCGGGGTCGCTGGTGACCCGCGGCGACGAGGTGCCGGCCGACACCCGCTGGCTCGGCAACCCGATCTCCGCGTGGACGGGTAAGTAGAAGGTCACGAAGTAGGCGCCTGGCTCGCCGGACTCACCCGTCCGTGCGAGCCTGGTTTCAGTACGCACGAGGAAAGGTTCGACACGGGTGATTTCGAAGGCTCCCGCTCCGGCACCCGGCGCGGACACCTCCGGTGATCCCTACCTTCCCGCCCACGGCAACGGTGGTTACCGGGTCCGGCACTACGACCTGAACCTCGACTACAAGGTCGCGCCGAACCGGCTCTCGGCCTCGGCGGTGCTCACCGCCGAGGCGACGCAGGCGCTTTCCCGCGTCAGCCTGGACTTCGGCGAGTTCCGGATCAACCGGGTGCTGGTCGACGGCAAGCCCGCGAAGTACCTGAAGCGCGGCGCGAAGCTGCACGTCCGGCCGGCGAAGTCGGTCGCGGCGGGTACGGCGTTTACCATCGAGGTCCACTACGTCGGCAACCCGCGGCCGGTGGGCAGCCGCTGGGGCGACGTCGGCTGGGACGAGCTGACCGACGGCGCGCTCGTGGCGAGCCAGCCGGTCGGCGCGCCTTCGTGGTTCCCGTGCAACGACCACCCGTCGGACAAGGCGACCTACCGCGTCACCGTGACGACGGCGTCGCCGTACCTGGTCGCGGTCACCGGCAACCTGGTGGACCGCTACACCGCGGCGAGCACCACGAGGTGGGTGTACGAGCGTCCCGAGCCGACGGCGACGTACCTGATGAGCGTGCAGATCGGCCGCTACGACGAGCTCGAGCTGTCCGGCCGCGGCTGGTTCCCGCACACGGGCGTGAGCGCGCGCCGGCTGATGGTCGGCTTCGGGCACGGCCGCGTCGAGTCGGTCCTCGAATCGGTACCGCAGCGAGCGGCCGTGCCGCCGCGGCTGCGCCGGCTGTTCGAGCGCGACTTCGGGCGGCAGGGCCGGATGCTGGAGATGCTGCAGCGGCTGTTCGGCCCGTACCCGTTCGGCGAGTACGTCATCGTCGTCACCGACGACGACCTCGACGACCCGATCGAGGCGCAGGGCATGGCGATCTTCGGCGCCAACCACGTCGACGGCCGCCGCACCCACGAGCGGCTCGTGGTGCACGAGCTGGCCCACCAGTGGTTCGGCAACAGCCTGACGGTGGCCGACTGGCGCCACATCTGGCTCAACGAGGGCTTCGCGACCTACGCCGAGTGGCTGTGGTCGGAGGAGTCCGGCGGGCAGTCCGCGCAAGCGTTGGCCCGCAGTTGGCACACGCGGATCAAGGCCAAGCCGGCGGACGTCCGCATCGCGGACCCGGGCGTGGCCCGCATGTTCGACGAGCGGGTGTACAAGCGCGGCGCGCTGACCCTGCACGCGCTCCGGGCGGAGATCGGCGACCCGGCGTTCTTCGCGTTGTTGAAGGCGTGGACGGGCGATCACCGCCACGGCCTGGTGACGACGGAGGGGTTCGTCGCGATGGCGGAGGCGTATGCGGCCCGGTCGCTGGACGCGTTCTTCACGCGCTGGCTGGAGACACCGGCGTTGCCCCCGCTGCCGGGCGCCTGACCTCGCCGGGTCCGCGTGGCAGGCTGGGGCCCAGGGCAACGGCAAAGTCTGGTGCTCGGCGGGTGTTTTCGGCGGCGCAGGTCGCCGATCTCGCCGGCGGTGTCTTGAATGAGTCATTCAGGGCGTGGGAGGTCCTGAATGACTCATTCAAGACGTTTGTCGGGACACCACGCCCGTCGACCGGCCGCGAGGACAGCCAGGTCGGGCGACTTTGCCGGGACCCTGACGTCCGGGCCGCTGCCGCCACCCCGACCTTGCCGGACCTGACCCTGCCACTCAGGGACAGGTGGCGCTGACCAGCCAGACCGCGCCGGGGATGCGGACGCCTTCGGGGGTTTCGTAGGCCTCGAGCCCGTCCCGCAGCCGGGTCCGCGCCGGTTCGACGACGCTCGCGTCGAGCCCGGCCAGATTGCTGCGCACCGGTCCCTGGCCGAGGATGAACTCGGCCGCGTCGGCGGCGTCGCGGCCGTAGTCCATCAGCGCGGTGACCGGTTCGACCTCGACACCGGTGAACCCTGCCGCGTCGAGGACCTCCCGGATGCGGGCCGGCTCGGTCAGGGACCCCATGCCGCGCGACGCGGGCGACGGTGCGCGCAGCAGGGGCTTGAGCGCGCGGGTGGCGCGGGCGTAGTCGCTGTCGGGCCCGCCGCCCTGCGGGCCGATGAACACCAGCCGCCCGCCGGGCCGCAGCCCACGCCGGATGTTGGCGAACGCGGCGACCGCGTCCTCGAAGAACATCACCCCGCCCCGGCTGAGCACGACGTCGAAGCCGGCGTCCGGGAAGGGGTGGACCTGGGCGTCTCCCTGCTCGAACCGGACGTTGGCGATGCCTTGGGCCGCCGCGTCGGCGTGGGCGCGCTCCAGCATCGGGGCCGAGAGGTCGACGCCGACGGCGTTTCCCCGCTCGGCCCGCCGCGCCGCCAGCAGCGTGACGTGGCCCGTCCCGCAGCCGACGTCGAGGACCCGATCGTCCGGGGCGATCGCGGCGGCGCGGAAGAGATCGTCGTTGAAGGCGCCGACGATCGCGTTGTAGCGGGCGCGGTTCTGCGCCCAGTGCGCCCCCTCCCAGCCGTTCCAGGCTTCGGCTTGCCGGGCGTTGGCGATGGCGGGCATGCGGACCTCCAGTACTAGAGTCAAGCTCTAGATGTACACTCTAGTAATGGCACAGCGCAAGGACGGGCAGAAGCGGGTTCGTGACGCGCCGCAGACGCGCCGGCGGATGCTGGAAGCCGCTCGCGAGCTGTTCGTGGGCAACGGCTACGGCGCGACGACCCTCAAGGAGATCGCCGACCGGGCCGGCGTCGCCGTGCAGACGATCTACTTCACCTTCGGCAACAAGCGCGTGCTGCTCAAGGAACTGGTCGACGTGGCGATCGCGGGCGACCTCGAACCGGTCGCGACGATGGATCGGCCGTGGTTCCAAGAGGTCCTCGCGGCCGAGACCGCCGAGGCGCACCTGCGGCTGCACGTCCACGGCACGCGCGGGATCTTGGAGCGCGTCGCCCCGATCGTCGAGATGCTGCGCGCGGCGACCGCGGCCGACCCGGCGCTCGCGGGGCAGTGGGACGCCGACGCCGACCCGCGGTTCGCCGTCCACCTCGAAGCCGCCCGGTCTCTCGTGGCCAAGCCGCGGGCGCGCGCCGGGGTGACCGCCGAGCACGCCGCGGACCTGCTGTTCGGGCTGCTCAGCCCGGAGCTCTACCAGGTGTTCGTCCGCGACCGCGGCTGGTCGCCGGAGCGGTGGGAGAACTGGGCCGCGGACACCTTGGTCGCCCAGCTCTGCCGGGAAGACTGACTCTTCGCTGCGACCGATACATCGGATGTATCTACCGCTTTCTGGGTGAACAGCTCTGGCCTTATGCGACTCTGTCTGCAAACATGGCCGCACGCCGCCTGTGGATCTCGTGAAACGTAGTATGAATCCGAAAGGACGCTTCATGGACGCAGTGTCGCGGCGTACCGTGCTCCGCTCCGCCTCGGTCGTGGCGGGAGCTGCCGCGTTCGGCGGTCTCTGGGCGCGAGCCGCGCCTCCCGCGCTGGCCGCGGCGAACCCGCACCGGGACGTCGCCGCCGACGCGCGCATGGTCTGGAAGCGGCTCCCCAAGAACTGGCAGGAAGGCCCGTTCCTCGCCAACGGCTACCTCGGCGCGCAGGTCTACGCCGGCAAGACGCCGCAGGTCCTCAAGGTGATGCTGAGCCACACCCAGGTGCAGGACCAGCGCGTCCAGTGGGAGGCCGGGATCGGGCTGTCCCGCCTGCCGATCGGCTACCTAACGCTCACGTTCGCCGGCGCGATCACCGCCGTCGACTGGACGCTCGACCTCTACAACGCCGAGCTCGGCGGCACGATCACCACGACCCAGGGCTCGGTCGCGTTCTCCGCCGTCGTGCACAACGACCTGGGCGTGCTGCTCGTCTCGCTGACGCCGAGCGCGGGGGAGACCGGCGCGGCGTGGGCCTTCCAATCGCTGGAGTCGGCGACCACCCGGACCGTCCGGAAGCCACCCGAGTACGTCGCGAACCCCGCGCCCGAACTCGGCGACGGGTACTGCGCGCAGCCGATGCTCGCCGGGGGCGGCTACACGACGGCCTGGCGCGAGCGCACGATCGGTGCGCGACGGCTGTTCGCCGCGACCGTCGCCTACAGCTTCCCGGGCACGACGCACCCGGCGGACGCCGTCGCGGCCGTCGGGAAAGCGCTTGCCGCGAACCCGGACGTGCTGCTCGCCCGCCACCGCCGGTGGTGGAACGACTACCACGCGCGCAGCTTCGTTTCGGTGCCGGACAAGCAGGTCCAGCGGTTCTACTGGATCCAGCTCTACAAGATCGCGGCCGCCACGCGGGCCGGCGGGCCGGTCGTGTCCGAGTGGGGACCGTGGTTCCCCGAGGTCGGCAACAGCTGGACCGCGGTCTGGTGGAACCTCAACGTCCAGGTCACCTACCCGATCGTCAACAGCAGCAACCACCCCGAGCTCGACGCCGTCACCGAGACCTTCCGTCGCGACCACGCGAACCTGGAGACGTCCGTGCCGCCCGCCTACCGCGATGGCGACACCTACGCGCTCTCGCACCCGGGCGACTGGCGGCTGCGGCCCGGCGGCACGCGCTCGGTCGGCGTCCCCGGGACGACGTCCAAGACGGACCAGACCGGGAACCTGTTGTGGGGCCTGCACAACGTCTGGCTCGCCTACCGCCACCACCTCGACCGGCGGGTGCTGCGCGACGTCCTGTACCCGACGCTGGCCAAGGCGCTGAACTTCTACCGCCACTTCCTGTTCACCGGGCCGGACGGGTCCCTGCACCTGCCGCTGACCCGGTCGCCGGAGTACGCCGACGCGGCCGACTGCACCTACGACCTGTCGCTGATCCGGTGGGCTGCCCGCACCCTCGTCGACAGCGCGCGGATCCTGCGTCTCGACGAACCGCGCGTCCCGATCTGGCGGGAGATCGGCGCGAAACTGGTGCCCTACCACGAAGACCCCGCCGACGGCGTGCTGATCGGCGACGGCGTGCCGCTGGCCGCGTCGCACCGGCACTTCTCGCACCTGCTGTGGCTCTACCCGCTGCGGGAGAAGGTCTGGGACCGGCCCGCCGATCGCGACGTCATGACGCGGACGTTCCGGCACTGGATCGCCGACCAGACCGCCTGGCACGGCTACAGCTACGCGGCCGCGTCGTCGATGAGCTCGGTGATGGACGCGCCCGAGGAAGCGTTGCGCTACCTGAAGTTCTTCCTCGACCGGAACATCGTCGCCGACACCGAGCTGACCGCGAACACGATGTACCGCGAGGGTTCCAACTTCGCGATCGAAAGCCCGATCACCGCCGCACAGTCCGTTGTGGACATGATGATGCAGGGTTCCGGTGGCGTGCTCAAGGTCTTCCCGTCGGTGTCGGCGACCTGGCGGGACGCCTCGATCGCGGGCCTGCGCGCGGAAGGCGCGTTCCTGGTGGACGCCTCCCGCCGTGACGGCAAGACGGAGTTCGTCCGCGTGCACAGCGATGCCGGTGAGCCGCTGGTGCTGCAGCACGGCGTCACCGGCGACGTCGACGTCCGCGACGAGCACGGCCGGCGGCTGCCGTGGCGCTCGGCCGGAGCCGGGCGGATCGCGATCGGGCTGCGGCGCGGCGGCACCGCCGTCGTCACCCCGCGCGGCGGGCGGCCGGACTACGCACCCCGGGACGTCCCCGCTCTCGGCCCCGCACCGGCGTGGGGCCTGCCGAGCTGAAATCCGCTTTCGACAAGGAGGTCGAAATGGCCATCACCCGAAGGACTGTGCTCGGCGGGGCGCTCGCCGGCATCGCGGCCGGCGCGGCAGGCGTCACGCCCGCCTTCGCCGACGTGCCCGGCAGCGACGACTTCGGCTGGGCCGGATTCCTCGGTACCGCCGATCTGTACTGGCGGCGGCTGCCGAAGACCTGGTACGAAGGCCCGTTCCTGGGCAACGGTTTCCTCGGCTCGGGCATCTACGCCGAGCCCGGGCAGAACGCGATCCGGTTCAACGTCCAGCACAGCCAGGTCCAGGACCACCGCCCCGAGTTCGGCTCGCTGTTCGGTCTCGCGCGGCTGCCGATCGGGTACTTCACCCTCGAACCGGTCGGCGCGATCACCGCGATCGACTGGCGGATGGACCTGTGGAACGCCGAGCTGACCGGCACGATCACGACGGCGGCGGGCAGCTTGAGCCTGCGCGCGATCGTCCACACCGGACAGTCGCTGCTGGCCGTCGAGATCCGGCCGTCCGAAGGGGAACGGGCGTTCAAGTGGGTGTTCCGCCCGGCGGTCGCGGTCAGCCCGCGGGCCGATCCGGTGTGGAACAAGCCGCCGCCCGCCGGGTACACCGCGAACCCGCCGGTGCAGCTTTCCGGCAGCGGTGACGCGCGGCTGGCCGTCCAACCGCTGCTGGCGGGCGGTGAGCACGTGACGGCCTGGCGGGAGGTCACCCGCGGCGGCGCGCGCACGCTGTACACGTCGGTGGCGTGGTCGCACCCGGCGAAGACGTCGGTGGCTCGGGCACTTTCGACGGTTCGCCGCGCTTCCGCTTTCGCCGCGCTCACCCAGGACCACCGGCGCTGGTGGCACGACTACTACCGGCGGAGTTTCCTGTCCATTCCGGACACCCGGCTGCAGAGCTTCTACTGGATCCAGCTGTACAAGGTGGCGTCGGCGGCCCGGCGCGAGGCGCCGGTGATGGCGACGTCCGGGCCGTGGCTGGAGAACACGCCGTGGCCGGCGACGTGGTGGAACCTCAACGTCCAGCTCGAATACTGGCTCATCCACGGCTCGAACCACCTGGAGCTGGACGCCGTCAGCTACGCCCTCGACAAGTACCGGAGCAATCTGACCAGCCAGGTCGCGTCGCCGTATCAAGCCGACTCCGCGGGCATCCCGCGCACGACCGACATGACGCTGCTCAACGGCGTCTCCAACGCCACGAGCGGGTTCCCCGTCGGCGTCCCGGGGCAGGACCCGCCGACCCCGGAGGTCGGCAACCTGACGTGGGCGCTGCACAACGTGTGGCTGTCCTACCGCCACACGATGGACGTCGCGCTGCTGCGGGACACGCTGTTCCCGTTGCTGCGCAAAGCGATCAACTACTACCTGCACTTCCTCGCGCCGGGCGCGGACGGGAAGCTGCACCTGCCGCCGACGTTCTCGCCCGAGTACGGCGTCGACGCCCCGGACTGCAACTACGATCTGTCGCTCATCCGCTGGGGGTGTCGCACGCTGCTGCAGACCGCGCCCGGCGACCCGCTGGCGCCTCGGTGGCGGGACGTCCTGGCAACGCTCGTCGACTACCCGGCGGACGTCAACGGCTACATGATCGGCGCGGGCGTGCCGTTCGCGAAGTCGCACCGGCACTACTCGCACATGCTGCAGATCTACCCGCTCTACGACGTCACGTGGGAGCAGCCGGAACACCGGCAGATCATCGAGACGTCGCTGAACCATTGGGTCGGCTTCGAGGGTGCGCTGCAGGGATACACGTTCACCGGGGCGGCATCGATCTCGGCGCAGATGCTGCGCGGCGAGCAGGCGGCGTTCTACCTCGGCGAGCTGCAGCGCCGGTACATCCAGCCGAACACGATGTACAAGGAGTCGGGGCCGGTCATCGAGACACCGTTGTCGGCGGCGAAGTCCATGCAGGACATGCTGGTCCAGAGCTGGGGCGGCGTGGTCCGGCTGTTCCCGGCGGTACCCGCGGCTTGGGGCGACATCGCGCTGCGGGACTTCCGCACCGAGGGCGCGTTCTTGCTGAGCGCGTCCCGGGCGGGCGGGAAGACGCGCTGGCTGAAGGTGCACAGCGAGGCGGGGGCGCCGTGTGTGGTGAGGCCGGGCATCGAGGGAGAGCTGGCGGTGACGGATGCCCGGGGCCGCGCGCGACGCTGGCGGCGGCTGGGCAATGGGGACGTGCAGGTCGAGTTGGGGCGGGGTGAGGACGCATTCGTGTACCGGAAGGGGGATCGGCCGGACTTCGGGGTGCGGCCGGTCGCGCCCGGCGGGGCGAGCGCGCCGTGGGGGCTGCCGTGAGGTGGTGAGCGGGCTGGGCGTGGCGGCCGCCGGGCGGAGCTGGCCGGGCTGGCGTTGCCCGCTGTTCGGCTGGGGTTGATCGGGCCGGGCTGCCGCCGCGGAGCTGACTTGGCCGGGGTCGCCCGCCACCTCGCTCGGGCTGATCGGGCCGGGCGCCGTGCTGCGCTCGGTCGGCCGCCTCGCGAAGCTGGGCGGGCTGGCGCCGTCCACCGCCCCAGCTCGATCGCTCGCCCGAAACCCTCGTCACTCGCCGTGATTCGCGCCTCCTTCTCCGATTCTCGCCCGGCGCCGGGGCCTTCGCGGCACAATGGGCGGCTGACGAGGGGAGCGGGGATGAGCGAGCCGGGGCCACCAGGGGAGCGACCGGACGGGCACAGTCCGAACGGGGCACCGCCGTGGCCGCCCGGCCCGGGGTATCCCGCGGGCGGGCCCCAACCGCCCTACCAGCAGTTCTCCCAATACCCGCAGTGGCAGCCGCCGGTGCCGCCGAAGAAGACTTCGCCCGCCGCCGTTGTGCTGATCACCGGGTCGGTCGTCGTCGTCATCGTGATGGCGCTCGCCTTCCTGGCCTGGGGCTATCCCGGTTTCCTGCGGGAGCCGGACGCCAAGAGCGCGATCGGCACCGGGCCCGCGTCGTCGCCGACGTTCACCTCGCCGCCGACGACGTCCGGCGCCCCGAGCGCCGCGTACACGCTGCCCAACGCCGGCCCGGCCCGGATGCCGAAGCGGTCGAAGCCGCTGGCCGACCCGGTGACCTGCGCCTTCACCCCGGACCCGACGTCACCGGCGCCAAAGAAGGTCGCGCCGCCTGCCGATGGCCCCGCGTCGTCGTCCGGCACCGTTCCCGTGCGGCTGGCCACCAGCGCCGGCGACATCGGCCTCACGCTCGACCGCGCGCTCGCCCCCTGCACCGTGGTCAACTTCGTGAGCCTGGTGAAGCAGCGGTTCTACGACGGCACGTCGTGCCACCGGCTGTCCGTGACGTCCGGGCTGCAGATGCTCCAGTGCGGCGACCCGGTCGGCGACGGCACCGGCGGCCCCGGCTACTCGATCCGCGACGAACTGTTCCCCGAGCTGACCTACGGCCGCGGCATCCTCGCCATGGCGAAGACCGCCCAGCCCGACTCGGGCGGCTCCCAGTTCTTCCTCGTCTTCGGCGACGTCGAGATCTCGCCGGATTACACGGTCTTCGGCAGCATCGACGACGCGGGCCTCGCGGTCCTCGACAAGGTCGCCCGCGGCGGCATCGACCCGTCCCGCCCCGGCATCGGCGACGGCAGCGGCCCCCCGAAGATCCCGGTCACCTTCACCCAGGTCACCACGCCCTGATCAGGGCCGGTCGAGGAGGCTGCGCAACGCCGTCAGGAGGGACTTCGCCGCCTCGGGCGCTGCCGTGTGGTGGCGCCAGGCGACGTAGCCGTCCGGGCGGATCAGGAGGCAGCCGTCCTCGTCGATGCCGCTCAGCCGGGACCAGTCGCCGTACGCGTCTCGGCCTTCCGGGTCGCCGACGCGCACCGTGCGCACGTCGAGGCCCAGCTCGGCGCCCACCTTGGCCGCCGCGTCGCGCCACGCCGTGCCGGTCAGCCCGGTCAGCACCGTCCAGCGGCCGCCGCCCACGAGGTCCAAAGTGGACACCCGGCGGCCGTGCGGGCCGACCAGCCACGCGTGCGGCAGCTTCGCCCCCGGCTCGGTGCTCGGCCGGTGGAACAGCTCGGGATCGCGCTCCGAAAGAGCCACGACACCGTCCGGCAGCACCGCGTCCGACACGTACCGCTGATCCATCTCGACGCCATGAGCATTGAATTCGTAGTGCTTCAGCTCGATCGCCTTCTCCAGCTCACGCCGTTTCGACGCGCCCTCGGCCGTGGGCGCGAGGCAGGTCTCGAGCCCGGCCGTGATGCCGTCGGCGTCGGTGTCGCCGGCGATCCCCAGCGCCGCGAAGATCGGCCCGAACTGGTCGCGGCTCAGGTTCGCCCGGTCGACGATCTGCTTGCCGACCGGCGCCCGCTCGGCGCTGTAGCTGTCCAGCAGCCCTTCGCCCGCTTCGCCGCGAAGCACCATCGCGAGCTTCCACGCGAGGTTGTAGGAGTCCTGGATCGAGGTGTTCGAGCCGAGCCCGTTGGACGGCGGGTGCCGGTGCACGGCGTCCCCGGCGCAGAACACCCGGCCGGCGCGGTACTCCGTCGCGTAGTTGTGGTTGACCGTCCACAGCGACGTCGAAGTGATCTCGACGGCCAGCTCCGAGTCGCCGACCAGGTCGCGCACCAGCCGCGTCGCCTCTTCGACGTCGACCTCCGGCGGGGCCTGCTCGATGTCGTAACCCCAGGTCAGCAGCCACTCGTTCCACGGCCGCACCATCCGGACCAGGCCCATCCCGATCCCGCCGAGGTGCGCGCCGGGCCGCATCACCCAGTACAGGACGCTCGGGCGGTGCGCCACGTACGGCGCGAGGTCGGCGGTGAACGTGATGTTCATGCTGCCCGCCTTGCCGGTCTGCCCGGCGATCGGCAGGCCGGCCTGCTCGGCGACACGGCTGCGCGCGCCGTCCGCGCCGATCAGGTACTTGGCGCGCAGGGTGAACTCGTCGCCGCGCACGCGGTCGCGGAACCGCGCGGTGACGCCGTCCTCGTCCTGCGTGAAGTCGAGGAATTCGGTGTCCAGGCGCAGTTTCGCGCCGCGGGCGGCGGCCTCGCTGACCAGGATCGGTTCGAGGTAGGTCTGCGGCAGGTCGATCATGTGACACGGGCTCGCCGCGGTGTACTCCGACGCCGACCGGTCGCCGGTGCCCCAGCTGGCGATCCGGCCGATCTCCGGGCCGGTCAGGGACGTGCAGAGCACGGTGTCGCCCATCAGCTCCGGTGGCGTGCCGACGGCCAGTGCCTTGTCCTCGACGCCGAGGTCGCGCAGCACCTCCATGGTGCGCTGGTTGGTGATGTGCGCGCGGGGCGTGTTGGCCGTCCAGCCGTACTTGGTGGCCAGCACAGTCGGCACGCCGTAGGTGGCGAGCAGCAGTGCTGCCGAGCCCCCGGCCGGGCCGCTGCCGACCACGATGACGTCGGTGTCGTAGCTCATGCGCTGCTCCCTGAGATGCGGAACGTGAAGTCGAGCGCCCGCCCGCCGCCGGGCCGCCCGGTGAAGTCGACGATCAGGCCGTCCTTGACGCCGAACACGGTGTCGGAGTCGAGGTATTCGCCGCCGGCGACGAACAGCTGCGTGATCAGCGTCCGGTAGCCGGGCTTGGCGATCATGAAGTGCACGTGCGGCGCGCGGTACGGGTGCCGTCCGACGGCGTCGAGCAGCTGGCCGACCGGGCCGTCGGCGGGGATCGGGTACGCGCTCGGCACGATGGTCCGGAAGCGCAGCCTGCCCTCGGGGTCGGTGCGGAACCGGGCCCGCAGCACCGGTCCGTCCACATCGGGCAGCTGGACGTCGTAGAAGCCGTCCTCATTGGACTGCCAGACGTCCACGATCGCTTCCGGCACCGGCTGGTCCTCGGTGTCGGTGACGCGGACGTCGGTCCACAGTGGAGTGCCTGGGAGTCCCGCCGCGATGTCGGCACCCTGCGGGGTCTCGGGTGGTCCTTCGACGTAGAACGGGCCGAGCACGGCCGACGGCGTCGTGTCCGGCGTCCGCGAGTTCGTCAGGACGTCGACGACGCTCGACACGCCGAGGGTGTCCGACAGCAGGATGAACTCCTGCCGGGTGTCGGTGGTGATGTGCCCGGCCCGGGTCAGGAAGCCGATCGCGTACTCCCACTCGTCCTGGGTGAGGTCGGTGCGGATGGCGTACCCGTGCAGCGTCTCGACGAGATCGGAGAGGAGTTCGCGGATGCGGTCCGGCGCGGCGGCGAAGCTGTCGACGACCTGTTTCGTGAGCGCCTTGAGGCTGGGCGGAGTGGCCGGCCGGGTGCCGTCGATCGCCTGACGGAGCAGCGCTGCCTCCGGCTCGTCCGCGATGTCCGCTTCGGTGAGGCCGAGTTCGGCCAGCGAGTGCGGGATCGGGAGGCTCGCGGCGAGGTCGAAGATCTCGCCGGCGTCGTCGAGACCCTGGTGGGCCATGACGTACGGGAGGAGGACGGCGTGCGTTTCCGCGTGTGGCAGGCCGAACTTGCCGCCGAGGAGGTGGCAGAGCTTGTGGTGCAGGCCCATCGAAACGGCGTCGAGGCACGTGCCGGCCAGCCAGGCGCCGCGCAGGGCGTCGGTGCGGGCGTCCACATCGGACGGATCCCGCGCGATGCGCGACAGCGCGCTCGTGAGGAGTTTCGTCGCTTCCGCGGCGAGCAGGTCGGTCATCGGGTTGGCATCGGGGGCGTAGCGGGCTTCGACGGCGTGGGCGAGCGCGTTGAGGCCGCTGGCGGCGGAGAAGGGCACGGGCAGGCCGAGCGTGAGGTCGACGTCGTAGATGACGGTTTCGGGCCGGACCTTCGGGGTCTTCTGGGTGGTCTTGCGGCCGTCGGCGGTCTGCCCGAGGACCTCGGTGAGTTCGGAACCGGCATACGTCGTCGGGACGATCAGCTGCGGCAGGTCGGTGTGCAGGGCGATCGCCTTGGCCAGCCCGGTGGCCGAGCCGCCGCCGATGGCGACGACACCGTCGACGTCGTGTTCGGCGACGACCTTGAGCGCGCGTTCGGTGACGTCGACGGGGGTGTGCATGGCGGCGTCTTCGAAGCGCGCGGCCACCAGCGGTCCGAGCACGTCGGCGGCGGTGTCGGCGTAACGCGGGCTGCCGACGAGCAGGACGCGGCTCAGCCCGAGGCGGCGGGCCTCGTCCCCGAGAGTGCCGAGCGTGCCGCGGCCGAAGACCACCCGGACGGGGTTCGCGGCGTAGGTGAACGAGGTCATGCGAGGGAGTATCCGGATGGTGCGGCGTGCGGTCCTGCACGTTCGTGCTGCGGGACGGCACGAAACGCGCGTCGCTCCGGCGCGGGACCGGTCCGTGATCGGAGCCGGAACTCGCGTGATCCAGGCCGGAACTCGCGTGATTGAGGCCGGAACTCGCGAGTTACGGGTTCAATCACGCCGGTTACGGCTCCGATCACGCGAGTTACGGGTTCAGCCCGCCCGGCGCAGCGCCGCCGGCGTGGTGCCGAGCTGGGCGCGCAGCACTCGCGTCAGGTGCTCCTGGTGGGAGAAGCCGCAGCGGGCCGCGATCTCGGCGATCGGGTCGTCGCCCGTGCGCAGCAGCAGCCCCGCCTGCTCCACGCGCAGCCGCAGCAGGAACCGGTGCGGGGGCAGGCCGGTGCGGGCCTTGAACTGCCGCGAAAACTGGCTCACGCTCAGCCCGGCGAGCGTGGCCAGCTCCGCCAGGGGCACCGGCTCGGCGAGGCGTTCGGCCATCACGTCGCGGACCCGCGTGAACTGCCGGTCGGACAGGCCTCGCGCCAGCGTGGGCTCGCGGGCGGGGCCGGCGTGGTGACGGCGGACCAGCTGCGCCGCGACGAGCGCGCCCAGCTGGTCGGCGTACGTGCGCGCGCTCGGCTCCCAGTCGCGGACGACGCCGTCGAGGCTGAGCACCAGCTGTTCGAGCAGGGGGTCGGAGCTGCCGAGCTCCTCGGCGAGCCGCACGGGCGCGTGGTCGCCGGCGGCCTCCTGCACGGCGTCGTCGGCGACGTAGACGTGCACGGTCTCGAGCTCCCCGCCGAGCTCGACGGACAGATCGGCGTGCGAAGGCTGCAGGAACAACCCGCCGGCGGGCATCCGCCGGCTGCGTTCGCCCGGGGTCCCGACGCCGCGCCGGACGGTCACCGGCCCGTCGAGGTGCAGGATCAGCTGGTGGCTGCGCGCGGGCGCGAACTCGGCGCGGTAGGGACGTTCCCGCTGCCGGGAGACGTAGACCCGGTCCCAGCCGAGCCCGGCGCTGGTGCGTTCGGGCCGGACCCAGGGCAGCGCGAGGATGCCGTTGGTGTCGGTCAGCCCGAGTTCGCCCACGCCTGCCTCCTCGACGTCGAGGCTGCTCGCGATGGTACGCGAACCTCGCCCGGGGCCGGACGTCTTCACTGGAGTTCCGCTTGAGCCTTAGGGAGTCCGTTGCCGTTCACCTTCGCCCACCCGGCCGCCGTGCTGCCGCTGGCCCGCCGGCTGTGGCTGCCGGGTCTCGTCGCGGGCTCGCTGGCGCCCGACGTCGCCTACTACGTGCCGCTGCCGGGCGGCGAGCTCACCCACGAGCCGCTCGGGCTCGTGACGCTGGACGTGCTGCTGGGGCTCGTGCTGGTCGCGGCCGGCTACGCCGTGCTCGGCCCCGTCCTGGCGCTCGGCCCGGCGGGCCTGCGGGACCGGGTGCCACGGCCGGCCGTGCGCGTGCGGTGGCCCGGAGCGGTGGTGGCGATCGTGGTGGGAGCGGCCACCCACCTGCTCTGGGACGCCTTCACGCACACGGCCGGCTTCATGGTCCGGCACTGGCCGCTGCTGCGGGTGCCGGTGACCGGGCCGCACCGGCTGTACAACGTCGTCGGCTACGTCTCGTCGGTGCTGGGCCTCGTCGTGCTGGGTGTGGTGGCGGCGCGCTGGTACCGCCGGACGCCGCGGGCGGACCGCGCCTGGCCGGTGCTGTCGCGAGCCGCCCGGACGGTGGTGTTCGCCGGGCTCGGCGTGGGCCTGGTGGCCGGCGCGCTGCTCGGCCTGACCGACCCGGTGAGCCGGGTGAGCGGCTACGACTGGGTCCGGTGCCTCCTGCTCGGCGCGGTCCGCGGGTTCGCCCTGGCAGCGACGGCCTACGTACTCGCCTGGACAGCCATCTCACGTACCCAGAGGGTCGGCTCGCGTACCCAGACAGTCGGCTCACGAGCCGACCCTCCAGGTACGCGGGCCGACTGTTCAGGTACGTGAGCCGACTCTTCGGGTAGTCAGCCTGGGGCTGCTCGGCCGTGGCGCCAGTAGCCGAGGAACGCGATGTCGGACTTCGCCCAGCCTCGGTCCCGCACCAGGTGACGGCGGACCCCGGTCGCCAGCGCGGACTCACCGGCCACCCACGCGTAAGCCCGCTCACCAGGCAAGTCGGCCGCGCGGACCGTCTCCAGCGCCAGGACCCCCGGGCGATCCGGCCGGAGCCGCGGCAGCCAGTGCACCCGCACCCCCGGCGGCGCCGGCACGTCCCGGACGTCCGCGGCCGACGGCACCTCCAGGAACACCTCGGCCACCAGGTCGTCCGCGGCGCTCTCGAGGATCGCCAGGATCGCCGGCACCGCGCTCTCGTCCCCGGCCAGCAGCTGCCACGCCACCCCGGCCGGCGGCAGGTAGCTCACGCCCAGGTCGAAGATGCCCGCCGGATCGCCGGGACGCGCCCGCCGGGCCCACTCGGCCGCCGGGGCGTCGCCGTCGTGCAGCGCGAACTCGATGTCGATCTCACCGGGACGCGCTCGCCGGATCGTGTAGTTGCGGACCCAGGGCCGGCGCGATTTCGGCAGCAGCAGCACCTCGGCCATCCAGCCCTCGTTGTCCAGGGTCGGCATCCGCAGCCCGTCCTGGCCCACCCGCGGGAAGAACAGCCGCACGGCCTGGTCGTCGCCCGCCACCTCGAGGTCCGCCACCGACGGGCCGCCGAGCGTGACCGTCCGGAACGCCGGACTGGGCGCGGTGTTCGCCAGGACTTCGAGCGTGATCATCCGCCGGGACGCGGGGCGGCGCACCTTCGGGATCATCAGACGTCCAGCACGAGCCGCGGCGACAACGCCCGCGACACGCACGCGTACATCCGCCCCGTGGGCGCGCCGATGTCGTCGCGGTGCTCGGGTTCGCCGTCGAGCACTGACAGCTCGCAGCTCCCGCAGACGCCTTCGCGGCACCCCGACGGCACCGGCCGCCCGGCGTGGTTCAGCGCGTCGAGCAGGGATTCGTCGGCCGGGACCTGGATCGTCGCCCCGGACCGCGCGCAGACCACCTCGAACGCGGTGTCGGGCCCGAAGACCCGCGCGGTCGGCTGGAACCGTTCGGCGTGCACGCGCGGGAACACCGCTTCGGCCGCCGCGAGCATCGACGCGGGTCCGCAGCAGTAGACCTCACCCGTGAAATCCGCGAAAGAAGCGAGATCCGGCCGGCCCTGGGAGAACAGGGAGACGCGTTCGCCATACGTGGCACCGAGTTCCGCCGCGAACGGCATGGTCGACGCCGACCGTCCCACGTAGACGAGCGAAGCGGCAGCCCCGGCGGCGACGGCCGCCCGCAGCATCGGCACGATCGGCGTGATCCCGATCCCGCCCGCCAGGAACAGGTAGTCCGGCGCGGGAACGAGCGGGAAGTGGTTGCGCGGCGAGGAAACTTCCAGCGTCCGTCCCGGGCCGAGGTACCAGTGGATGTACTCCGACCCACCCCGGCTCAGCGGGTCGAGCCGGACCGCGATCCGGTACGCCGAGAGGTCGCCGGGGTCACCGCACAGCGAGTACTGCCGCGTCAGCCAGTTCGGCAGCGCCAGGTCGATGTGCGCGCCCGGCTCCCACGCTTCCAAGGGCCCTTCGTCACCGCGAAGCACCAGCGAGACGACGTCGTCGGCGACGCGCTCGACCCGCTCCAAGATCGTTTTCTGCATGGTCAGTACAACTTCCGGTAGCTGTCTTCGAGGAGCTGCTCGAACACCGCCGGGTCGACGGCCACGCCCAGCTGGTCGGTGACGATCTCGCCGGCCGACGGCATGTTCTCCGCGAGCGCCTGGCTCGCCGGATCCCACAGCCGCGACCGCAGCAGCGCGCGGCCGCAGTGGAAGTACGTCTCGGCGACCTCGACGATGATGGCGAAGATCGGCGCCTTGGCCTCGGTGCGCATCCGGGCGAGCACGTCCGGGTCGTCGGTGACGTACGCGCTTCCGTTGACACGCAGGACTTCCCGCATGCCGGGGATGAGGAACAGCAGGCCGACGCCGTCGTTCTCGGCGATGTTGCGGAACGAGTCGGCGATCTTGTTGCCGGGCCGGTCGGGCAGCGCGACCGTGTGCTCGTCGAGGACCTTCACGAAGCCGGGGTAGTCGCCGCGGGGCGAGCAGTCCGCGCGGCCCGCGGCGTCGGAGGTGGCCAGCGCGAGGAACGGCGCGTGCGCGATGAACCGGCGGGCGTGCTTGTCGACGTGGTCGAGCTTCTTGCCCTCGATCATCTCCTCGGGGGCGCCCAGCCGGCTCCGCACTTCGGCCATGGACACCCGCCGGTACCGGGTACTCAGCGTATTTGTGCTGGTCATGGCATAATTATGAGCAAATACTCAGGTCTTGCGCTACTCGCTTTTCGAGGCGCGCGGAAGGGAGCGCCGTGTCGTCGGACCAGCGCCGCATCCAGCCACGTAAACAGCCCCGGCAGGTCCGCGCCGAGCTGACCCGGCAGCGGATCCTGACGGCGGCTGCTCACGTTTTCGGCGAACACGGCTACGCCGCCGGCACCACGAACCGCATCGCCGAGCAGGCCGGGATCTCCATCGGCTCGCTGTACCAGTACTTCCCGAACAAGGACGCGATCCTCGCCGAGCTGCTGCTGCGCCACCTCGACGACGGCGCGGCCGCCACCGCGAAGATCCAGGCCGGGCAGCTGCCCGGCCCGATCGACGAGGTCTTCCGCGTCTTCGTCCGGGGTGCGATCGACACCCACCTCGACGAGCCACAGCTGCTGCGCGTGCTGCTCGAGCAGGCGCCGCGGTCACGGCACCTGCTGGAGAAGGTGGAACGGCTCAAGCAGTCGCTGGTCGGCTACCTGCGGGAGCTCCTGGACGACCACCCCGAGGTCCGGATCACCGATACCGAGACAGCGGCCCGGCTGATCGTCACGACGGTCGAGCTGGTCGTCCACCAGCTCGTGGCCGACCACGAGCCGGTGGACGTCGACCGGCTGGAGGACGAGATGGTCGCGATGCTGACGCGCTACGTCAGGGGGTGAACTGGTAGGCACCGGCGTCGACCCGGCTGCCGACGGCGTTCCCGTCGACGTCGACGTCCGCGTACTTCGTCGTGCCGAGGCCGATGGCCGGGCTCCCGGCGGTGAGGACGAGGTTCGTGGCCGAGGTGAACTTCGGGTCGGCGACCTTGTCCGTGGCGCCCGGCGTGAACTGCCGCTGGCCGCCGAAGAAGACGTTGTGGTCGGTGGCGGTCCAGCCGTCGTCGGCGTACCCGATCTTCATGGCGGACTGGATGACGTTCTGCGTCAGCTTCAGCGTCTGGTTCGTGCAGCCGCCGTAGCAGACGAAGCCCTCGGATTCGGCGTTGCTCAGCCGGACGGAGTTGTTGCGGAAGACCGTGCCGGTCACCGGGCCGTTGCCGTCCTCGGCACCGCGCGTCACGATGCCGCCGCGGGTCTTCGCGCCGAAGACCGCGTTGTACTCGTAGACGTTGTCGCGGGACACGCCGTCCGGGTCGTCGGCGTCGGTGCCGAGCTCGGTGAAGGACTCGTTGTCCTCGGAAATGTTGTGGTGGATGACGTTGCCCGAGCCGTAGAAGATCTCCACGGCGGCCCCGTCGAGGCCGCCGAAGTCGTCGCTCACCGCGATCGAGCCGCTGATCCGGTTCCAGCCGATGTCGGACCCGTTGCCCTGCACGAGGATCGCGAACGCGCCGGAGTCGTCGTTGCCACCCGGCGTCACGACGGTCATGTGGTTGTTGTCGACGAGGTCGTTCTGCGTGACCTCGGTGCCGTCGGCGGACGGCGCGATGTAGACGCCCGCGCCGGCGCCGGTGATGTAGTTCGACAGCACCTTGTCGTGATCGCCGCCGACTTCGACGCCGGCCCAGGAGCAGCGTCCCGCGTCGGCCGCGACACCCACCTGCAGGTCCTGCACCCAGAGGTAGTTCCCCGGCAGGTTCACGCACGCTTCTTCGTTGCCTTGCACGATCGGACGCGCGCCGTCGCCGTACGCGCCGATCGTCACCGGGGCCGACGCGCTGCCGGAGCCGCGCACGGCCAGCCCGCCGCTCCAGGTCCGGCCGCGGCGCAGCAGCACGGTGTCGCCGGGGTTCAGCGTCGTCGCGGCGATCTTGGCGAGGGACTTCCACGGCGCGGTCTGCGACGTCCCGGCCGCGCTGTCGCTGCCGAGCGTCTGGTCGACGTAGTAGGTCTTCGTGGCCGCGGCGGCGTCGGTGGCGGTGAGGGTGCCGGCCGCGAGGGCGGCGAACACGCCCAGCGAGAGCAGTTTCTTCGACATGGCGGGCGACGGTAGGCCGGGCCTGTACACGGGCCGTACAAGTCCGGTCAGGCGTTCGCGCGGCGAAGGCGTTCGGCCGTCTGCGCGCGGACGGCGTCACCGGACACCGGGGGATCGCCGTGCAGCGCTTCGCAGCGTGCGTTGTGCGCGGCCGCCCACAGGCCGGCTGCCCAGGCGATCTCCCGTTCCTCCGCGGTGAACCGGCGGCCCCGGAGGTCCTGGTAGGTCGTCAGGAAGACCTCGGAGCTCTCGATCGGGGCCAGCGTCGGTGGCGAATCACTGGTGAACGCACCGCTTGCCGCACCCGCCAAAGCCGCTTCCGGCTGCCAAGCCAGGCTGTCCCAGTCGTGCACCGACCGGATGTCCTCGTGCCAGCGGAGGTTCTGGGCTTCGAAGTCCGCGTGGCCCAGCACGCACGGCAGATCGGTGGCCAGCAACCGCTTGCGGGCCCGGAAAGCAGCCTCGGCGACGTACTCCGGCACGACACTCTGGTCCCGCTCGTCGAGGAAGCCGATCGCGGGCCACAGCCCGGGATCCCGGTGGTCCCAGCGTGCCCAGCGCGGGTTCGGCAGCGGCGGTGTGACGACCACGTCGGCCAGCTCGGCCATCAGCCACGCGAACACCGTCGCGTACCGCACGGCGACGTCCGGAGTGTCGCCGCGCAGCACCGCACCGCCGGGCCGGTACTCCTCGGCGTGCACGGCCAGCCCGCCGGTGACGGACACTCCGGTGATCGGCCGGGGACACGGAAACCCGCGCTCCGCCAAGCGATCCTGCGCGGCGACGCACGAGGACGCCCGGCCGTCGTCCTCCCGCGCCTTCACCACGACTTCGCGTCCGTCGGCCAGCCGCAGGCCGCACACCGAGGAGAGGGACTGCCGTTCGAAGAGCACCTCGACCGGGGTGCTTCCCAGGTGCTCGGCGCACCAGGGCGAAAGCCAGGTCACCGGTCGCGCGCCACGAGCGCCGCCTGGGTGCGGCTCGTGACGCCCAGCTTGGCCAGCACGTTCCCGACGTGCACCTTGACCGTCCGCTCGGCCAGCCGCAGCCGCGCCGCGATGTCCCGATTGGACAGTCCTTCGCCGAGCAGCTCCAGCACGTCCCGCTCACGCGGGGTCAGCACACCGCCGCCGCTCAGCGCGGAAGCCACCGCCGGGCTCAGCGCGGTCACGCCCTGGTGCGCGGCCCGGACGGCGGCCGCGAGCTCGTCGCCGGACGAGTCCTTCAGCACGAACCCGGCTGCGCCCGCGCTGAGTGCTTCGCGGATCTCGCGAGGTCGGCCGACCGTGGTCAGCATCAGCACGCGTGGCGCCGGGGTCCGCAGCCGGCGCAGGACTTCGAGGCCGTCCATGCCGGGCAGGTAGAGGTCGAGCAGGACGACGTCGGCCTCGACGGCGGAGCCGAGCAGCTCCGGCCCGCTCGCGTACTGCGCGACGACGTCGAGGTCCGGCTGCGCCCCCAGGATCAGGGCGATGCCCTCGCGCACCAGCGCGTGGTCGTCGACGACCTGAACCCGGATCATGCCGGGCACTCTACTGTCGGTCGTATGCGCCAGTCTCTCGTCACGACGGCCGCGGCCGCGGCGGTGTTCTTCGCCAGCGGCGCCTGGACCCCGCACCAGGGCTGGCTCGCCGCGCTGCTCAGCGCCGTCCAGCTGGTCCCGCTGCTCTGGTCGCGCCGCGCGCCCGCCCTCGTGCTGGTGGTCGTCACCCTCGCGACGGCCGGGCACCTGCTGCTCGACCAGCCGCGCAACACGATGTACGTGCCGGTGCTGCTCGCGCTCTACAGCACGCCGCAGCGAGGGCTCGCGGCCGCGGCGGCGCTCGTGGTCGGCGCCGCCGTGTTCCCGGCGAAGGGCCCGTTCGACGGCATGCTCCTGGCCATCACGATCTGCGCGGTCGCCTGGCTGCTCGGCGCCGAACGCCGGCGCGCGCTCGCCGACCGGGCCGAGCGCGCGGCCCGGCGGCTGCACGACACGCTCGCCCAGACCACGGCCGTGATGCTCGTGCAGGCCGAGACCCTGCGCGCGGTCGGCGACCAGAACGGCCCCGACCCCGCAACCCACCGCACCCACCAGGCCGCCGGGCGTGGCGCGCTCACGCTCGTCCGGCGCACGCTCGACGACCTCCGGGAGGACGAGGACCGGGCCCCCGACCTCGCCGAGGTGCTGGCCCGGCTGCGCACCGCGGGGCTCGTCCTCGACCGCGACCCGGTGCTGCCCGCCTTGCCGCGGCCGATGCGGGAGCTGGCCGAACGGTTCGTCGCGGAGACGGCCGTGAACGCGTTGCGGCACAACGGTCCCGGTGCCCGCCTCCGGTTCGACGTCGAAACCGGCGACCGGGTGACGATCACCGCGCGCAACCCGCTCAAGGGCATTCCGCGCACGGGCGGGGGCTACGGCCTGGCGGGACTCGCGGAGCAGGCCGCGGCGGCCGGGGGAGTGCTGACGCACGGGCCGCGGGACGGCGAGTGGGTCGTCAGTGTCGGGCTGCCAGCAGCTGCGACACGGTCACGAACCGGTAGCCGCGCTGCTTGAGCCCATCGATGATCGGCCCGATCGCCTGCCGGGTCTGCTCGCGCGAGGCGTACATGCCGTGCAGCACCACGATCGAGCCGGGCCGGACTTGGTCCAGCGTGGTGCGCTCGACGGTGGCGGTGTCCGGGATGCCGTCGGAGTCCGGCTCGACGTCCCAGGTGATCGTCGTGCGGTTGTGCTCGGCCAGATAATGGGGCAGGGCGAAGAGCTTCTTGCCGTAGGGCGGGCGGAACAGGATGTCGCCGGTGTAGCCGGCGGTGCGGATGAGCGCGTCGGTGGCCTCGACCTCGTCCGCGACCCAGGCCGGCGTCACGCCGATCATGTGGTCGTGCGAGAAGCTGTGGTTGCCGATTTCGTGGCCCGCCGCGACGAGGTCGCGGGCCAGGTCCGGGTGCGCGGCGATGTCGCTGCCGATGAGGAAGAAGGTCGCGGGCACCTGACGGCTCTTCAAGGTGTCCAGGATCGTGTGGGTCCCCGCGGGATCGGGTCCGTCGTCGAAGGTGAGGGCGACGACCTTCTCGGTGGTGTCGACGCGGTTCACGAGCGTGCCGAAGAACTGGAAGGTCGGCGACTTCGACACCTGGAACAGCGTGAACGCGGCGGCGAGGACGACGACCAGGACACTCGCCACGACGATGGTCCACTTCCGCGCGCGGCGGGATTTCAAGATCATGGCGCCACCCTGGCTTCACCCGAAGAGACGAGGAAGCCGCGAAGGTACTAGTACCAAGGCCGGTGTCAGCATATGCTGACGACGTGACCTCGATGATCGATCTCGACCGGGCCGTGCGCAGTGCCGACCCGGACGTCGCGCTCCGGGCGGTCGCCCGCTTGCGGCGGCTGGCCGAAGGGCTCGAGGCCGACCAGGTCGCCCTCGCGCGGCGGGCCGGCTGGTCGTGGCAGGACATCGCCGAGCGGCTCGGCGTCACCAAGCAGACCGTGCACCGCAAGTACCGCGGCCGGGAGGGCTGATGTTCCAGGGAGACGATCCGGCGCTGGACCGGACGTTCGGCCGCGCGGGCGCGCTGGCCCGCGAACTCGGGCATCCCCGGGTCGGCAGCGAGCACCTGCTGCTCGCGCTCACCGAAGGACCGCTGTCCGGGCTGGCCGGCATCGAGCGGGCCGTCCGCCTGGCGGCCCCGGACGGCGCGGGCGCGGCCGCCGACCGTGCGGCGTTCGCCGTCCTCGGCATCGATCTCGGACCGCTGCCCGGTGCCCTGGCGGATCGTCCGCCGGCCACGGAACCCTTGCTGCCGTTCGGTGCCGCGCGGGCACGGCGGCACTGCGCGCGGGCGAAGCCACCGATCGGCCTCGACGTCCAAGCCGCCTACGGTGCTTCGCTGCGGCTCGCGCTCGCCCGGCGAGAACGCCGTCACCGCGACGAGCACCTCGCGCTGACGCTCGTCGCACTCGATCCCGGGGTCGACTGGGTGTTGCGCGCGGCCGGTGGCGACCCTGCCGCGCTGCTCGCCGGCCTCGCCGGAGCCTTCCCGCCGCCTCGGCGCAACCGGCTGCTGCGCGCCGAACGCCGGCTGGGGTATCGCGTGCGGTGCCGGGACATCGTCCGCCGCTACGAGCACACGACCGGCCGGACGGTCGTCGCGCCCGCGGCTCTCGCTGCCCTGACGCACTGAAGGACGCTCTCGTCACCGAAAGCGTCCTTCAGGGGGGTCAGAGCGGGTTGAAGACGCCCAGGGGAGCGGTGCAGAACGGGCCGCCGACGTACTCCGCCGCAGCTCCGGTCGGGGCCGGCTTCGACGCCAGCTGCTCCGCGTACACCTCGGCGTCGTCCAGGGACTTGTAGCCGAGCGCCTCCGCCTCTTCCAGGGAGTAGATCCGGCGCGTGTTGTCCGAGACGCCCCAGATCAGCCGGTAGCCCGGCGACGGCGCCGACAGGCAGGCTTCGAACAGCCGGGCGCCGTCGTCGGGGGAGAGCCACGTCGTCAGGCCGCGCGGGCCCAGCGGCAACGGCGTCTCGAAGCACGAGCCGATGCGGATCACGATGACGTCCATGCCGAACCGCGAGTGGTACAGGCTCCCCAGTGCCTCGATCGCGGCCTTGCTGACGCCGTAGTACGTGTCCGGGCGCGGCGAAGAGTCCGCCGGGAGGTCGGAGTCGTTGCGGCGGAAGCCGACCGCGTGGTTGCTGGAAGCCAGGATCACCCGCGAAATCCCCGCCGTCCGCGCCGCCTCCAGGACCGTCTGCGTCCCGTTGATGTTGACGTCGAGGGTCGCTTCCCACGTGTTCTCGCGGCTGTGCCCGCCGAGGTGGATCAGCGCGTCGACGCCTTCGCACGCCGCCGCCATCGCCGCCGGGTCGGTGACCGACGCCGTCACGATCTCTTCGGAGGCGTCCGACGCCGTCTGCGGGGCCAGGTCGAGCAGGCGCAGCACGCGGCCGTCGCGCTTGAGGCGGGGGCGCATCAGGGTGCCGACGACACCCGCCGACCCGGTGATGAGCACACGCTGGTCCGTCATGGGGTTCCTCTCAGTAAGGGCGGCGGTCAGCGAATACCGGCGCGGCGCAGCTGCTGCCCGAGCTCGGCGGTGATTTCGGCGAGCAGTTCGCCGACGCGCTGCGCGTCGGCGTCGGTCACCTGGGAGATCGGCATCGAGCAGCTGATCGCGTCCGTGCCCGGGATCCGGTACGGGATTACCGCGGCGACGCACCGGACGCCCAGCGTTCCCTCTTCGATCTCGGCGGCGTACCCGCGCTCGCGCGTCGCGGCGCACTCGGCGTGCAGGCCGTCGAGGGTGGTGATGGTGTTCGGCGTCAGCGCGGTCAGCGTCGCCGGCATCAGCGCCTCGATCTCGTCGTGCGTCAGCTCGGCCAGCAGCGCTTTGCCCAGCGCGGTCGCGTGCGTGGGCAGCGTGCGCCCGACGCGGGAGACGAGGTGCGTGGAGCGTTGCGACTCGCGCGTCTCCAGGTAGACGACCTCGGTGCCGTTGCGCCGCGCGAAGTGCGCGGTGAAACCGGTCTTCTCCCGGATGCGCTCCAGGGCTTCGGTGGCGAACGGGACGACGGCGTCGCGGTCCAGGTACGCCGTGCCGCAGATCAGCGCGCGGACGCCGAGGCGGTAGCGGGCGGTGTTGGCGTCCGCCTCCAGCCAGCCGGCTTCCAGCAGCGTCCGCAGCAGGCCGTGCAGTGACGAGCGCGGGAAGCCCGTGCGCGCGTGCAGGTCCGAAAGGGACAGCCAGACGTCGTTCGCCGCGAAGGTCTCGATGAGGTCGACGGCCCGGCGCGCGGACTTCACTCCCGACGACTCCGCGGGGGCACCGTCGGCCGCTACCGGGTTGTCCACCTTCTGCGGCATTTGTGCTCCTCCGTCCGGCCGTTGACTTGTGACTCCGGCCATATTAGCGTCCCGAACAACGTTCTTATGGATGAACATAATCACTATAACAGACTCCGTTCATGGATGTGAACATCTCCTTCGAGACCGCATCGACGTGGACGCGGAAAGGAGCCTGCGGTGCACGCACTCGACTGGGCGATGGTCTGCGCGTATTTCGCGCTGATGATCGTCATCGGCTGGTGGTCGCACAAACGGGTCAGCGACGTGAAGGACTTCTTCACGGCCGGCGGCAAGATGCCGTGGTGGCTGGCCGGCATCTCGCACCACATGTCCGGCTACAGCGCTGTGCTCTTCGTCGCGTACGCGGGCGTCGCGTACACCAGCGGCGTCACCGTGTACTTCTGGGGCTTCGCCAGCATCGGCATCGGCGTCGGGATCGGCAGCTGGCTGTTCGCCGCCCGCTGGAACCGGTTGCGCTCGAAGCTCGGCGTCGCCTCGCCGCTGGAGTACCTGGCCAAGCGGTACAACGTGCCGACGCAGCAGGCGCTCGCGTGGAGCGGCAGCCTGCTGAAGATCTTCGACATCGCGGCCAAGTGGTTCGCCGTCGCGACGCTGCTGCACGTCTTCGCCGGCCTGGACTACAACCTCGGCATCCTCATCACCGGCGCCGTCACCCTCGTCTACTGCACCATCGGCGGGCTGTGGGCCGACGCGCTCACCGACTTCGGCCAGTTCGTCATCCAGGGCATCGCCGCGATCGTGATGATCGTCGTCGTGCTCGGCAAGCTCGGCGGGGTCTCCGCGCTCTGGACGATGTGGGACAAGCTGCCCGAGAACCACGTCGATCCGGTGACGTCCAAGTACACCACCATCTTCTTGCTCGTTTACGTGCTCGTGAAGACGCTGGAGTACAACGGAGGCATGTGGAACCTGGCGCAGCGCTACATGGCGGCGCCGAACACCCACGAGGCCCGGCGCGGCGCGCGGCTTTCGTCCGCGCTGTACCTCTTGTGGCCCCTGGTGCTGATGTTCCCGATGTTCGCGGCGCCGCTGCTCATCCCCGGCATCAAGGACCCGACGCAGTCCTACGCGATCATGACCACGACGTTCCTCCCGCCGGGCCTGGTCGGCCTGGTGCTGGCCGGGATCTTCTCGCACACCATGGCGATGGTCTCCTCCGACGCCAACGCGATCTCCGCGGTGATCACCCGCGACATGATCCCGGCGATGGTCCGCCGCACCCGGCAGTGGACCGACAGGCAGGGCCTCAAGGCCGCGCGGATCACCACGGTCGTGTTCGTCGCGCTGACCATGCTCGTGGCCACGCAGGCGCAGAACCTCGGCGGCGTGCTGCAGATCGTCGTCAACTGGGTCGCCGCGCTGATGGGCCCGATCTCCATCCCGCTGCTGCTGGGCATGCTGCCGTGGTTCCGCAAGTGCGGCCCTCGCGCGGCGCTGGTCTCCTGGGCGGGCGGCCTGATCGCCTACGGTCTCTGCTACTACGTCTTCACCGCGAACCAGACGGTGCTCGTCGCGACGCCGATCCTGGTCTCGCTCGCCCTGTTCGCCGGCCTCGGCCTGATCGCGCCCGAGCGCAGCGCGGTCGCCGATGAGATCGTCGACACCGTGAACACCGACGACGACGTCGACCGCACGAAGGAAGGCACGACCGTGCCCGCCTGACGTTGGCCTTACCCGGCCGAACCCGAATAAAGGACGAGAGAGCAGAAACTGATGGCACAGAACGAGATCGAGCTGGACGGCCTGCTGGCGTTCCCCCTCACCCCGTTCACCGAGGACCTCGAGGTCAACCTCGACGCGCTCGCGGAGAACGTGGAGAGCCACATCGCGGCGGGCGCCGGTGCGCTGTTCGTCGCGTGCGGCACCGGCGAGTTCAGCTCGCTCTCGCCCGCCGAGCACGCCTCGGTGCTCACCCGGTCGCGTGAGGTGGCCGCCGGCCGCGTCCCGGTCTGGGTGGGCGCCGGGGGCGGCGCGGCGGCGGCGCGGGCCGGCATCGCGGCGGCCCAGGCCGGGGGTGCGGACGGCGTCCTGCTGCTGCCGCCGTACCTGGTCTCCGGGCCGCAGACCGGGCTGGTCGACTTCGTCCGGTACGCCGTCGGCGACTCGTCCGTGCCGGTCATCGTCTACCACCGCGGCACCGGCGTGTTCGGCGCGCCGGCCGCGGCTTCGCTGCTCGAGATTCCCTCGATCGTGGGCCTCAAGGACGGCTACGGCGACGTCGAGGTGATGACCCGGATCGTCACCACGATCCGGTCGCTGGACACCGACCGGGCGCGGAACTTCCTGTTCTTCAACGGCTTGCCGACCGCGGAGGTCTCGGCCAAGGCGTACGCCTCGATCGGCGTCGCCCGCTACTCCTCGGCCGTGCACTGCTTCGCGCCCGAGATCGCGCACCGCTTCCACCGCGCGCTCGGCGAGGGCGACACCCGCGTGATGGACGCGCTGCTGACCGGTTTCTACCTGCCGCTGGTGGCGTTGCGGGACGAGACGCCCGGCTTCGCCGTGTCCCTGGTCAAGGCCGCCGCCCGGTTGCGCGGCGACAAGGTCGGCCCGGTCCGGCCGCCGCTGGTCGAACCGACGCCGGAGCAGATCCACCGGCTCGAGAAGATCGTGGAGGACGGCTTCGGCACGTTGAAGGCGCTGAACTGATGAAGATCCTCGATGTGGTGCTGACGCCGGTCGCGTTCGCCGACCCGCCGCTGCTCAACGTCATGGGCGTGCACGAGCCGTTCGCGCTGCGCAGCGTCGTGCAGGTCAAGTGCGAAGACGGCATCGTCGGGCTCGGCGAGTCCTACGGCGACAACGCGTTCCTCGGCGAGGTGCGCAAGGTGCTGCCGCAGCTGCGCGGCCACGACGTCTTCGACCTGCCCGGCCTGCAGCGGCTGGTCGCGCGGGCGCTGTCGGGCACGGTCCTGACCGACGCCCACGGGCTGATCGGCGGGTTCTCGATCCGCAAGACCGTCGCGAGCGTCTATTCGCTGTTCGAGGTCGCCTGCCTGGACGCGCAGGGGCAGTACCTCGGCCGCCCGATCACCGACCTGCTCGGCGGGAAGGCCCGCGACGCCGTCGAGTTCTCCGCCTACCTGTTCTACAAGTACGGCGAGCACGTCGACGGCCGCGAGGACTCCTGGGGCGAGATCACCACGCCCGAGACCCTGGTCGGCTCCGCGAAGCGGATGATCGACGAGTACGGCTTCCGCTCGATCAAGCTCAAGGGCGGCGTCTTCGAGCCCGAGCAGGAGGTCGACGGGATCCGCGCGCTGGCCGAGGCGTTCCCCGGGCACCCGCTGCGGATCGACCCGAACGGCGCGTGGACGGTCGAGACCGGCATCCGGGTCGCGTCCGAACTGGACGGTGTCCTGGAGTACCTCGAAGACCCGACGCCGGGCATCGACGGCATGGCCCAGGTGGCCGAAGCGGCGTCGATGCCCCTGGCCACCAACATGTGCGTGGTGAACTTCGGCGACATCGAGCCGGGCTTCCGGGCGCGCGCGATCGGTGTGCTGCTCTCGGACCACCACTTCTGGGGCGGCCTGCGGGCGACGCAGTCGCTGTCGACGACGTGCGAGAGCTTCGGCGTCGGCCTGTCGATGCACTCCAACAGCCACCTCGGGATCAGCCTGGCCGCGATGGTCCAGGTCGCCGCGGCGACCCCGCACCTCACCTACGCCTGCGACACGCACTGGCCGTGGAAGGTCGAGGACGTCATCGAGCCGGGCGTGCTGGAGTTCCGGGAGGGTGCCGTCGCGGTGCCGTCGACTCCGGGTCTGGGCGTCAAGCTGGACGAGGACGCGCTGGCCCGGCTGCACGAGAACTACGTCCGATGTGGACTGACCAAGCGGGACGACGTGACCTACATGCGCAAGTACGTGCCCGGGTTCGAGCCGAACACGGCGAGGTGGTGACCCGGTGAAGGTGACGGGATACGCCTACCCCTGGGACGTCCTGGAGGCCGGGTTCGCCTCGCGGGCCCGCGATCTCGGCGTCGACGAAGTGGCCGTCGCACTGTCGTATCACAGCGCCCGCGCGGCGACGCCGTGGTCGGCATCGAACACTGCTGTGGTGGCGCGGCACGCGGCGTTCTACCGGCCGGTGCGTGCGGAAGCCTGGGAAGGCAAACGCTTGCGTCCGTCCACTCCGGACTGGGTAGCTGCCCAGGACAGCGGTTCTGACGCCGTTCGGGTGCTGAACGAGGCCGGCATCCCGGCGGCCGCGTGGATCGTGCTGACCCACAATTCGCAGCTCGGCTACGAGCACCCGGACGTCGTGGTGCGCAACTGTTTCGGCGAGGCTTACCCCTGGGCGCTGTGCCCGTCGCAGCCCGCGGTCCGCGAGTATGCGGCGACGCTGACCGCCGAGGCCGTCGCCGGGCTGGAGCTGTCGTCGGTGATCCTCGAGGCCTGCGGTCCGCTCGGCGCGGTGCACCAGCACCAGCACGAGAAGACCGACGGCGTCTGGGCGCCCGCGGTGGCCCGGCTGCTGTCGATCTGCTGCTGTGACGCCTGCGCTTCTTCGTGGGACGTCGGCGCGGACGCCGTCCGGGCGCAGCTCGCCGAGGAGGTCCGGCGGCTGGTCGCGACCGGCGACCTGGGCGTGACGGCCGATGGCTTGCCGCCCTCGTTGACCTCGATGCTGCTGCGTACCCGGCAGCAGGCCACCGACGAGCTGCGGGCCGCGGTGCTGGCGTCGTTGCCGGCGGGACCGCGGATCGTGCTGCACGGCGCGCTCGATCCGTGGGTCACCGGTGCGCTGCCGGGGCTGACGCCGTCCGCTGCGGAGGACGTCGACGCGGTCGTATTGTTCGGGTGGGCGCCCGCGACGGGCGCCGAAGCCGTCGCCGCGGCCCGGGAAGCCCTGCCCGAGCGGGTCGCGATCGGCAGCTACATCACCGCGGTCGCCGCCGCGCCGGTGCCGGACATCGCCGCGTACGCCGGCGAGCTGGCCAAGGCGGGCGCGGCCGAGCTGCACCTGTACCACCTCGGACTGGCCGGTCCGGGCCGCTGGAGCGACCTGGCCTCGGCCACCGCCGCCGCCCACGAGATCCACTGAGGAGCTGTACCAAGTCATGAGCCAGGCCACTGACGCCGCTACGCTCGAGAAGATCCTTTCGGGGGCCGCCGCGGCGGCCCGTCCCGCCGCCGCGGCCACCCCGGCCGAGCGCGCCGGCTGGCTCGTCGCGGCCGCCGACGCCCTCGACGCCGCCGCGGACGAACTCGTCCCGCTCGCCCACAGCGAGACCCACCTGCCGGCCACCCCGCGGCTGGCCGGGGAGCTGAAGCGCACGACGTTCCAGCTCCGCCTGTTCGGCGAGGTGCTCACCGACGGCGAGTACCTCGGTGCCACGGTCGACCACGCCGACCCGGACTGGCCGATGGGCCCGCGCCCGGACATCCGCCGGGTCAAGACCGCGATCGGCCCGGTGCTGGTGTTCGCCGCCAGCAACTTCCCGTTCGCGTTCAGCGTCGCCGGCGGTGACACGGCGTCCGCGCTCGCCGCGGGCTGCCCGGTGATCCTCAAGGCCCACCCCGGTCACCCCGAGCTGTCCGCGCTGACCGGCCGGATCGTGCGCGAAGCCTTGGTCGGCGCGGGTGCGCCCGAAGGCATCTTCGACGTGATCTTCGGCCAGGAAGAGGGTGTCACCGCGCTGAAGGACCCGCGGATCGCGGCGGCGTCGTTCACCGGTTCCATCGCCGGCGGACGGGCGCTGTTCGACATCGCGAACGCCCGCCCGCGGCCGATCCCGTTCTACGGCGAGCTCGGCAGCGTCAACCCGGTCGTCGTCACCGAGGCCGCGATCGCCGCACGCGGGGAAGCCGTCGCGAAGGGCTACGCCGGGTCGTTCACGCTCGGCGCCGGCCAGTTCTGCACCAAGCCGGGTCTGCTGTTCCTGCCCGAAGACCACAACCTGACCGAGACCCTGCGCTCGGCGCTGGACGGCGCCGCGGCCCAGCCGATGCTCAACGACCGCATCGCCGCCGGGTACGCCGACAAGCTGGCGCAGCTGCGGGAGGTGCCCGGCGTCGACGTCGTGTCCGAGGCGGCTTCGGAGTCGCCGGCCTTCACGCCGACGCTGCTGGCCACCACCGGCAAGCAGTTCCTCGAAGGCGGCGACGCGGTGCACGAAGAGTGCTTCGGCCCGGCGTCGCTGATCGTCACCTACGCCGACCAGGCCGAGCTGCTGAGCCTGCTCGAAGTCATCGAACCGGGGCTCACCGCCACGATCCACGGCGAGGAGTCCGATGCGGACTGGATCCGGCCGGTGCTGCCGGCGCTGGGCCGCATCGCCGGCCGGCTGCTGTGGAACGACTGGCCCACCGGCGTCACGGTGAGCTGGGCCCAGGAGCACGGCGGCCCCTACCCGGCCACGACCGCCCCGACCACGACGTCCGTCGGCACCGCCGCGATCGAGCGCTTCCTGCGCCCGCTCGCGTGGCAGGGCTTCCCGGACACGCTGCTGCCCGAACCCCTGCAGGAGGCCAACCCCTGGCAGCTGCCCCGCCGCACCAACGGAACCCGCTGACCCGACAACGCGGCACTTTCACGTGAAAGTGCCCACCTGGCCCCGGCACTTTCACGTGAAAGTGCCGGGGCGCTCCACAACGCCGCCGCACAACTGAATCGCCCTTTCCCCGCAAGCCGAGGATGTCTTGATCCTGGGAGGCATTGTCATGCCCGTGAACCGGAGAAACGCCCTGCGCGGCGGCGCCCTGGCGGCCGCTTCCACCGTGTTCCTCACCCGTCCCGCGTTCGCTTCGGCGGCCCCGACCGCAGCCCCCGCCGCCAGTGGGGTGCCGACGGCCACCGCGCCGATCGTCGCCGCCTACCGGCAGCTGCAGACCGGCATCAACCGGCCGTCGCCGGAACGCACCGAAGCGCTGGCCAACCTGGGCCGCGTCGCGAAGGCGTACAACGCGAGCCTGTCCGTCGCCGGCGGCGGTGCTCCACTGTGGACGGACCTGCCGCTCGGCCCGGGCAGCGACTATACGACGTCGATGTACGCCCGGCTGCGCGCGATCGCCGTCGACTGGGGCACGCCGGGTGGCGCGCTGTCCGGCGACCCGGTGGTGCTCGACCGGATCAAGGCGGCGCTCGAGCTGATCTACGCGAGCCAGTACAACCCGCAGGTCGGCGAGATCGGCAACTGGTACACCTACGAGATCGGCGTCCCGTACTACGTGCTGCACACGCTTTCGGTGGTCGCCGACCAGCTGACCGCCGACGAGCTGGCCCGGTACGTGAGCCCGATCAAGCGGTTCGTCGGCAACCCGAACGTCCGCGCGAACAACACCGCGCTCGTCGAGACCGGCGCGAACCGCGCGGACAAGGGCCTGATCTCGATCGTCGCCGGCGCCCTGATCGGCGAAACGGCGTGGATCAAGACGGGCATCGACGCGCTCACCGACGTCGCCGGCGGGGGCGCGGCGAGCGTCGTCGCCAAGCTGGACCGCGCGGCCGGCGACGGCTTCCACGTCGACGGCTCGTTCATCCAGCACGACACGATCCCGTACCCCGGGCACTACGGCATCGTCCTGCTCACCGCGCTCGCCGGCGCCATCCATGTCACGCAGGGCACGGAGTTCGCGCTCCCGCAGCCGCTGAAGGACAAGATCTACGCGCTCGTCGCGGACAGCTTCGCGCCGTTCGTCTACGCGGGCGCGCTGATGGAACCGGTGCGCGGCCGGATGCTTTCGCGGCAGGGCGAGACCGGGCACGACATCGGCCACCAGCTGACGGTCGCGACGCTGGTCCTGGCCCGCACGGCGTCGGGGAAGACGAAGACCGACCTGAACGCCCTCGCCGCGAAGTGGCTCAAGGAAGGCACGTACGCGCCGTTCCTGAAGATCCCCGACCCGGAGCGGTTCGCGCCCGGCCCGGACCTGGTGGCGACGCCGGGGATCGAGTTCGCGCAGGACATGCTGGCCTCGGGCGCGCGCCCGGCGCGGGTGGTCGCCACGCACCGGGACTTCGGCCAGCAGGACCGGCTGGTGCACGTCACCGACGGCTGGTCGGCGTCGCTGGGTGTCAGCTCGACGCGGATCTCGCGCTACGAGTCCATCAACGGCCAGAACCTCAAGGGCTACTACGTCGGCGACGGCGTTCTCTACACGTTCCTGCCGAACGCCAAGGGCCACTACACCGACGCGTACTGGCCGACGGTCGACCCGCTGCTGCTGCCGGGCACGACCGAGAACGACGGCCCGGTCGACCCGAAGTTCGGCAACGTGCCGGTCGGCCCCAACCCGCACACCGGCGGCGTCCGCTGGGACGACGAGCACGGCGCCTTCGCGATGGACTTCAAGTCGTGGGACGGGTCGCTGGTCGCCAAGAAGTCGTGGTTCTTCACGCCGCCCGGGATCGTCTGCCTGGGCGCGGGGATCACCAGCACGTCGGCGTCGAACGTGCGCACGACGATCGAGAACCGCAACCTGGGGGAGGGCGGCCGCGGTGCGCTGACCGTCGACTTCCGGCGCGTCGCGACCGACCTCGGGAAGGCTTCCGCGTTGCGGCGGCCGCACTGGGTGCACCTGGAGAACGTCGGCGGGTACGTGCTCCTCGACGACGCTTCGGTGACGGCGTTGCGCGAGGACCGCACGGGCGCGTGGCGCGACATCGACACCGGCGCCAACACCAAAGGCACCACGACGCCGAACACGCGCCGGTACCAGAAGCTGGTGCTGGAGCACGGCGTCAAGCCTTCGGACGCGAGATACTCGTACGCGGTGCTGCCCGGGGCGTCGGTCCTCGGCACGGTCAGCGCGTCCTGGGCGTGGCAGGTGCGGGCGAACACCGCGACGGTCCAGGCGGTGCGGGCCGGTGACACCCTGCTGGCGAACTTCTTCGCGGCGGGCTCGGTCGATGACGTGCGCGTCTCCGGGCCCGCGTCGGTCGCGGTGGGGCGGTCCGGCTACCGGCGGGTGCTGGCGGTTTCGGACCCGACCCAGACGCAGGACAGCGTCACCGTGACCGTGCACGGGAAGTCCGTGACGGTGCCGCTCAAGGGCTCCTGCGGGGCGACGAAGGTCGTTCCGCTGTGACATGCGGGGCTTCGCCCCGGCCGGGGGCTTCGCCACCCGGACCCTCCGAAAACTGAAGAGGTCTTCCCCGCCGGGCCGGTGCCCCGACCCGGCTCGGCGGGGTCCCCACCTCCGTTACGCTGGATTTCATGACCACCGCCGAGCACGTGGACGTCCTGATCGTGGGCGCCGGCCTGTCCGGGGTCGGCGCGGCCTGCCGGCTGCAGGAGCGGCTGCCGGGCAAGACGTACGCCATCCTCGAGGCGCGGGACACCATCGGCGGCACCTGGGACCTGTTCCGCTATCCGGGCATCCGGTCCGATTCGGACATGTTCACCCTCGGCTACCCGTTCCGGCCGTGGAAGGACCCGAAGGCGATCGCCGACGGCCCGTCGATCCTGACGTACATCCGGGAGACGGCGGCGGCGCACGGTGTCGTCGACCGGATCCGCTTCGGCCATCGGGTCGTGCGGGCTTCGTGGTCGTCTTCTGACGCGCTCTGGACGGTCTCGACCGAGCACGGGGCGACGTTCACGTGCCGGTTCCTGTACCTGTGCAGTGGTTACTACTCGTACGAGTCCGGGCACGTCGTCGACTTCCCGGGCCGCGCCGAGTTCGCGGGCGAGATCGTGCACCCGCAGCACTGGCCCGCTTCGCTGGACTACACGGGCAAGCGGGTCGTGGTGATCGGCAGCGGCGCGACGGCGGTGACGCTGGTCCCGGCGATGGCCGAACGCGCGGCCAGGGTGACGATGCTGCAGCGTTCGCCGTCGTACATCGTGGCGCGGCCGGGCCAGGACGCCCTCGCCGACCGGATCCGCGCGCTGCTGCCGGAGAAGCTCGCGCACCGGGTGGTGCGGGGCAAGAACGTGGTCATGGGGACGCTGTTCTTCCAGCTCATGCGGCGGCTGCCGCGCCGGGCGGCCCAGGCACTGCGGGACCGCGTGGCGGCGCAGCTGCCGGCGTCGATCCCGGTGGACCCGCACTTCGTGCCGTCGTACGACCCGTGGGACCAGCGGCTGTGCCTGGTGCCGGACGCGGACCTGTTCCGGGCGCTGCGCTCGGGCAAAGCGGACATCGTGACGGACCGGATTTCGCGGTTCACGGCGTCCGGAGTGCTGGTGGAGTCGGGCCGCTCGCTGGACGCCGACATCATCGTGACGGCGACGGGCCTGCGCCTGGTGGCCTTCGGCGGGATCGCACTGACGGTCGACGGCCGCGCGATTTCTCCCGGCGACCAGCGGGCGTACAAGGGCATGATGTTCGGCGGCGTCCCGAACCTGGCGTGGTGCGTGGGCTACACGAACAACTCGTGGACGCTCCGGGCCGACCTGACGTCCCAGTACATGTGCCGGCTGCTGGGGTACTTGGACCGGCACGGGTACGCGTACTGCGCCCCGGACGCGGCGTCGGCTTCCACGGCGGGCCGGCCGCGGCCGATCGTGGACCTGGCGTCGGGGTACATCAAAAGGGCCGCCTCCGGCCTGCCGAAGCAAGGCGAGAAGCGGCCCTGGATGATGCGCCAGAACTACTTGCTGGATCTGGCCGACATGCGGTTCAACCGCGTGGACGACGGCGTGATGCGTTTCGGCCGCGCGGAGGACCGGGCAGCCGCGCCGAGTCAGCCCTGACGAGCCTTCGAGCGCGGGTTGTCCTTGTTGATCACGAACACGCGGTTACCGCGCCGGATCACCTGGGCGCCCGGCTGACGGGCGAGCGAACGGACCGAGCTGCGAACCTTCATGGTGAGCCGTCCCTTCCTGGTCGGCGGTGCGGGCCCCGAGTGCGTCCCGCTCTCCTCTCAACCGCCGGCCAGTCGGTTTCATTCCGCAACTCAGCTGGTCTCCCGGGCCACCCAAGCCTGCAGGTCGTCACCCCGGATCGCTGCCGCCATCAGCTCCGGGAACTGGTCCGGGGTGCACGCGAACGCCGGGATGCCCAGCTCCGCCAGGGCCGCCGCGTTCTCGTGGTCGTACGACGGCGCGCCCGAGTCGGACAGGGCCAGCAGCGTCACCACCTGGACGCCCGTGCCGGCCAGCTCCGCGATCCGGTGCAGGAGCTCGTCCTCGTTGCCGCCCTCGTACAGGTCGCTGATCAGCACCAGCAGCGTCCGCTCGGGGCGTTCGACCAGGCCCTGGCAGTACGCGATCGCCCGGTTGATGTCCGTGCCGCCGCCCAGCTGGGTGCCGAACAGCACGTCGACCGGGTCGGCGAGGTGCTCGGTGAGGTCCGCGACCTCCGTGTCGAACGCGACGAACGACGTCTTCAGCGCCCGCATCGAGGCCAGCACCGCGCCGAACAGTCCCGAGTACACCACCGACTCCGCCATCGAGCCCGACTGGTCGACGGCCAGGATGACGTCGCGCTGCACCGCTTGCTGACGCCGGCCGTACCCGACCAGCTGCTCCGGCACGATCGTGCCCAGCTCGGGGGAGTAGTGCTTGAGGTTCCGGTGGATCGTGCGCGCCCAGTCGACGTCGCCCGGCCGGGGCCGCTGCGTGCGCGACGCCTTGTCCAGCGCGCCCTTGATCGCCGCGCGCGTGCGCTCGGCTAGCCGCTCCTCCAGCTCCTCGACCACCTTGCGGACGACCTCGCGCGCGGTCTCCTTGGTCTCCTCCGGCAGCACGCCGTTCAGCGACAGCAGCGTCCCGACCAGGTGGACGTCCGGCTCGACCGCCGAGAGCAGTTCCTTCTCCAGCAGCATCCGAGTCAGGCCCAGCCGGTCGACCGCGTCGCGTTGCATCACCTGCACGACGGTGCTCGGGAAGTAGCGCCGGATGTCGCCCAGCCAGCGTGCGACCCGCGGCGCCGACGCGCCCAGGTTCGCGCTGCGCGGCCCGCCCGCCGCCTCCTCGTCCGGCTTGTCGTAGAGGGCGGCGAGTACCGAGTCGACGCCACTGTCCTCATCGGACAGTTCCGCGTCGGACAGCCCCGACCCGGCGCCCGCGCCCTCGGCGCCCAGCACCAGCCGCCAGCGCCGCGTGCGCTCGACATCGGTGTTCACACCCCCACCCCCAGCAAAGTCGCCAGCACCGGCAGCACCCGCTCGGCCCGGTCCTCGTCCAGTTCTTCGGCCATCGCCACGACCGTCGTGGCGCCGGTGAGCCCGGCCGCGCGGTCCCCGATCGCTCGCTTCTCGGGCCCGCTGAACGCGCCGAACGTCCGGCGCAGCAACGGAAGCACCTCGGTGAACACATCGGCGTGGATCGCCGCGAGCCACGCGTCGATCACCCGCAGCAGGCCTTCGTCGTGCACCAGCAGTAGCGCGCCGCCGTCGAAGAAGCCCTCGACGTACGCCGCGCCCGCCGAGGGCGCGATGCCCGGCGTGAGCGCGCGGCCCAGCCGCAGTTCGATGTCCAGCGCGTCGAGCAGCCCGGCGTCGTGCAGGATCCGGGTGAGCCGGCCGGCCAGCAACGGGGGCAGCGACGGCCGTTCGGCCAGCCGCGCCAGCGCCGCGAGCCAGCGCTCCTTCGGGTCGTCGCCCAGCAGGGACGTCGCGTCGTGCACCCCGTCGACGAGCTGGGCCATGCGTGCCGCGGCGTCGTCGTCGATCCCGTGCGTCGCCGGCGGCAGCCCGGCGCAGATCCGGTCGAGCATGCGGTCGGCGACCGCGCGCAGCGCACCGGTGTCGGTGCCGCGGACGTTCCCGTAGCGGGTCGCCCTGGCCAGCGCGGGCAGCGCCGACATGAGCCGGGCGACGTCCGCGTCCGCCGCCGCCCGCGCGTCGAGGGCCGCGAGCGCCTCGGGAAGCGCCTCGGGCAGGTCGGCGAGCAGGCAGTTCTCGACGGCCGTGGTCACCTCGTCCAGCGGGGGCGTGCCCTCGACGGTGTCCCGGACCGCCGCCGTGGCCGCCGACGGCACGGTGGTGCCGTGCACCGCGGCCGCGACCAGGTCGACCTCGAACGCCGGTTCCCAGCACAGCGCCCAGGTCTCCCGGAACGTGCCCCGGTTCCGCCGCGCCGACGCCTCCCGGCTGCCCCACTCGATGCCGAGGATCCGCAGCCGGTGCAGCAGCTTCGAGCGGTCGAGCCCGCCGGGCGTGCGCAGGTCGAGGTCGAGCTCCTTGACGATCGGGTCCTTCTTGAGCCGCAGGCGTTTCGCCGTCGCGGTCAGGTCCGCGGCCAGCGGCGGCTGCGGGACCCGGTCGGGCACCTCGCCGAGCCGTTCGCCGACCACCAGCCGCCGCGTGACCAGCTCGACCTGCACCTCGTCACCGCCGCAGAGGACGGATCGGGTGGCTTCGGTGACCTCGGCCAGCCCGGCCGACGACCGTCCGCGCAGCGTCGCCAGGGTTTCGGACAGCCGGACCGCCTCGATGACGTGGGCAGTCGAGACGGGCAGGTCTTCCTCCCGCAGCACCGCCGCGACGCCGGTCAGCCAGCGCGTGGTGACGTCCTGCGCCGTGGTGAAGAGGTGGTGGTACCAGCCCGGCGAGCGCACGCCCGCGCCGTAGCCGCTGGCTGTCGCGAGGCGCCCGTGGGTCCACGGCACCCACGTGCACGCGACCTTGCGCTTCGGCAGTCCTTTGAGGACGGTCTGGTCGTGCGACGCCGGCGGCAGCGGGTCGGCGAGTGCGGGCACGTGCCAGGCCCCGCAGACGACGGCGATGTTCTCGAAGCCGTCCTTGCGGGTGCGGCGCAGCACCGACCGCATGTAGGCCTCGCGCCGCGCTTCGTTGCCACGCGGCGGTTCCTCGTCCTCCCGCAACGCGGTCATCGCCTCGGCGATCACCTCGAACGGGTTGTCGTCGCCGCGCCGCGACTCGACGACGTCGTCCCACCAGCGTTCCGGGTCGTCGTACCCGCCGGCCGAGGCCAGCGCGGCCAGCGGGTCGCCGGGCGGCCCGGCGTGCTCGTCCGGCACCGCGGCGAACGTGTTCGCGGCCGGGAGATCGCAGAACCGCACCGGGATCCCGGCTTCGCGCGCGTAGGCGAGCGCCTGCCACTCCGGGCTGAAGACGGCGAACGGCCAGAACGCGGCGCGCGAGACATCGTCGGTCGCGTACGCCAGCAGTGCGACCGGCGGCGCCATTGCCGGGTCTTCGGTCAGCTCGACCAGGACGTCGGCCTCGGGCGGGCCTTCGATCAGCACGACGTCGGGTTCGAGCTGCGCGAGCCGCGTCGCCACGGCCCGGGCCGAACCCGGGCCGTGGTGGCGGATGCCGAGCAGGTGCGTCGTCACGAAAGCTCCTGGCCCGCCCGGTAGAAGTCGGCCCAGCCGTCGCGCTCGCGGATGACCGTCTCGAGGTACTCGATCCAGATCGCGCGGTCGGCCACCGGGTCCTTGACCACGGCGCCGTGGATGCCGGCCGCGACGTCGTGCGGGCGCAGCACGCCGTCGCCGAAGTGCGTGGCCAGCGCGAGGCCGCCGGTCAGGACACTGATGGCCTCGGCCGTCGACAGCGTGCCGGACGGGGACTTCACCGCCGTGCGGCCGTCCTCGGTGCGGCCTGAGCGCAGCTCGCGGAACACGGTGACCACCCGGCGGATCTCGGCCAGCTCGGCGGCTTCCACCGGCAGCTGCAGCGACGTGCCCAGCTCGGCGACGCGCCGGCTGACGATCTCGACCTCCGCCTCGGCGCTGTCCGGCAGCGGCAGCACGACGGTGTTGAACCGCCGCCGCAGCGCGCTCGACAGCTCGTTGACGCCCTTGTCGCGGTTGTTCGCCGTCGCGATCAGGTTGAAGCCCGGCCGCGCCTGCACCTCGGTGCCCAGCTCCGGGATCGGCAGCGTCTTCTCGGACAGGACCGTGATCAGCGAGTCCTGGACGTCGGCCGGGATGCGCGTCAGCTCCTCGAGCCGGGCGAGCTTGCCGTCCCGCATCGCGTGCAGCAGCGGGCTTTCGACGAGCGCGGCGGCGCTCGGGCCTTCGGCGATCAGCCGGGCGTAGTTCCAGCCGTAGCGGATGGACTCCTCCGACGTGCCCGCGGTGCCCTGCACCAGCAGCGTCGAATCCCCGCTGATCGCGGCGGAGAGGTGCTCGGACACCCACGTCTTCGCCGTGCCGGGCACGCCGAGCAGCAGCAGCGCGCGATCGGTGGCGAGCGTCGCGACGGCGACCTCGATCAGCCGCCGCGGGCCGACGTACTTCGGCGTGATGACGGTGCCGTCGGCCAGCGTGCCGCCGAGCAGGTACTCGACGACGGCCCACGGGGACAGGTTCCAGTTGGGCGGCTTGGCCCGGTCGTCGGCGGCGGCCAGCGCGGCCAGCTCGGCGGCGTGGTCCTGTTCGGCGTGCGGCCGGAGGACGGTGGCGGCGGTCATGCGAGCTCCTCGTACATTTCGCGGCGGAAGTTCAGCGTTTCGGTGAGCGCCCGGCGCCACGGACCGGCGTCCATGGTCAGGCGGGTGGTGGCGAGCGGGTGGCGGAGGCACGCCGCGGGGACCGCGCGGGCGATCACGACGGCGGCGTGCGAGACCAGGCGATGGTCGTCCTGGCGGGCGATCCAGTCGAGCAGGGCGGTGCCGAGCTCCTTCGTCCACGGCCGGGGCAGCTCGTGCACCAGCCGCGCGAACGACTCGACGGGCAGCCGGCTCACCAGGTGCCCCACGGTGGCGGCCTGGCTCCCCGGGCTCAGCACGCCGAGCAGCGGGGGCGTGGTGCGGCCGCCGGGGTCGGCGCCGATCAGCGCCTGCGCCCAGGTTTCGTCGCGCTGGCGCAGGGCCGCGGTGGCCCAGGAGTCGCGTAGCACGCCGGCCGGGCAGCCCTCGACGGTCATCCGCACCACTTCGGCGGGCGGGCCGAACTCGGTCCAGAAGGCCAGGGGAGCGGCGGCGGCGAGGGTGCGCAGCCGGACGGTGCCTTCGCCGCGTTCGCCTTGGGGGACGGACACTTCGAGCACCCGGCCCTTCCGGCGGACGAGCGGTCGCAGCCGGTCGGCCATGGTCTCGCCGTACCGCGTGCCGGGCAGCCGGCCGAGCAGGTCGGCGGCCCGTTCCCGGACGGCGGCGGCCCGATCGGTGAGGGCGGCTTCGAGGAAGGTTTCGTCTTCGGCGCCCACGTGTCCGGCGAGCACGCCGAGGAAGTCCGACCGGACGTCGGCGGGTTCGCTCTTCCAGGACCCTTGGAGTGCTTCACGGGCGGCGGCGGGCTCGTCGGCCAGCTTGGCGGCCAGCCAGCGGCGGCGCTGGGCGAGGCTGCCGTACTGCCAGACGTCTTGTCCTTCCTCGGGCGGCGCGGAAAGGAAGGCCCAGTCCGGGTTGCGCTGCCCGAGCCACGCCCCGACCGGCCCGGCGACGGCGACGAGCGGCCCCCGCAGAGCGGCCTTGCTGCGCGCGGCTTCGGCGAGCAGCGGGAGGGTTTCGGGCGGGACGCGGTAGTCCGTGCCGGCGACGATGCCGAGCCATTCGAGCAGGAGATCGGGATGGCTGGCGGCGAGCAGCCGGGCCAGCCGTTCCCGCGCGAGCGGAGGGACGAAGGGCCGCTCGTCGGCCGCGGCGACGGGCAGGGGACGGACATCGTGGAGCGGCCGGCGCCCGGCCCGCCGGTAGGTGGTCAGGACGGCCGCCGCGGAGAGAAGCTGTTCCGCGGGATCGGCACGGTCTGCGATGAGGTCCTGGACGGCGGGTGGCTGGGTGGCGGGGTCGAGGGTGCGCCGGCGGGTGCCGAGCAGCGCGGTGCCGACGAGGTCTTCCCAGGCTTTCACGGTCGGACCTCCTGTTCGTGATCGTGGTTCGGGGAACGGAAACCGGGAGTCACAGGCGCACCGCCCGGTCGTCCTGCCAGCACATCAGCGGCCGCAACCCTGACTGGCTCCACTCGCCCGCCACCGTCAGCGGCTTGCCGGCCGACATCGCCAGCAGCGACCACGGGAACGCGTACGGCACCAGCGGCAGTGCGGTTCCGTCCTTTTCGGACAGACACCAGCCGCCCGCGTGTTCGGCGGGGGTCACGTCGGACAGCAGGACCGGCCAGCGTTCCAGCCACGGGTCCGCCGCCATCGCCCGCGCGTACGCCGCCAGCGCCTCCGAGATCGAACCGCCCTCGGCGGCCGGGGCCGGCAGTGGGATGCCGCGCTCGGCCACCAGTGCTCGCATGGGCGCCGCGCCCGGGTAGAACGCCAGCTCCGCCGTCAGCAGGTGCCCGGGTGGCAACGACGCGTCCAGCGGACGCCCGGGCGGCGCGAACGACAGCACCAGCGCGTCACGGCCCGTGAGCCGGCCGCGCAGCCACGTGCGGCGCGTCAACAGCCGGTCGTTCTCCTCGTCGGCCGCGCCCGTGATCAGCCACTCGTCCGACACACGCTCGCCGCTTTCCAGGACTCGCGCCGTCTCCACCGAGAAACCGAGCCGCGTCCGGACCGTCTCCGCCAGTGGAACCGGCAGCGAAGCCAGCCGGGTCGCCGCGTCCGCCAGCAGGTACAGCAGCGACAGCTCGCCGAGCAGCGCCTCCGGCCAGTCGCGGCGGCCGACGATCCCCGCCGCCCGGCGAAGGCCGCCTGCCAGGCCGGACGCCTGGGCGTCGACCATCCGCGCGGCCACCGTGCGCAGCTCTTCACCACCGCTGCGCTCGAAACCGGCGAAACCCGCGCCGATCCGGTCGGTCAGCCAGACTTTCAGCTCGGCGACACCGCCTTCGACGCGCGCGGCGCGTTCACCGGCCCGGCGCGCGGCGGCCTCTTCGTCCTTGGGGCCGGCCGCTTCCGCGCGTTTTTCGGCTCGCTGGGCGCGATCGGCGCGTTCGGCGAGCCAGGTGTGCACCCACTCGGGCGGCTCCGCCGTGTCGAGCTGCCGCGCGGCCCACAGCATCAGCAACCCGAGCGCGTGCTTGCACGGGAACTTCCGGCTGGGACAGGAACACCGGAACGCGGGCTCGGCGAGCTCGACACACGTCTGGTACGGCTTTTTGCCGCTGCCCTGGCAGAATCCCCACACGGCGTCTTCGGACGCACCCGCGCCCGACCACTTCGCCGGCGCGGCCAGCGCCCGGCCCGCCTTCTCCGAAGCGGGATCCGGCGCGAGCCCGGCCACGCGTTCCGCGGTCCACGGCACCGCCGTCACCACCTGTCCCCCCACTGGTTTCCTTTGCCATCCGGTCGGATTCCCCAGGTTAGTGGCCCGGGGAGGCTTACCCGGTGAAGCATGCCAGCACCCACCGACAATTTCCGGCGACCTTGACCAGAGTCAGTATTCTAGAGCTAGAATAGTCCGGTGCTGACCGACGCGGAACTGACGGTGCTCGGCCTCGTGGTCGAGCGGCCGAGGCACGGCTACGAACTGGACGAGGTCGTCTCGGAACGCGGCATGCGCGACTGGACCGCCCTCGGCTTCAGTTCGATCTACTACGTGCTCGGCAAACTCCGCGACCGCGGCCTGGTCGCCGAGGTCGCGGGGGAGCGGGCGCACGCGAAGGCCAAGAAGACGTACACGGCGACGGACGCGGGCCGGCGGGCGTGTGCGGAGGCCGCGGAGGCGGCCATCGCCGAACTGCGCCCGGTGCACCCGCCGGTGCTGGCCGGGCTGGCCAACAGTCCGGCCATCCCACCCGAGCGGCTCGCGAACGCGCTGGCCCGGCGCGCCGAAGCGGTGGCGCAGCGGCTGGCCGAGGTCCGCCGCGCGGCCGAGGTCGAGGCCCCGCCGTTCGTCCGGGCGATCTTCGACTACTCGATCGCGCAGCTCGAAGCGGAAGCCGCGTGGCTGGAAGGAATGACCTGATGCCCTACGACGTCAAGAAGGACCTGAAGCAGCTGTACGCGCCGAAGAACACCGACTGGGCCCTGCTCGACGTGCCCGAGCAGCAGTTCCTCGCGATCGACGGCCGCGGCAACCCGAACACCGCCGAGAGCTACGCGCGAGCCGTCGAAGCCCTCTACGCCTTCGCCTACACGATCAAGATGACGACCAAACGCACCGGTGAGGACTTCGTCGTCGGGCCGCTGGAAGGCCTGTGGTGGGCCGAGGACTACACCGCGTTCACCGTGCGGGCCAAGGATTCCTGGCAGTGGACGATGCTCATCTCCCAGCCTGCGTGGATCGGCGAGGACGCGGTCGAGGAAGCCCGGGAATCCGTGCGGCGCAAGAAGAAGATCGACGCGCCCGTCCGGCTCGAGAAGCTGCACGAGGGCCGGTGCGCGCAGGCGCTCCACGTCGGCTCGTACGACGACGAAGGTCCGCTGCTCGCCCGCCTGCACGGCGAGTTCCTCGAGCGGCAAGGGCTCGAGCCGGCCGGGCTGCACCACGAGGTCTACCTCGGCGACCCACGGCGCGTGGAGCCGGCGAAGCTCAGGACGGTACTGCGCCAGCCGGTCGGTTGAGGGGCCTCAGTACTCGCTGCTGACCGGCCAGGTGTCGTCGTGCAGCAGGCGCTTGAGGATCTTGCCCGTCGCGTTGCGGGGCAGGTCCGGCACGAAGTACACGTCACGCGGGACGGCGAACCGGGCCAGCCGCTGGTGGATGTAGGCCCGGATGTCCTCCGCGTGCAGCGAGGCGCCGCGCCGCGGGACGACGTACGCCGCGAGGCGCTGGCCCCATTCCGCGTCCGCCACGCCGACGACCGCCGCGTCGTGCACGCCGGGCAGCGCCACCAGCGCTTCCTCGACCGGACGGGGGAACACGTTCTCGCCGCCGGACACGATCATCTCGTCGGCGCGGCCGGTGACGAACAGGCGGCCCGCCGCGTCGAGGTAGCCGACGTCGCCGGTGGCCATCAGGTCCGCCGCGCGCGCCGGGTCCTTGCTGTTGGTGTAGCCGTCGAACAGCATGTCGTTTCCGACGAAGATCTGGCCCTCGCCACCCGGCGGGACGGGCTTGCGGTCCTCGTCGAGGATCGCGACGCGCGTGCCGAGCGGGCAGCGCCCGGCCGTGCTCGGCGCCGCGCGCAGGTCGCCCGGGTCGGCGATGCTCGCCCAGGACACCTCGGTCGAGCCGTAGAAGTTGTAGAGGACGTCACCGAAGGTGTCCATGAACTGCGTGACGAACGTGCCGGACATCGCCGACCCGCTGCTCGCGACGATCCGCAGCGACGACAGGTCGTAGCGCGCCCGCACCCGCTCGGGCAGGTCCATGATCCGCTGCAGCATGATCGGCACGGCGAACAGCGCGTCGCACTTCTGCTCGGCGATCGCCCGCAGCGTCTCCTCGGCGTCGAACTTGCGGATCAGCGCGAGTGACGCCCGCAGCGCCATGCCGAGCTGCATCGCGGCGAGGCCCCAGCTGTGGAACAGCGGTGCCGCGACGAGGATCCGGTCGCCGGCGCGCAGCGGGATGCGGTCGAGGATCGCCGCGGCCGTCCCCATGCCCTTGGGCGTGGGGCGGCGCGCGCCCTTCGGCGTCCCGGAGGTCCCGGAGGTGAGCACGACCACCCGGCCCGGCCGGTCGACCGGCTTGGGCGGGTCGGCGGGCGCGGCGTGGATCAGCTCGTCGACGGTCGGGTAGCCGGTTTCGGCGTCCGGCCACGTGCTGATCCGGGCGAACTCGCCCGGGACGTTCGCGATGGTCTGGGCGAACTCGTCGTCGGCCAGCACGGCGGCGGGCCCGTGCTCGGCGAGGACGTCCTTGACCGAAGCCGCGGACAGGCCGGTGTTGAGCAGGATCAGGTCGGCGCCGAGCTTGCTGGCGGCGACGAACGACTCGACCATCGCGGCGTGGTTGCGGCACATCAGCGCGATCCGGTCGCGTTCGCCGACGCCGAGCTCGCTCAGCCCGTTCGCGAGCCGGTCGCTGCGCTCCTGGACCTGCTTGAACGTGCGGAGGCTGCGCTCGTCGTGCAGGGCGGGCTCGTCGGGGACGCGGGCCGCGGCGGCCTGGTAGCCGCCGGCGATGGTGGCGCCCCACTGCGCGAGGGAGTTGAGCTGGCGGGCGATCTTGTCCGGACGGCCCGCGCTGAGAACGCCGGCGCGCACCAGGACGCTCGCGGTGCGCAGCTTCGTGGCCTTGTTGCCGTCGCTGTCGGCGCTGGGGTCGGACTCCCCGCCCAGGTACAGGTCGAGGCGCCGCCCGAGGGCGCGGACGTCCTTCTTCACCGACGACACCAGATCCTGGTGCGACGGCGGCAGCATCATCCGGACGAACAACTCGGTCTTGCCGCCGGCCAAGGGTCTCAGCTCGACCGAGACCCACGCGCCTTCGTCGGGGACGCCGCACCACACGACGTGCTCGCCCGGCCGGTACACGACGGCTTGGACCTGCGCCTCCATCATGCGTCCCCGCTCGGGGGCGATCCGGATCACGCCCCGGGGCCCCCGGCCGCGCGCGGCGTGCTCGTGGATCTCGCACCCGCTGATCTCGGGGACGAACCGCGAATACCATTCCGGCGATCCGACGATCTGCCACACCACGTCCGGCGTGTGCCCTACTACTGCACTCGCCTCGACCACATCGTCACGCATCTTGGTCTGCCCTCACCGAAGTGTCACCGAACACACGTTCAGGTCACGGAGGCGTCACAGTAACAGCAAACGGGTGATCCCGGATACTCCGAACGGCCAGATACCGGAGGGTAACGGACACTCGTAGTAGGTCCTCCTAATGTCCACTGTGGAGTGATAAACGCCGTTCACCGAGGATAGCGGCCACGGGGCGTGCGCGCAGTCGCTCGCCGGTGTCTTGAATGACTCATTCAGGACGTGGGAAGACCTGAATGAGTCATTCAAGACATTTGGGTGCGTACCGGGCAGTGAGCTCGGAACCCAGGCGGGCCAGCTCGGCTTTCACGGAGTCCGGGGACTCGACCTCGACGAGCGCGCCCCAGCCCGCCAGCTCCTGCGCGATCATGACCGGCGCGGGCGCCGCGACCCTCGCCCGCACCCGGTCGCCCGGCAGGTCCGCGACCAGTTCGCAGTGCCGGTCGAACCGGTCGCGCAGCACGCCGAAGTGGCGGCGGCCGAGCACCACGTCCGCGGTGAGCAGTGACCGGCGCCGTTCGATTTCTTCGACGACTTCTTCCCACACCTTCGCCAGTTCGAGGTCCGCCGGGCGGTCCGCGGCCTCGTCGGTGGCGGCTGCCTCGACGATCCGATCCACCCGGAACGTCCGGCGGCCCTTTGCTGTCCCCGCGACCAAGTACCAGACGTCGTCCTTGTCGACGAGGCCCCACGGGTCGACGAGCCGTTCCGTCTTCTCCCGTCCGGCGTAGGTGAGCCGGACGCGGCGGCGCGCGATGACGGCGTCTCGCAGCAGCGAGACCATCGGCGGCCGGTCCTTCACGCGCTCGCCCCAGCCGGCCTGGTCGACGAGGACGGCGTCGGCGGCCGCGGAGGCGTCCGCGCGGAACGTCCCTGGCAGCGCGCCCATCAGCTTCCGCAGCGCGGACTTGACTTCGGGGGCCGCCGCCGCGGCCGGGCCGGCCAGGAGGAACAGTGCCTGCGCCTCGCGCGCGGTCAGGCCGGACAGGTCCGTGCGCGCACCCCCGACCAGCCGCCACCCCCCGCCGCGGCCAGGCTGCGGGTACACGGGCACTCCCGCCGTCGAGAGCGCTTCGAGGTCGCGCCGCGCCGTCGCGACGGAGATTTCGAGCTCGGCCGCGAGTTCGGCGGCCGTGACGCGGCCGCGCGTCTGCATCAGCAGGAGGGTGGCCACGAGACGGTCGGCGCGCATGGGAGAAGTCTCGCAAACAAAGTGCTCAATCGGTGCGCACTTTCACCGCGCATGATGGCTCCACACCGATCGCAAGGGAGCAGACATGCTGCGAGGAATGGCCACCGTCTCCTACTTCGCCGACGACCACGCGGCCGCGCAGGCCTGGTACACCGAGTTCCTGGGGATCGAGCCGTACTTCCAGCGGCCCGGGTACGCCGAGTTCCGGATCGGCGACTACCAGCACGAACTCGGCCTGATCGACCGCAAGTACGTCCCGGCGAGCCGGGGTGGGGCGAGCGGCGAGATCGTCTACTGGCACGTCGACGACCTCGAGGCCACCGTCGCGCGCCTGCGCGAACTGGGGGCGAAGGAGCACGAGCCGATCACCGAGCGCGGGCCCGGGTTCGTGACGGCGTCGTTCGTCGACCCGTTCGGCAACGTCCTGGGCGTCATGACGAACGTGCACTACCTGGCGGTGCTCGACGAGTGTCGGTCGTGACCACAGGATCTTGACGGGTTGTGGCTCTCGCACACATGGTCCGCGACCCGGGTCACGCTTACCGTTCCCGTCCATGACCAGCGATCTGGACGGGCGCACCGCCCTCGTCACCGGCGGGGCCGGCGGTATCGGCCTCGCCTGCGTCCGCGCCCTCGCCGCGGCCGGGGCCAAGGTGCACGTCGTCGACATCGACGGCGAGCGCACCGAAGCCGTCGCCGCCGAGGTCGGGGGCTGGGCGCACGTCGCCGACCTGACCGATCCCGGCACGATCGACGCCCTCCCCGCCGAGGTCGACGTCCTGGTCAACAACGCCGGGATCCAGCACGTCGCGCCGCTCGAAGACTTCCCGCCGGACGTGTTCGCCCGCATCCAGGCGCTGATGGTCACCGCTCCCTTCCTGCTCATCCGGCACACGCTCCCGTCGATGTACGCGCGGGGCTTCGGCCGGATCGTCAACATGTCGAGCGTCCACGGGCTTCGCGCCTCCGCTTTCAAATCCGCGTACGTCGCCGCCAAGCACGGGCTCGAAGGCCTCTCGAAGGTCGCCGCGCTCGAAGGGGCCGAACACGGCGTCACCAGCAACTGCGTGAACCCCGGGTACGTGCGCACCCCGCTCGTCGACGGGCAGATCGACGCGCAGGCCGCCGAGCACGACATCCCGCGCGAGGACGTCGTCGCCGAGGTCCTCCTCCGGCGCGCCGCCATCAAGAAGCTCATCGAAGCCGACGACGTCGCTTCCCTGGTGACGTGGCTGTGCTCGCCGCACGCCGGCCACGTCACCGGGGCGTCCATCCCGCTCGACGGCGGCTGGACCGCTGCCTAAAAACCGCCTGAGTGTCGCTCAACCACAAGGAAGTGGAGCCCGCAGTGAGTCAACCGAACCGGTCGGCGATCGCCAAGATCGTCGGCGCGAGCCTGATCGGCACCACCATCGAGTGGTACGACTTCTTCCTCTACACCTCGGCCGCCGCGCTGGTGTTCAACAAGCTGTTCTTCCCGACGGCGAACCCGCTGACCGGCACGCTGCTGGCGTTCCTGACCTACGCCGTCGGGTTCCTCGCCCGCCCGGTCGGCGGCCTGGTCTTCGGCCACTACGGCGACCGGCTCGGGCGCAAGAAGCTCCTGATCGTCAGCCTGGTGCTGATGGGCGGCTCGACCTGCCTGATGGGCGTGCTGCCGACGTACGCGAGCGCGGGCGTCGCGGCACCTCTGCTCCTCACGCTGCTTCGTCTCGTCCAGGGCTTCGCGCTCGGTGGCGAGTGGGGTGGGGCGGTCCTGATCGTCTCCGAACACGGTGACGACCGCCGCCGCGGGTTCTGGGCGAGCTGGCCGCAGTGCGGCGCGCCCGGCGGCAACCTTCTCGCGACCGCCGTCCTGGCGATCCTGTCGGCTACCCAGTCCGACGCGACGTTCATGGCCTGGGGCTGGCGCGTCCCGTTCCTGCTCTCGGGCGTGCTGCTGCTGATCGGGCTCTGGATCCGGTTGGCCGTCTCCGAGTCGCCGGTGTTCCTCGCCGCCCAGAAGCAGGCCGAGCACCGCGCGGACAAGCACGTGCCGGTCGTGGAGGTCTTCCGCAACAGCTGGCGCCAGGTGCTGATCACGATCGGCGCGCGGATGGCCGAGAACGTCTCGTACTACGTGATCACGGCGTTCATCCTCGTGTACGTCACGACCGGGCTGCACCTGCCGAAGGGCGTCGGCCTGAGCGCGGTGCTGATCGGCTCGGCCGTGCACTTCGTGGCGATCCCGCTGTGGGGCGCGCTGTCCGACCGCGTCGGGCGCCGTCCGGTGTACCTGTTCGGTGCGATCGGGATGGCCTTGTGGGGTTTCGCGTTCTTCGCGCTGCTGGACACGAAGTCGTCGCCGGTGATCGTGCTGGCCGCGACCGTCGGGCTGGTGCTGCACGGCGCGATGTACGGCCCGCAGGCCGCGTTCTTCGCCGAGCAGTTCCCGACGCGGGTGCGCTACACCGGGCTTTCCGTCGGCGGCCAGTTGTCGTCGATCGCCGCGGGTGCCGTCGCCCCGCTGATCGCCGTCGCGCTGTTCTCCGCCTGGGGCAGCACGATCCCGGTGTCGCTGTACGTCGCGGCGATGTGTGTGATCACGGTGATCGCCCTGCTCGCGGCCCGCGAGACGCGCGGCGAATCGCTGCACGACGAGGGCGTCGAGGCGGAGCCGGCGGCCGTTTCGCCCTAGCATGACGGCCGTGACCGCACCCACGGACGCGCTGCGCCGGCTGCTCGACCTGCTCGCCTCCGGGGCGAGCAGCGAGCAGCTGGCGCACGTCGTCGTGGCCGCCCGCGCCGAAGGTGCTCTCGGTCCGGCCGAACTGACGGCCCTGGCCAGCGCGGGCGAGCTGGCCCTGCGGATCCGCGAGACGCTCGCCGAGCACCGGCGGCGGGAAGCCCAGCTCGGCGCGTTGTTCGACACCGCGAGCGAGCTCGCCGCACTGTCCGATCCGGACACCGTGCTGCGCTCGATCGTCCGGCGGGCGCGGGCGCTGCTCAACGTCGACGTCTCTTACCTCTCGCTCAACGACGAGGCCGAGAACAGGACCTACGTCCGGGTCAGCGACGGGTCGGTGTCGGCGGAGTTCCAGCAGATCGTGCTCGGCATGGGCGAGGGTCTCGGCGGGCTGGTGGCGCAGACCGCGCGGCCGTACGCGACGGCGGACTACTTCCACGACGACCGGTTCAAGCACACGCACCACATCGACTCCGGCGTCCAGGACGAGGGCCTGACCGCGATCCTCGGCGTCCCGCTGGCCATCGGCCCGAAGGTGCTCGGGGTGCTGTTCGCGTCCGACCGTGCGACGCGGGAGTTCTCCGCGGACGAGGTGGCGCTGCTGTCGTCGCTCGCGGACCACGCGGCGATCGCGCTCGACAGCGCGAACCTGCTCGACCAGACCCGGCGCGCCGTCGCCGAGCTCAACGAGGCCAACGCGACGATCCGCGCGCACACCGAGGCGATGGAACGCGCCCAGGACGCGCACGACCGGCTGACCGACCTGGTGCTGCGCGGCGGTGACGTGCCGGAGGTCGCGGCGGCGGTCGCCGGGGTGCTGCACGGCGACCTCACGGTCTACGACGCCGACCGCACTCTGCTGGCCAGTTCGGCCTCCCCGGCCGCGCTCGATCCGGACGCCCTTGCCGCGGCCCGCGCCGCCGGGCGGGCTGTGTCTACAAAGGACACGTGGGTGTGTGCGGTGCAGGCCGGTCCGGAGCTGCTCGGCAGCCTGGTGCTGGCCGGCCGCGACGGGCTGACCGACCCGGACCGGCGGCTGTTCGAGCGCGCGGGCGTCGTGACGGCGTTGCTGCTGATGCTGCGGCGATCGGTGGTGCGGGCCGAGGACGAGGTCCGCGGCGAGCTGCTGACGGATTTGCTGACGGCGCCCGACCGCAACCCGCGGGCGCTGCTGGCCCGCGGCCGCCGGCTGGGGATCGACCTGTCGGCCCCGCATGCGGTGCTGGTGGCTCACGCGGACGGCGGTTCCCGGCGGCGCGTGGCGAGCGCGGCGGCCCGGCACGCGACGCTGGTGGGGGTGCACGCGGAGGAGGTGGTGCTCCTCGGAGAGGGCGACCCGGACGAGCTGGCCCGGCGGGTGGCGGCCGACCTCGGTGCGGCGACGGGCCGCCCGGTGACGGTGGGAGCGGCGGGCCCGGCGAGCGGCCCGTCGGCGATCGCCGCGGCCCATGGGGAGGCGGCGCGGTGTGTCCGGGCGTTGCTGGCGCTGGGGCGGACGGGCGAAGGTGCGGCAATGGCCGGGCTGGGTTTTCTCGGCCAGTTGCTGGGTGACCACGCGGATTTGGACGTGTTCGTGCGGCAGACATTGGGACCGGTGCTGGACTACGACGCGCGCCGGGGGACGGAGCTGGTCGCGACGCTGCGGGCGTACTTCGCGAGTGGGTCGCAGCTGGCGCGGACGAAGGATGTGCTGCACGTTCATGTGAACACGGTGGTGCAGCGGCTGGAGCGGGTGGCGTCGCTGCTGGGGGAGGAGTGGCAGGCGCCGGACCGGGCGTTGGAGATCCAGTTGGCGTTGCGGGTGCACCGGTTGCGCGAGGCGTAGCGGCGAGGGTTGCGGGCCTGCGCGAAAAGCGCGAACGGGGCGATCCGCTCGCCGGCAGCGCGAGAGTGGCTGCGGCCACGGGCCCGCTCAGACGCGTGACTTGAACGCCGCCGACCGGCGCACCACAACTGCCGATGCCAGCCCGCCAACCGCCGCGATCGTCACCGCCACCGGCAACATCCCGTGGTCCATCCCCAGGCCGCCCAGCGCCGCCCCCAGAGCAATACCGATCTGGAACGCCACGATGTACACCGCCGACGCCAGATCCGGCTGGGACTTCGCCACCCGGAGCACCGCCGCCTGCAGCACCACACCTATCCCCGCCGCCGGTCCCGCCCACGCCACGATCGCCACCCCTGCGACGGCCGGACCCGGCGACACCAGCAGCGCCGCCATGCACACCGCGAGGCCGCCCGTCGTCACCAGCGCCGTTGCCCGCGGGTGGCCGTCGATGTGGCGGCCGATCAAGATCAAGCCCAGCAAGCCCGCCGCCCCGTGGGCGAACAGCAGCAACGACGTCGACGAGCCGGTCAGGTGGACCCACCGCGCGATGATCGCCGTGATGTACGTGAACGCCGCGAAATGCCCGGTCACCACCAGCAGCGTCGTCAGGTGGACCGGAAGCAACGAGCGATCGGCGACGACCGGGCCTTGAACAGCAGGCGCAGCCGGCATCGGAGCCACCGTGAGCCGGATGACCAGCGCCGTCAGGGCCGCGACGCCCGCCACCGCCAGCACCGCCGTCCGCCAGCCCAGGGTCGCGCCCAGCCAGGAGCTCGCCGACAGTCCGAACAGGAACGCCAGGGAGTTCCCGGCGAACACCACCGCCGTCGCGCGGCCGCCCTGGCCCGGGCCGAGGAGCCGGCCGGCCATCGACGCCACCACCGACCAGAACACGCCGTGGCCCGCGGCCGCCACCAGGCGCGCGGCGACCGCCACGGCGTAGTTCGCCGCCGCCGCCAGGACCAGGTTCGACACCACGATCATCCCGAGCGTCACCAGCGCCGTCGTCCGGCGGTCCCAGCGCGAGGTCAACGCCACCAGCGGCACCACCGAGACCGCCACGACCAGCGCGTAGCCGGTCATCAGCAGCCCGATCGCGGAATCACCGACGCCGAGCCCGGACGCGAGCTGGGGCAGCAGCGCGACCGGGAGGTTCTCCGAGGTCACGGACATGAAGCAGGCCGCGCTGAGTGCTCCCAGCGCGAGCCGCGTACGGGGCTCGACGAGCATTGTTTAACGATACACAGCTAAGGTGGGCCCATGTCCAGACCGACGATGGCGGACGTCGCGCGCCGCTGCGGCGTCTCGGCGATGACCGTGTCGTACTGCTACAACCAGCCCGACCGGGTCGCCCCGGAGACGCTGCGCCGGGTCCTCGAGGTCGCCGCCGAGCTGGGCTACCGCGGGCCGGACCCCACCGCGCGGTCGCTGCGCCGCCGTCACAACGGCGCGATCGGCGTCGTGCTCGGCGAACACCTCGCCTACGCCTTCGAAGACCCGCAGGCCCGCCGGTTCCTCGCCGGCGTCGCCGAGGTCTGCCGCGAGCGCGGCAGCGGGCTGAACCTCATCCCGACCACCGGCTCGGCCGACGACGTCGAGCGCGTCCGGTCCGCGTCGGTCGACGGCTACATCGTCTGGACGACCGTCGACACGGACCCGGTGCTCGACGTCGTGAGCGGCCTCGGCAAGCCGGTCGCGATCCACGGCGGGCCCGCGTTCGCCGGAGCCCAGGTCGTCGGCATCGACAACCGCGCGTCCGCGCGGGAGCTGGCCGCGCGTACGTTCGCCGGCGCCCGCCGGCCGGCCGTGCTGAGCTTCCCCTTCGACCGCGATCGCCGCCCGAGACTGGAAACCGGGCCCGCACCGCGGGACATCGCGTTCCCCGTCACCCGTGAACGGCTCCTCGGCATCTACGACCACCTCGGCGACCCGGACGGCCTGCCGGTCGCCGTCATCGCCCGCAACGACCGCGACGAAGCCGGGAAAATGGCCGACGCGCTGCTCGACACCGAGCCCGACGCCGTGATCGCCATGAGCGACCAGCTCGCCTTCGCCGTAATCGACGCCGCGAGCCGCCGCGGCCTGCGGGTGCCCGAGGACGTCGCCGTCGCCGGCTGGGACGACGACCCGGACGCGGAGCGCGCCGGCCTCACGACCATCGCGCAGTCGCTCTTCGCACAGGGCCGCGACTGCGCCCTGATCGCCCTCGGCGAGCGGGAAGTCCCGCGCCCGGCCGAGTGGACCGCGACCGTCCGGACGACTACCCGCTGACCGCCACGACCAGCTTTCCCCGCCGTGGCCCACGTTCGGCGGCGGTGTGCGCGGCGGCCGCGTCGGTGAACACTTCCTCGACCGGCACGCGGAACCGGCCCTCCTCGAACAGTGCCGCGGCCGTCGAAAGACCGTGCCGTCCGTCCGGCTCGCCACCCAGGGCGCCGACCGACACGCGAACGCCGTGGGACGGGCCGCTGAAGTCGGCCAGCGTGACCACCGACGACGGCGATCCGGTCAGCGCGACCAGCTCCGGCAGCGAGCCCTTGCCGGCGACGTCGAGGGCCGCGTCGACCCGGCCGGACACCCGCGTGGCCAGGCCGGGACCGTACGGAACCGGCGTGGCACCCAGGCTTTCGACGAACTCCAGGTCGCCGGCCGTCCCGATCACCCGCGCACCCCGCGCGAGCGCCAGGCCCACGACGAGACTGCCGACCCCGCCCGACGCGCCGTCGACCAGCAGCGTCATGCCGTCCCGGACGTCCAGGAGGTCGAGCGAGCGGGTGGCCGTCTCGATCCCGGAGCCCGCCGCGCCGGCCTGCTCCCACGGCATCGACGCCGGCTTGGGCGCCCAGAACGCCAGCACGGCGAACTCGGCGGTCGCCCCGCCGAGCCGGGCGACGTCGACCGCGCCGAACACCTCCTCGCCGACCGAAACACCGGGGCCCGCTTCATCCACGACACCCGCGGCGTCGACCCCCGGGATGTGCGGCAGGGTGATCGGCGAGCGCGACTTCCCGGCGCGGATCGCCAGGTCCACCGGCGAGACGCCGGCCGCCCGCACGCGGATCCGCACCTCGCCCGGCCCGGCGTGCGGCTCCGGCAGCTCGCCCGTCGACAGGACCTCGGGCGGGCCGAACCGCTCGAACCGGGTTGCGAACACGATCACTCCTCCACATCGGACACCCTGACCGCGCCTACGCTAGGAGTGATCACCGGCGACGAGCGGGGAAGTGAGAGCCGTGCGCGACGAACTGACTCGGAAACGCCGGGCGGACGCCGAAGACAACCGGCGGCACCTCGTCGCGGTCGCGCACACGGCGTTCGCGCGGCACGGCCCGGACCTGCCGGTGCGCGAGATCGCGCGGCGCGCGGGCCTGGCGCCCGCGACCGTCCACCGGCACTTCCCGTCCCGCGACGACCTCCTCGCGGCCGTGCTCGCCGGTCAGGTGGAGCGATGCGAGGGGCAGCTGCGGGCCGCGCTCGCCGACCCGGACAGCCGCCGCGCGCTGACCCGCACGTTCCACCGCTTCGGCGAGTGGCGGGTCGAGGAGCCGGGTCTCATGGGGGTCCTCGAAGGACCGGAGTTCGCCGACCGGCGCCGCGCGCCCGCCGAGGCGGTCGCGCGGCGGGGCCGGCGGGGGCGCGCCGGGGGGGGCGGGGGCCCGGCCTGCTTAATGGCGCCCCGGCCCGCTGCTCCCCGGGGGGGGGGGGGGGGGGCGGCGGGGCCGCCCCCCACCGCGTACGAGAACCTGAACCCGATGCCGATCTTCGGCTAGCACTGCCCGTCGGCGAGGACCCAGTAGCCCGAGGACGTCTCGCGCAGGGCGTGCGTGGTGAACGTGTTCCACAGGCCCATCGCCTGGTTGGAGCCGTTGGCGTACACCTGACCCGCGCTCTGGTGCGCGCGGCCCGCCTGCGTGTGGGCGTAGTTGCTGGCGTTGACACACGTGCCCGCGGGCTGAGTCGTGGTGGTCGTCGGCGGAGTGGTGGTCGGCGTGGTCCCGGATCCCTTGTCCAGCCCGAAGAACACGCCCGTGTAGTAGCTGGAGCAGATGCCGGCGAGGAAGTACGCGCCGGTGCTGCCGCACTGCGTCGCGCCGGTGCCCGGGTCGACCGCGGTGCCGTGGCCCATGCCGGCGATCGAGTACAGCTGGACCTTGTCGCCGTAGTTCGTCAGCGTCGTGCCGCCGGGCAGGGACTGGGTGCTCGTCGGCGTCTGGGAGAGCCCGTGCACCGCGGTCCACTGGTCGCGCAGCTCGGTGCCGTTGACCGGGTAGACCGTGTAGTCGCCGGTGCCCTGCCAGATCGCCACGCGCGGCCACGGCCCGCCGTAGCCCGGGTACTGCGCCGTGGCCTTCGACGCCCACTGCGCCGGAGTCAGGTTCTGGTTGTTCTGCTGGCAGCTCGTCGCCTGCGTGACGCTCGTGGCGCACTGCGCGGGCAGCCCGGCGTTGATCCCGCCGCCGGCGAAGACGTCCGGGTACGCGGCGAGCAGGTCCGCGGTCATCCCGCCGCCGGCCGAGAGGCCCGTCACGAACACGCGCGAGCGGTCCGAGGAGTGATCGCCGACCGCCTTGTCCACCATCGACTTGACGGACGCGGCCTCGCCGTTGCCCCGGGTGTCGTCGGCGGTGGAGAACCAGTTGAAGCACTTCAGCGAGTTGTTCGCGGTCGACTGCTGCGGGAACACGACCTCGAAGCGCCACTTGTCGGCCAGCTCGGGCCAGCCGGAGTGGGCGTAGTAGTCCGCGGCGCTCTGGGTGCAGCCGTGCAGTGCGACGACCACCGGGCGGCCGCTTTCCAGCCCGGACGGCGTGTAGGTGTACATCGCCAGCGCGCCGGGGTTGGCCCCGAAGCTCGACACCTGCACCAGGGACGACGGCGGCGGGTCGGCGGAGGCCACCCCGACAGTGGTGAGCACGGCGGCGGTGATCGCGGCGAGTCCGGCGAAGGCGAGCTTGCGCATGGTGGCGTCCTTCTCGTCGTTGAGAGGGGTTTCCAGCGACGCTAGGACGGTCCGCTGGTTCGGACCATGTGGCCGTCCACCACATCCCCGGGGCGATTCATGGTGACCGGCGGGATGGCTCTCGCCGGGGGCACGCGCTTGGGTTCTGTTCCAACGAGACCGGAGGTGGACCGTGCGCAGATGGCTGGTCGTGGTTCTGGCGGGGGCGCTCGCGGCGGCGCTGCCCGCATCGGCGTCGGCTTCGGCCGGGGGCTGCCGGGTGGCTATGCCCGGGGCCGAGAAGTCCGTGTCGGCGTGCCTGGACGACCTGACGACGACCGGCACGCTCGCGTCCGGGCACACCGTCGAGGCGGACTGGGCCGGGCTGACGTCGGCGTGGCTGCCGACGTACGGCCGGGTGCCCGGCGTGCAGGTCGACGGGTACTTCCCGGACACCTCGACGGCGAACACGAACAACGGCTGGAACCACGACTCGCAGTTCGTGCTGCGCCTGCCGTCACACTGGAACGGCGGCCTCGTCGTCTCCGGTGCGCCGGGCGTGCGGCGGCAGTACGCGAACGACCGCGCGATCGGCGACCAGGCCCTGGCCGAGGGCTACGCGTTCGCCGCGACCGACAAGGGCAACACCGGCGCCGCGTTCTACGACGACGGCGTCCGGCCGGGTGACGCGCTGGCCGAGTGGAACACGCGCGTCACGCAGCTGACGCTGGCCGCCCGCTCGGCCGCGGCTTCGCACTACCGCCGTCCGGTGACGCGGACGCTGGCCGCCGGGCTGTCCAACGGCGGGTACCTCGTGCGGTGGCAGCTGGAGAACCGGCCGTGGCTCTACGACGGGGGCGTCGACTGGGAGGGGACGCTGTGGCGTGCCGATGGACCGAACTTGCTCACGTTCCTGCCGCCGGCGCTGCGGGCGTACCCGGCTTACGCGGCGGGGTCGCCGTCGGCACACCAGTCCATTTTGGACGCCGGGTTCGCGCCGGGCTCGGAATTCCTGTGGGACTACCACTACCGCGTCTACTGGGACCTGACCCAGCGGATCTACCGGGAGGAAGTGGACCCGTCGTTCGATGGTTCGCTGTCGGCCGGAACTCCTTTCTGCGCTTCGGGAACGCCGTCCTGTGACGCGGACTACGCGTATGCTTCGCGGCCCGCTTCGGTGGCGCGAGCGGTGGAGCGGATCTCGCTGACCGGGCGGATCGGCAAGCCGCTGCTCACGCTGCACGGGACGCTGGACACGCTGCTGCCGATCACCCGGGACTCCGATGTGTACGACCGGATGATCACGTCGGCGGGACGCGGGTCGTTGCACCGGTACTACCGGGTGGTCGACGGCAACCACGTCGACGGGCTGGTCGACGTGTATCCGGACCAGCTGAGGCCACTGGGTCCGTGCTTCCGGACGGCGTTCGACGCGCTTGGCGGGTGGCTGCGCGGGGTGCGTCCGCCGGCTTCGGGGACGATCGCGCGTCCGGCCGGCGCGACCCCGGCCGACCTGGCCCGCAGCTGCTCGCTGGTCAGTCGCCCTTGATGAGGTGGGTGGCCAGGGCCGGGCTGAACGTGCCCGCCGGGATGCCCGTGCCGTAGCCGCAGCTGCCGTCCGAATCGCCCGGGACCTTGATCCACAGCTGCATCTCGGGGCCGCCGCCGAGCTGGGACGGGGCGCCCAGCTTGCGCTTCGGCGGGTTGCACCACTCCGAATCGGTGCCGTGGCCGCTGCCGTTGCGGCTGGTGTCCACGACGAACGGTGCCGTATAGCCCAGAGCCGCGTCGACCGCCTTGCCGTACGTCGTCGAGTCGGCCGTGGTGTAGAAGTTCGACACGTTCAGCACGAACCCGTGGATGGACTGCACGCCCGCCGACTTCAGCCGCGAGGCCATCGTCGCCGCCGGGATCCACGTCGCGTTGCCGCCGTCCATGTACGCCCAGGTGTTGGGCGCCTTCTGCGCGAACTGCGTCGCCGCGTAGTTCAGCAGGTCGAGCCGGGTCTGGCGGGCGTCGCCGGGCAGGCAGTCGAGCTGGGCGAGCGCGTCCGGTTCGATGATCACGACCGCCGGCTTGCCGCCGATGCCGTCGGCGAACGCGGAGATCCAGTCGCGGTAGGCCTGCGGGCTGCCCGCGCCGCCGCTCGAATCGCCGCCGCAGTCGCGGCCCGGGATGTTGTAGGCGACCAGCACCGGCAGCTTGTCGGCGACGTCGGCGGCGTAGGTGAACCCGTCGACCGCGGCGCGGACGTCGCCGCTCCAGTTGCCGAACCAGCGCGCGCCCGGCTTGGTCGCGATGGACGTCCTGATCGGGCCCGCGAGGCTGTCGTCCGGGTGGTCGCGGACCCACACCGCCGGGTTGGAGCCGGGGTCGACGTAGAAGCCGTTCGTCTTCTCGAGCGGGTTGCCGTCGGCGGCGAGTGCCGGGGACGCGAGCCCGGTGAGCGCCAGCGTCGCGGCCACGAGGATGGTCGTAATGCGCATTCGGCGAGTTTGCCGCGACGGCGTACACAGGACGTACAAAAAGATAAAGTGAACCGGACGCGGCCGACGCCCGTACTACTGGGTGAGGGGCTCGTCGCTGCTACCCTGAAACCGGCTCCCACCTGCGGTTTCCCGTCCGGACGGACCACCCCGTTCGGCCGCTTGCGGGAGCGTTGCCCGTCGTTCATGATGGGGTTCCGGGGTCCGCGAAACATTCGTTCACGTCGAATATCCAGGTGTCGGCCATGCTTCGGAAGAACCGCAAGTCCGGAAGTGAACGCCATGCTGCTACCCGTCGCCGAGGCCTGCTGATGGCCGCGGCCCTGTCCGGTTTCGCCATCATCGCGGGCCTGCTGCTCCCCGTGCTCGCCGCGGCGGCCTGGGCCATCACGCTCGAACGCCGTCCTCGCCGGGCGACCGCCGGCGCGGAGCCGGACCCCGAGCCGGACTGGACGGTCGCCGGGATCCAGGCCCGCCTCCGCTTCGAACAGGCGGCCCGGCGGTTCGCCGAGGCGGGCACGATCGCGCTGCCGACCCTCCCGATCCCGGAACAGACCGGCCGCGACACGTCGCCGGACCGGCTGCCGTGGCGCGTGCCGCGCACGATCCCGCCGGCCGGCCCGTCTTCGGGCCGCTTCCTGGCGCCCCGGCTGGCGTTCGCGGCCCCGGACGGCGAGCTGATGCGGCGCATCCTCGAGGGCCTGCGCAAGATGGACTGACCCGCTGTCGATCCGCGGCTCCGCCGTTCGTACAGGAGGTGACCAGCCACCTGGACGGAAGGACACCCCATGCGTTCGATCAGCGTCACCATGAGCGTCACCCTCGACGGCGTCGTGCAGGGCCTCGGCCGGCCCGACGAGGACACCCGCGGCGGCTTCAGCCACGGCGGCTGGGGCAACGGCTACCAGGACGACGTCATGGCCCGCGAGATGGGCAAGGGCATGAGCCGCCCCGGTGACATGCTCTTCGGGCGGCGGACCTGGGAAGACTTCATCGGCGCGTGGGGCGGGCGCGAGGACGGCAACCCCTTCACCACCCACATGAACGGCGTCACCAAGTACGTCGCGTCGACCACCCTCGAGGACGCCGGGGCCTGGCAGAACTCCGTGCTGCTCGCCGGGGATGCCGAGAAGACCGTCGCCGAGCTGAAGGCGCTGCCCGGGAACGACCTGTCCGTGATCGGCAGCGCTTCGCTCGTGCACTCCCTGCACGCCGCCGGCCTGGTCGACCGCTACACGCTGCTGATCCATCCGCTGACCCTGGGCGCGGGCCTGCGCCTGTTCGAGGGACCCGCGCCGCTCACCGAGTTCACGCTCACCAGCAGTGTCCCGACCACGAAGGGCGTGATCATCGCCCAGTACGACCGTCGCTGAGCGCCGCGGGGGACTCCGCGTCCGGGATCAGCAGCCGGGCCGCGCCGGAGCCGTCGGCCGGGACCGACCAGACGTCCGCGTGGCCCGGCCCGCGGGGCACGCCGTAGCCGATCGTGTGGTCGTCGAGCCACGCCGGCTGGTCGTCGACGCTGCGGGTCTCGGCCAGCGGCGTCACCGCCGACGTCGCCAAGTCCACAACGGACAGCCGCCAGCCCTTCGCGGGGTCGTCGTCCACAGCGGACTTGAACGCGACGCGGGTCCCGTCGGGGGAAAGGGAAGGGCACTCGACGTTCTCCCGCAGTGTCCGGATCGTGTGCGCGGCGAAGTCGCCCGCGACGAGGTAGCGGTGCCCGGCCGTCGACATCGTCGCGTAGAACCGGCGGTCGTCGCGGGTGAACGTGACGCCCCAGAAGTTGAGGTCCGCGGCCTGGTACGGCTTCCCGTCGAGCGTCACCGCGTAGTCCTCCAGGGTCCCGGCCAGGTCGCCGGTCGCGGTGTCGAGGATGCCGGCGCGGGTGGAGAACATGCCGCCGTTGTACGAGTCGCCGGTGACGAACACCGTCCACGCGAGCATCCGGCCGCTCGCCGACACCCGGGCCCGGTTCGGCAGCCCGACCAGCGGGATCTCCCGGCTCACCGCGAGGTTCGCGTCGAGCACCGCCAGCTGGTAGGTGGTCAGGTCGCCGTCCTGGCGCAGGCAGAGCCCGGTGCCGCCGGCGGCGTACACCCGGTTGCAGGACAGCGGCGACACGGTCCGCGCGCCGCCGGGGTCGGTGACGGACACCGTCGCGACGTGGCCGCGGTCGGCGTCGGCGGTGCTGCGGAACAGCAGCCGCGGGCCGGGGGAGAGGCTGACGACGCCGGTCGCGGCGACGTCGTGGCTGCGCGCGCTGGCAAAACCGACGTACGCGACCGCCGCCCCGGCCAGCACGAGCACACCGGCGACGGCGATCAGGATCCGCGTCTTCACGAGGCCGCCTTCCGGGGCGAGAGCACCACGAACGTCACGGCGATCGCGACCACCGCCGCCCCCGCGGCGATGCCGATCGCGAGCCCGGCACCCCAGAACTGCCAGGCCAGTCCGAAGAGGACGGACGACGCGAAGTACGCAAGCGCTTGCGCCGTCTGCACCAGCGAAATCCCCGTGGTGCGCAACGACTCCGGCAGCAGCGGACCGGCCAGCGCCATCAGGACGCCGTCGGTCGCCGCGTAGAACGCGCCGTACAACGCGAGCGCCAAGGCGAACAACGGCCAGCCGGACACCGGCCCCGCCAGCAGAAGGTAGACGAGCGCGAGCGCGCCGTAGCCGCCGAGAACGACCGGCAGCCGTCCGGCGCGGTCGGCCAGCACGCCCAGCGGCGCGGCCAGCAGCAGGTAGCTCAGGTTGGTGCCGACCGCGAGCAGCGGGAACCAGCCGGTCGCGATGTCCTCCTTGTGCTGCAGCAGCAGGTAGACGAACCCGTCGCCGACCGTGGCCAGCCCGAGCACGCACGCTGCCACGAGCAGGCGCCGCACACCGCTGCCGCGCAGCAGGGCCGCCGCGGCGCGGGGCGAGACCGGGTTGGCGGGCCGTGGTGTCCGGTGGTCGCGGACGAACAGCACGAGCAGCAGCACGCCGATCGCGGCGACGCAGAAGCTGACGACGAACACCGCGTCGAACGCCTCGGGGTTCGTCGCGCCGACCGCCGCCAGCACGGCGAGCGCGACCAGCGGCCCGGCGAACGCGCCCATGCTGTCCATCGCCCGGTGCACGCCGAAGGCGCGGCCGAGCAGCGGCTCCGGCGTCGAGAGGGTGATCAGCGCGTCGCGCGGCGCCGTCCGCAGGCCCTTGCCGGTGCGGTCGAGGGTGATGACGGCGCCGATCGCGGTCGCCGACGCCCCGGCCGCGAGCAGGCCGAGCTTCGCCACCGCGGACAGTGCGTAGCCCGCGCCGGCGACGACCTTGCGGCGGCGGATCCGGTCCGAGACGTACCCGCCGACGATCCGCAGCAGCGCCGTCGCGCCGGTGTAGAGGCCGTCGACCAGGCCGTACGCGGCGGGGCTCAGGTGCAGCCCGAGCACGAGGTACACCGGCAGCACCGCGGTGACCATCTCCGAAGAGACGTCGGTGACCAGGCTGACGGCGCCGAGCGCGAAGACGTTCGCGCCGACCGCCGAGAGCTTGCCTTTCGCGGCGTGCTCTCGGCGGCCGATGGTGGAGAGGTACACGCGGTTACTGCCAGACGTCGAGGATCGGCGACTTGCTCGCGGCGCCGCCGATGCCCGGCAGGCCGTAGGACGCCTCGATCGTGCGCAGCACGGTGTAGTGGTTGATCGACTCGCTGTAGCTGCCGACCTTGACGTTCGCGCCGGTGAAGCTGGTGAAGATCTGGTTGACCGACGTGCCGCTGTCCTCGTCGAAGGTGGTGATGAGCAGGCTGTTGTGCGTCTTGGCCCACTGGGCGTAGGCGTCGAGGTGGTTCTTCAGCCAGGTGTCGCCGGTGCCGACCGAGCAGTCGTGCATGTCGTTGCACATGTCCGGCGTCACGAAGGCGACGGTCGGCAACTGGGTGAAGTCGGTGGGGAAGCTCGAGTAGCGGACGTTGCTCGCGGCCGGGACGTTGGAGAAGTCGACCCAGCTGTTGTGCTTGCGCCGGTAGGTGCCGCTGGAGCAGCCGGTGTAGCCGTCCGAGGGCATGGCCTCGGAGTAGCCCTTGAAGGTCTTGCCGGCGTCGATCAGCTGCCGGCCGAGGTTGGCCCTCGCGCCGAGGTCGGCCGGGCAGGAGTCGTCGGTGACGCCCTGCGTCGCGCCCGAGAAGAGGGCGACGTAGTTGGGCTGGCTCGGGTGGGTGATCGCGAAGGAGCTGGTGAACTTCGCGCTCTGCGAGGCGAGGGTGTTGAAGTAGGGGGCGCTGGAGCTGCCGTTGATCGAGGAGTACTTCTTGTTCTCGAACATCACGAGGACGATGTGGTCGAACGCCGGCACCACCGAGGCGGTCGGCTGCACCGCGGTCGGTTCGGCCGTTCCGGTGACGACGGCCGCGGTGACGACACCGGCTGTGACCAGAGTGGCGGCGGCGAACGCGGCGAAGATCCGCTTGCGGATCATGGGTCCTCCAACGGTGGCGGGTGAGGGCGCCTCATGATGTCCGCTCCACGGAGCCGCTTCGTGCCCTGATGTGGTCCGGTTCGTGAACACCAGGGAACCTCCGGCGGACAACGGAAAGAGTGGGTTAATGGCTTTCCGGTGTCAACCTCCTAAGGTAGGTCTCCGTCGTGTCCACTGTGTCCATTGTGGACGGCCAGGGAGTTGACAGGTCGCTCCCAGGTCGTTCAAAGGAACGGCGCCGAGACTCGGTCCCATGGAACCCGACACGACAGGCGCGGCGGCTCGCCGCGAGCACGGCAGGCGCAAGGCCGCCCTGGTCACCGCGACGGTGGCGGTGCTGGGCGCGGCCACGGCCGGCGCGATCGGCTTCGGCCTTTCGACGGCGTCCGCCACCGACTCGACCACTTCGACCAGCACTTCCGACTCCGTCGGCACGCAGGACCAGCTCCAGTCCTCCGACAGCGGCGTGAGCTCCGGCTCGGGCAGCGCCCACACGGGCTCGGGCGCGTCGTGACCACGGCGGCGAGGGCGTTCCCCGCGCTGGGCACGACGGCTTCGGTGGTGGTCACCGACCCTGGACGGCTTTCGGAGGCGGCTTCGCTGCTGCGTTCGGAGCTGGCGGAGATCGACCTGGCGTGCAGCCGGTTCCGGGCGGACTCGGAGATTTCCCGGCTGCACGAGCAGGCCGGCCGTCAGGTCCGGGTCGGTGAGGTGCTGGCGGAGGCATTGCGAGCGGCATTGCGCGCGGCCCGGTTGACGGAGGGCCTGGTGGACCCGACGGTCGGTGCCGCGGTGCGGGCGTTGGGCTACGACCGGGACTTCGCGCTGCTCACTGGTGGCGCGGCCGCCGGCCCGGCTCGGTCGACGGCCGGGACAGCCGCGCCCGGCGGCGATCGGCCTGGCTCGGCTTGGCCGGGCGGCGGGGCGGCCGAGCCGGTCTTGAATGAGTCATTCAGGACCTCCGAAGACCTGAATGACTCATTCAAGACATCGGGTGGGCCGGCGGACCCGAGCCCCGCGCCCGGCTGGCACCGGGTGCTCTTCGACCCGGCCCTTCGCCTGGTCGTCCTCCCGCGCGGCGTCCAGCTCGACCTCGGCGCCACCGCCAAAGCCCTCGCCGCCGACCGGGCCGCGCGCCGGATCCACGCCGCCCTCGGGTGCGGGACCCTCGTCAACCTCGGGGGTGACCTCCACGTAGCCGGTCCGGAACCCCACAGCGGCTGGCAGGTCGCGCTCGGCGATGACCACGCCGAGGCCGTCGCCCGGCCGGCCGCCCGAGTCGCCCTCACCACCGGCGGCCTCGCCACCTCCGGGACCACCCGTCGGCGCTGGCGCCACGCCGGGCGCACCGTGCACCACATCGTCGATCCGCGGACCGGCGATGTCGCGGAACCGCTGTGGCGCACCGTCACCGTCGCGGCCAAGTCCACTGTGGACGCCAATACCGCGAGCACCGCCGCCATCGTCCTCGGGGCCGATGCCCCGCGCTGGCTCGAGCAGCGCCGCCTGCCCGCGCGGCTCACCTCCGACGCCGGCGACGTCGTCACGACGCCGGGCTGGCCCGCCGAAAGGAGAGCCGCATGAGCTCCGCCGTCTGGTACTTCAGCCGCGCGACCGGTCTCGTGTCGCTCGTGCTCTTCACCGGCGTCGTCGTCCTCGGCGCGCTCGGCGCCGGCCGGTTCGCGACGCGGGCGTGGCCCCGGTTCACCGTCGCCGCCCTGCACCGGAACCTCGCGCTGACCAGCCTCGCGTTCCTCGGCGCGCACATCGCGTCGGCGATCCTCGACGGCTACGTCTCGCTCAGCTGGCTCGACGTCGTCGTCCCGTTCGGCTCGGCCTACCAGCCGCTCTGGGTCGGCTTCGGCGCCGTCGCGATCGATCTGCTGCTCGCGATCGTCGTCACCAGCCTGCTGCGCACGCGCATCCCGCCGCGGGCCTGGCGCGCCGTCCACTGGCTGGCCTACCTCTGCTGGCCGGTCGCCCTGGTGCACGGCTTCGGCATGGCCGAAAACGACGCCGCGTACGGCTGGATCGTCGCCCTCGACGTGCTGTGCGTGCTGGCCGTCCTCGCCGGCGTCGCCTTCCGGGCCACCCGCCAGGACGCCGACACCGCGACCCGCAAGCTCTCGCCGCTCGGAGGCACCCGATGACCATCCTGCCGCCCCACCGCCTCGACCTGGCCGGCCACCGGCGCCGCAACGGCGTCCTGCCCTGGGTCGCCTACCACGGCGACGACGGCCGCGACCGGCTGATCGCGGCCGTCGCCGCGGCGGACCTGCGCGGCCGCGGCGGCGCGGGCTTCCCGACCGCGGTCAAGCTGCGCTCGGCCCGCGCGCCACGCTCGATCGTCGTCGCGAACGGGTGCGAAGGCGATCCGCTCAGCCACAAGGACGCCGCGCTGCTGACGCTGTCCCCGCACCTGGTGCTCGACGGCCTGCAGCTCGCCGCGCACGCCATCGGTGCCGGGGAAGCCATTCTGTGCGTGCACGCGGGCAGCCCGGTGCTGCCGAGCGTCTTCGCGGCGCTCGCCGAACGCGACGACGGCGTGCCGGTGCGCGTCGAGGAAATCCCGCGGCGGTACGTCGCCAGCGAGGAGACCGCGCTCGTCCACCACCTGACGTCCGGGGACGCGCGGCCGCTAGGCAAGTCGCCGCGGCCCGACCAGCGCGGCGTCCGCGGCCGGCCGACGCTCGTGGACAACGTCGAAACGCTGGCGCAGCTGGCCTTGGCGATCCTCCTCGGCCCGCAGCACTACCTTTCCGCCCGCCGGGACCTGGTCACGGTCACCGGTGCCGTCCGGCGGCCGGGGGTCGTGGAGGTGGCTCCGGGAGCGTCCGTGGCCGCCGTGCTGGCGGCGGCGGGCGGCGAGACCGAGCCGGTCCAGGCGGTGCTGACCGGCGGCTACGGCGGGACCTGGACGTCGGATTTCGCGGCCGGCGTGTCGGGGATCCCGGCGGTGTACGCGCTGCCGGCCCGGGCGTGCGGGCTCGAGTACACGGCGAAGGTGCTGGCGTTCCTGGCGGCCGAGTCGGCCCGGCAGTGCGGGCCGTGCATGTTCGGCCTCCCGGCGATCGCGGCGGACTTCGCGGAACTGCTCCGCGGCGGTCCCTCGACGGCCCGGCTGGCCCGCCGGCTGCCGCTGCTCACCGGCCGCGGGGCGTGCGCGCACCCGGACGGCGCGGCGCGGCTCGCGACGAGCGCGTTGCAGGTGTTCGGTATTGATGTGGCGGCGCACTCGGCCGGTGGCCGGTGCCGGGTTCTGGAGAGTGTGGCGTGAAGGTGACGGTGGACCCGATCGGGTGCCGGGCGCACGGCCTGTGCGCGGACCTGCTGCCCGAGGCGGTGCGGCTGGACGAGTGGGGTTACCCGATCGTGAAGTCGGGCCCGGTGCCGCCGGAGCTGGTGGGAGAGGCCCGGCGCGCGGCGGCCGCGTGCCCGGCTTTGGCGTTGCGGCTGAGGGCACGGTAATCCGGTCGTCGCAGCGGCGGCGGATCGTTAACCTCCGGTCCATGGACCTCATCGACCGGATTCGCGGCGCCCGGCTGATCGGCGTGCTGACCGGTGCGGGGATCTCCACCGCGTCCGGCATCCCCGACTACCGCGGGCCCGACGGCGTCTGGACGCGCTCGCCGAGCGCCGTGAACGCCTTCACATTGCAGAACTTCCTGGCCGACGCCGCCGTGCGCCGGGAGTTCTGGCGCAGCTACGCCGGCCACGCGGCCTGGCGCGCCGAGCCGAACGCCGCCCACCGTGCCCTCGCCGACCTGGACGGCGAAGGGGTCGCCGTGCGCGTGCTCACCCAGAACGTCGACGGCCTGCACCAGAAAGCCGGCCTCGCCGCCCGGAAGGTCCTCGAACTGCACGGCTCCATGCACACCACGGCGTGCACCGCCTGCCCGGCGCGGTTCCCGACCACCGAAGTGCTGGAGCGCGGCGAGGACGACCCGAGGTGTCCGGAGTGCGGCGGGATCCTCAAGCTCGACGTCGTCCTTTTCGGACAGACACTGGACGGCGAGATCCTCGGACGCGCGCGCAGCGTCGCCGCGGCGAGCGAGGTCTTCCTGGCCATCGGCAGCTCGCTGCAGGTGGAGCCGGCGGCGTCGCTGTGCACGATCGCCCTACAGTCCCGGGCGACGCTGGTGATCGTCAACCACCAGCCCACGCCGTACGACGAGGAAGCCGATTTCGTGCTGCGCGAAGACATCGAGACGGTGGTCCCGGAACTCTGCGCGGCGGTGCGGGCGTGATCCGGGAGGCCCGCGACGACGACTGGCCGCGGATCTGGCCGATCGTCCACGACGTCGTCACCGAGCAGCGGACGTTCCCCTACGACCCCGCCATGACCGAACCCGAGGCCCGGCGGAGCTGGCTGCTCGCTCCGCCGGCCCGGGTGGTGGTCGCCGGGGACGGGGAGCGGGTGACCGGGACCGCGAACATGTACGCCAACCGGCCCGGGCCCGGCAGCCACGTCGCTTCCGGCAGCCTGATGGTCGCGAGGGAGGCGCGTGGCACGGGAGTCGGCCGTGCCCTCGCCACGGATCTGGTCGCCTGGGCCCGGGACAGCGGGTTCGCGGCGGTCCAGTTCAACGCGGTCGTCGAGGTGAACACGGCGGCGATCCGGCTGTACGAGAGCCTCGGGTTCGTCACGCTCGGCACGGCGCCGGGAGCGTTCCGCCATCCGGACCACGGCGACGTCGGGCTCCGCATCCTGTGGCTGGACTTGCGCTGACTGCCCTCCCTACCATCGGCTCGGGAGGGGACATGCGCGCTCGCTGGTGGTTGCTGCTGTTCTACGCCCCGCTCGCTGCTGGGCTCTGCTTCACGACCGGAAACCTGTGGTGGCTCCTGTGGGCGTTCCTGATCGCGCTCGTCCTGACTGTCGTCGTCGGCCTGTCCGGCCACAACCGCGATTGGACCGCTCGCCGCCGGTTCCGCGAGTTCTCGGAACTCGCCGACCGGATCGGCGCCCGTGACGGTGAAGTGGTCCACGAATCGCGCCAGCGCTACAACGTCATCGCCTTCGATCCCCACTTGACCGTCCAGACCCTCCGCCCGGGTACCGAAGAAGCGGTGCGGAAGGTGCTCTTCGCCCAGGCTGCCCAGGCCGGTTTCCGGGGCGGAAGCGGCTGGAGCATGCCCAGCGAAGACTATCGGCTCGGGCTCCACATCGGCTTCCTCGATGACTTCCACACGGGGGTTCGCTGGGAGCCGGTCCCTGATGGCCACGTGGTGACGGAGATCTCCATCGAGGCCTGGAAAGGCGGGCGGCCCGGAGACAAGCCGGTGGTGCGCCGGCCGTGATCAGCCGGGCCGGATCGCGGAGACCAGCATGCGCACGAGCTCGTCGCCCTCGACCGTCCATTTCTCTTTCGTCAGGTGGCCGCTGAGCTCCAGCCCGGCGATCCCGTGCGCGCTCGACATCAGCAGCGCGCCATACCGGCGCGCGTCCTCTTCGCCGACCACGTCGGCGACCAGTGTCAGGAACTCGTTCTCCACGCGGGTCGCCGCCGCGGCGGCCACCGGGTCGCCGCCCACCGGGGTGCTGAACATCAGCGCGTACAGGTGCGGTTGCCGGCGGCCGACTCCGATGAGCGTCAGCAGGCCTCGCTCGAGCCGGGCGCTCGCGGTGACGTCGAGGTCGGCTCGCAGCTGTTCGACCTCGTCCGCCACCGAGTTCCACGCGTCGACGGCGAGCGCGGTCAGCAGGTGCTGCTTGTCCTCGAAATGCCCGTACGGCGCGCCGCGGGAGACGCCGGCGCGGGCCCCGACCGCGCGGAGCGTCACCGCGTCGGGGCCACCCTCGTCGAGCAGTTCGGACGCGGCCCGCACGAGGGCGCTCCGGGTCGCAGCGGCGGCTTCGGCTCGCGTCACCATGACGCCGAGCATAGTTGACAGTGTCACATGAGCTGCGCATAGTGGTTCATATGACAGTGTCAGATCAAAACGAGATCATGGTCGTCACCGGCGCCTCGACCGGCCTCGGTGCCGCGACGGCCCGCGAACTCGCCGCGCGCGGCTACCACGTCCTCGCCGGCGTCCGCCGCGAATCCGACGGCGACGCGATCCGGGCCGGCCGCGTCGAGCCGGTCCTGCTCGACATCACGCGACCCGAGCACGTCGAGGCGCTCGCAGGCCGCGTCGCCGCCGATCCGGGGCGCCGCCCGCTGCGCGCCCTCGTCAACAACGCGGGCATCTCGGTCAACGCCCCCGTCGAAGCGCTGCCCCTGGACGAGTGGCGGCGGCTGTTCGACGTCAACCTGTTCGGGCACATCGCCGTCACGCAGGCGCTGCTGCCGTTCCTCCACCGCAGCCGCGGCCGGATCGTGAACATCAGCTCGGTCGGCGGGAAGGTCGCGATGGCCACCTACGGGCCCTATGCGGGGACGAAGTTCGCGCTCGAAGCGGTCAGCGACTCGCTCCGCCGGGAACTCGCCCCGCACGGGGTGCAGGTCGTGGTCGTCGAGCCCGGCGCTGTGCGCACCGAGATGGGCGACCGCGGCGCCGCCACCGCCACCGGCCTCGCCGAAAAGATGAACCCCGAACACCAGCAGCGGTACGGCGGGCTCGTGAAGGCCGTCGTCGCCCACTCGCAGCGGTTCACACGGGCCGGCATGCCCGCGGACGAGGCCGGCGCGATCGTCGCCAAGGCCGCCACCGCCCGGCGGCCGCGCACGCGCTACACGATCGGCCGCGACGCCGCCTTCCTGACGCGCCTCACCCGCGTCCTGCCGGACCGGCTCCTCGACCGGGTGACCGCGGCGACGCTCCGGCCGTACCTGCCGTAGCTCGGCTCCGGTCGAACGGCGCCCCCGGGAAACCGGCACCTCAGGCGGACGCGAGCGGCACCGTCGCCAGCAGGTGGCGCGCCGCGACGCTCGCGCCGTCCGCGCGCACCCGGCCCGAGAACTCCCGCGCCCGCGTCGCCACTTCGGGGCGCAGTGCGACTTCGAGCGCCGAAGTCAGTCCTTCCGCCGTCGGCACGCCCGGCTCGGTCGCCGCGCCCAGGCCCAGGTCACGGACCCGGCCGGCGAAGTAGTGCTGGTCGTACATCTGCGGCACGACCACCTGCGGGGCGCTCGCGCGGGCCGCCGTCGTCGTCGTGCCCGCGCCGCCGTGGTGGACGACGGCCGCGACCCGCTTGAACAGGGCCTGCTGGTTGATCTCGCCGATGCCGAGGCAGTCCGGCGCGTCGTCGGCGACGAGGTCCGCCCAGCCGCGGGCGACGATCGCCCGGCGGCCGTGTGCCCGCGCCGCCGCGAGCGCGGCCACGGCGACCTCGCCCGGCGCGCGCATGCTGCCGAACCCGAAGTACACCGGCTGCTCGCCGGCGTCGAGGAACTCGAGCAGCTCGTCCGGCAGGGGCCGTTCGTCCGGCCAGATCCAGGCCCCCGTCTGGACGACCCGCGGGTCGCCCGGCTCGGGCCACGGCGCCAGCGCGGCGTCGGCGGCGAGCCACGGGCGGTCGCCGAAGACGTGACTCGGCAGATCATCGACCGGAGCTTGGCCGGCCGCCGCCCGGTATTCGTTCACCTTTCCGCCGAAAAAGGCGTTCCAGCGCCGCGCGTCTTCGTCCCAAAGAGCGCGGTTCTCCGCCTTTCCGGGCGTCCGCCACGGCATCGGCGGCGGCGCGTGCAGATCGGACGGCAGGGTGATGGGGCAGAAGCTCGCGTAGACGTAGGCGGCGCCGGACCGCTGCGCGATCGAGCGGGTGGCGAACTGCAGGGCGCCGCCGGCGACCAGGACGTCACACCCCGCGGCGGCGACGCCGATCGTCTCGAACTGGGTCGTGACGGTGTCCTCGGTGGACTTCCGGATCTGTTCGGGCGTCGGCTTGTCCCGGTGCGCCGACGCCGTCCCGCGCAGCTCGGGACCGATCGGCACGACGTCGAAGCCCAGTTCTTCGAGCCAGTCCCGGAAATCGGGCGGCACGCACAGGCGGACGTCCTGCCCGAGGGCTCTTAGTTCCGAAGCCAGCGCCAGCACCGGCTGCACTTCGCCCCGTGACCCGATCGTGGACAGCAGCACACGCATGAAGGAATCCCCTCGCAGAAAAAGGTGAGCCCGGATTGTGGACCCGCACCGGGGTCTTGCCGCAAGCCCCGGGGTCGGCTATACCTTTAAGTGGGGAGAGGGAATCCTTCGCCCGTTCGGCGCGTCTTCAGCCCAGCGTGAACGGATCCCGCGTGCCGCCGGTCAGCTCGACCCAGACGGCCTTGTCCACCAGGTACTCGTCCATCGCGTGGACGCCGTTCTCGCGCCCCAGGCCGGAGTTCTTCACCCCGCCGAACGGCACCGACGGCGCCACGACCCGGTACGCGTTGATCCACACCGTCCCGGCCTTGAGCTTCGCCGCGACGCGGTGGGCGCGGTGCACGTCCTTCGTCCACACCGCACCGGCCAGGCCGTACGGCGTGTCGTTGGCCAGGCGGATCGCCTCGGCCTCATCGGTGAACGTCAGCGCCGCCAGCACCGGGCCGAAGACCTCCTCGCGCACGACCGTCGACTCCGGCGTCACCCCGGTCAGCACGGTCGGGCGCACGAACAGCCCGCCCAGCGCCGGGTCCGCCTCGCCGCCGCAGACGACCGTCGCGCCTTCGGCCTTCGCCGTCTCCAGGTAGTGCAGCACCTTCTCGTACTGCTGCGCGTTCGCGACCGGCCCCATCTCGGTGCCCGGCTCGTTCGGGTCGCCGAGCCGGATCGCCGCGGCGCGCTCGGCGACCAGGCGGACCAGCTCGTCGTGGACGTCGGCGTGCACGATCAGCCGCGACCCGGCCATGCACGTCTGGCCGGTCGCGGCGAACACACCGGCGACGACGCCGTTGGCCGCCGCGGCGAGGTCGGCGTCGGGGAACACCACCTGCGGCGACTTGCCGCCCAGCTCCAGCGTCACCTTGTTCAGGTTCCGCGCGGCGGCCACGGCGACCGCGCGGCCGGTGGCGGTCGACCCGGTGAACGCGACCTTGTCGACGCCCGGGTGCCCGGCCAGCGCGGCGCCCGTCTCGCGGGAGAGCCCGGTGACGACGTTGACCACGCCGGGCGGGAACCCGGCCTCGGTGATCAGTTCGGCCAGGCCGAGCGTCGAAACGGGTGAGTGCTCGGACGGCTTCACCACGACCGTGCACCCGGCGGCGAGCGCGGGCGCGAGCTTCCAGGTGAGCAGCAGCAGCGGCGAGTTCCACGGCGTGATGGCCGCGACGACGCCGACCGGCTCGCGGCGGGTGTAGACGAGGTAGTCCGGGTTCGGCGCCGGGATCTGGCGGCCCTCGATCTTGTCGGCGAGGCCCGCGAAGTAGTGGTACCAGCCGCCGAGCCCGGTGAGCTGGCCGATCATCTCGCGGTAGAGCTTGCCGGAGTCGTTGACCTCCAGCCGCGCGAGCCGCTCGGCGTGCTCGCCGATGAGGTCGCCGAGCCGGCGCAGCAGGGCGGCCCGCGCGAAGCCGGTGGTCGCGCCCCACTCGCCGTCGAGCGCCGCGCGGGCCGCCGCGACGGCGTCGTCGACGTCTTCGGGACTGCCGTCCGGCACGACCGCCCACGGTTCGCCGGTGTAGGGGTTCGGGGAGCCGAACGTCCGGCCGGAGCGGGCGCCGACCGCTTTTCCGTTGATCAAAAGAGAAAACCGGGGGAGCGGGTCGCCCATGGTCCGTCCTCCTCGACGTCGAGCCGTGACGCTCTCAGCCTGCACCCGCGCGGGTACTTGACGTAACCTTTGACGAAGAACCCGCACCGGTGGGAAAAACCCGGTTGGCAGGAGGTCTCGATGACACTTCGCAGCGTTCTCTTCGAAGACGAGGTCATTCTGTCGGTCGACGGGGTTTTCGACGGCGGCCTGGCCCCCGCCTACCACCACGCGGTCGAAGACGCCTACGCCGCCGGGGCCCGCCGTCTGGTGGTGGACCTGACGATGGCCACGGCGGTCGACGGCGGCGGGGCGGCGGTCCTGGCCGCGACGGCGGCCGGCTGCGCGGCGCGGGACACCCACCTGATCATCGCGATGCCGGGCGGCGTCGAGGCGGAGGTCCGGGACCCGGCACAGGTCAGGCTGCTGTTGCGCAGCTTCGAGCCGTGGCAGGACGCGGGCTAACGCACCCGGACCGTCAGCCGGAAACTGTGCAGCTCGGTCTCCGGGTCCCACGGGCGGGCGTGGCGCGCCACCAGCGTCGTCTCGCCCGGCCCGTCCGCGTGCAGGACGAACCGGTGCTCCCCGGTGCCGCCGGCCCGGTCCGCCGCCGGGTGGAGAGTCTCCTCGACCACCCGCAGCGGCGGCTCCGGGCCGTCCAGCACCCACTGGTAGCCGGTGCCCGCGTTCTCGGGCAACCGCAGCTCCAGCCGCTCGCCGGGCGCGACGTCCGCCGCCGCGCCGTCGGCTTCGAGCGTGAGGACCTTCACCAGAGGTAGATCTCGTGGATCAGCCCGTCGGCGGCCTCGGGATAGGTGATCGAACCGGCCAGCCGGCCCGACGACGCGAGGGCCAGCAGCGCCTCGTGCACGCTGTCGCTGTTCGTCGCGAGGCGCTTCCAGCCGACGCCGTCGACGTAGGCGTACCCGTTGCGGTCGGCGTTGTTCGTCCAGAGCGCGAGCACCTTCTTGTTCGACTGCCAGGCCGCGGCGGTCGTGGCCGCGGCGACGGTCTGCGGGGCATCCGGCGGGCTCAGCACCGGCTCGGCGCCGGGCTCGACCGTGAGCGACGTCGTCGTGGCGTGCAGCTGGTCCGGCGTGAGGGGCTGCGGCGCGCTGTCGGGACTGGCGGTCGGCGCCACCGCCGTCGGAGCGGTGGAGGGGCTTGTCGATGCGGTCATCTCACGGCTCCTAGAAGACGTAGGTCTCGATGATCGTGCCGTTGTTGTTGAACGCGTTGACCGGACGGCCACCCTGCTTCGCGACGACGAGCTCGGTGAGCATCGCCTTGTTGATCACCTCGTCGTCGGCGGCGAGGTGGAGCCAGCCCAGGTCCTTCAGGTACGCCCAGGTGTTGCGGTCCTGGTCGTTGCTCCACAGGCCCAGCACCGACGTCGAGCCGCTCCACGAGCGCAGGTTCACCGCGCCGACCTGCTCGACCTGCCAGGTCTCGATGCCGCACTCGCCGTAGGCGATCCGGAAGAAGCCGCCGTCGCCCCAGCTGGTGTTCCAGCTGTTCTTCGCGATCCAGCAGCCCTGGGCGTCGTCGTAGCCCACGAGCGTGACGCAGTGGCCGCCGGCCAGCCCGCCGGTGACGTGGCGGTACACGCCGGTCTTGTAGGAGAAGAAGTCCTGGTACACGAGGAAGCACGCGATGAGCGCGCCACAGGCGGCGAGCTTCTCCTTCATCGCCGCCGGGTTGCCGGTCAGCGCGGTGTAGGACGGCGTGGTCGCGAGCCGGTTCGGCCAGTCGGCGTTCAGCTTGGCGCCGGAACGGTTGCGCGGGCTGTACGGGAAGTAGTCCTCGTAGGTGATGCCGACGTCGTGGCAGGCCTTCAGCGCCCGGTCGGGCATCCAGCCGGTGTCGCAGGTCGCGTTGTCGTTCGCGCCGTGGGTGTAGAACAGGTGCGCCTCGGACAGGTCGAGCTTCAGGCCCGGCTGCCCGCGGGTGTAGGCGGCGACCGTCTCCATCGTGGCGACCGTGCCGAACGAGACGCACGAACCGCAGTCGCCCTGGTCCTTGACCGGCGTGACGTAGTTGGCGCCGCCGGCGTTGCGGCTGTCGAACTGCGCGGGGGCACCGGCCCCGGAAACCGCGCCGGCGCGGGCGGCCTCTCCGGCGGTGAGGGACTTCGCCTGCGTTTCCAGCTCACGCCGTTCGCTCTCCGGCGGCAGCGGCACGCCCAGGCGGTGCCGGCGCTGGTCTTCTTCGAGAATGGTCATGGAGTTCTCGCCCATGACCCAGGGGTGGCCCTGTGCGGCCAGTTCGGTGCGGACCCGGTCGAGCTCGACCGGCGGCGCGGGGGTGGTGGGATCGGCCATGCTGACTCCCCAATCTGGAACGCCTCACGAGCGTTGCGGTGGCCGTGCCCGACCCGTTGTACGCCGGGGCCGGGTGAGGTCACCAGGGGTGTCATCCCTTTGCCGAGGAGCAGTTTTGTGGCGGTGCGGAAATGCTCCGGAGGTCAGGAAATCTCGACGCTCACGGCGTTTTCGGCAGGCGTTTCCCGGGACAGTTCTTCGGCGAAGATGGTGTCGATCTTCCGGGTCGCGGTCCGCAGTTTCACGACGCCGGCGACGAGCAGCACGAGCGCGGCGGCGGGCACGACGAGCAGCACGGGCGGCCAGCCGGCCCCGACGACGGCACCGGCGGAGATCACCGCGCACAAGAGGAAGAGCGTCCTGACGGCAACGCGCGGCCACGTGGCGCGGGGCTTGGCGTGCCGCCCGCGCGGTGTTCCGAAAACCGGCCGCACGAGGGCAGCGTGGACACTCATCAAGACCTCCGGAAGTCGTCGAACCGGCCGGGCGGGGATTCCCGGCGGTGGTGTCCGGGGCGAAACCCGGTGCGGACACGTGGTGTGTGTCGGCGCGGGGCGGGTTCCGGTTACCGGTCGTTATTGCTTCGAGTCCGAATTCGGGGAAACAATTCGAGACGACTTACGGTTTATTCGGAATGGGTTTCGGGCGCTAGGGCCGTTGGGCCCGGATCGGCCCGGCCGGTGGTCCTAGTCGTGGCCTGGGCCCTTGCCTTTGCCCTTGCCGTGGGTCTCGGTCTTGGGTGGTTTGCCGGGCTTCGTGGTCTTCGGCGAGGCCTGGGTCTGCCGGGTGACGGCGGCGGGTTCGAGATCGGCGGATTCGGTGCCGGCGGGGCCCGCCGGATCCGGCGTCCCGGACCCGGCGAGCGTCTCTTGGGTGGGAGCGGGAGAACTGGGCGCCGGCGGCTGGGCGGGAGTGCTGGTCTCGGGGGTTTGCGAGGAGAGCAGCATCGCGGAGACGGCGGCAACGGCCGCGGCGGTAAGCCCGGCGGCGGCGGTGAACCGGCGACGCTGGGCGGGGAGGCTTGCCGGTGAGAGGCCTACGGCGGTGAGGATCTTGCGTGGGCCGGTGGGGGCGGCTCGGTGGGGAATCCCGGTGTCGGCGAGGGTGGGATCGAAGGGGCCGGCGCCGGGGTTGCTCGGTGCGGCATCGAACGGGCTGCGGTCGGCCGGGGTGTGTGCGCGCGGGTCGAGGTGGCCTGCTGTGGAGTCGCTCGGGTGGTGCTGGCTGGCGAGTTCGCGCGGGCCGGGGTTGCTCGCCGCGGCATCGACGGTGCTGCGGTTGCCCGCGGTGTGCGCGCGCGGGTCGAGGTGGCCTGCCGTGGAGTCGCTCAGCCGGTGGTCGCCAGCCGCGCCGGCGGCGCGGCCGCGCCGGCCGGGGTCGCCTGCCCCGGCATCGATCTGGCCGGAGTCCCCGGCGATCGCCGCCGCGCCGACCTGCCCGCCGTCGTCCCCCGCGGCCCGGCGGCGGCCCACAGCACCGAGCCTGCCGCGGCCTGCTGGTGTCGCGCGGTGCCACCTCCGCAGCACTCCCGCCGCGGCGAACCGTCCGGTCGCCCACGGCAACGTCGGTGCCGGTGCGTGCAACAGCCGCCGCACCTCATCCGCCGTCGGGCGGTCGGCTGGCTCGCGCCGCGTCATCCGGCGCAACGTGTGCGCCAGCGATGGCGGCAGCCCCTCCGGGACCCGGGGCGGGCGGGTCAACCGGGCCATCGCCGCCTCGACCATCGTGCCCGCGTACTCGCGGTGGCCCGTCACGCACTCCAGCAGGATCAACCCGAGCGCGTACACGTCCACCGGTGGGCCCGCCGGCTCGCCGCTGACCTGCTCGGGCGCCAGGTACGCCGCCGTGCCCGGGACCACGCCCGTGCCGGTGATGTGCGTCGTGTCGAGGGCGTGGGCGATGCCGAAGTCGCCGATCAACGGGCCGTGCGCGGACAGGAACACGTTGGCGGGCTTGAGATCCCGGTGGACGATCCGCCGCGCGTGCACGTGGGCCAGCGCCTCGGCGAGGCCGTCGGCCAGCGCCGTCACCCGCTCCGCCGGCATCGGGCCGCCCAGCAGCCGCTCCGCCAGGTTCTCGCCCTCGACCAGTTGCATCACCAGGTACGTCCGGCCGTGGTCGGTGCCGCTGTCCAGCAGCGCCACCACGCCCGGGTGGGTGATGCCGGCCTGGATGCTCATCTCGCGCAGGCGGCGGCGCTGGTCCATCGCGACGACGTCGCGGTCGTAGACCTTGACCGCGACCTCCCGCTCGAGCCTCAGGTCGTAGGCGCGGTACACGCGCGCCGAGCCGCCGGTGCCGATCAGCCGGCCGACCTCGTAGCGCCCGGCCAGCAGCTCCGGCGGACGCTCGTCGAGCGAGCGCGGATGGACGGCGAACTCGCCGAGGTCGAAACGAGCACACGTGACGTCGTCCGCGTCGCTCATCGGCGCGTTCCCCGTTCTCCCGCCGTCGTCGGCCACGGCCGCAATTTACCCCGATCGCGTGACCCGCAAACGTCAAAAGATCACGCGAAGGCGTCCACGCCGGTCAGCTCCGCCGACAGCGTCCACAGTCGACGGGCCTCGTCGCGGTCCACGGCGTACCGGCGGACACCCGACTCGGTCATGCCCTCGGCGTCCGGAGGGGACAGTTCGGCGACGTCGCAGTCCTCGAGGTACAGCCCGCCGAGCCCGGCCAGCTGCGGCGACGTCGCGGCCCAGACCGTCGTCGCCGCGCCCTGCTCCGGCGTCTTGAACTGCACCAGGAAGTTGCCGGCCTCGTCGATCCAGCCGCGCTCGATCATCTCTTCCCGCGGCAGGTGCCGCTGCAGGGGCGTCATGATGCCGCCCGGGTGCAGCGCGAACGCGTGGACACCCCGGGAAGCGGCCAGCTCGTCGAGCCGGACGGCGAAGAGCACGTTGGCCGTCTTGGCCTGCCCGTAGGCCGCCCACTTGTCGTAGCCGCGCTCGAACTGGACGTCGTCCCAGCGGATGGCCGAGTTGTGGTGGCCGCGCGAGGACAGCGAGACGACGCGGGCGCCGTCGGCGACGGCCGGCCACAGCCGGTTGACCAGCGCGAAGTGGCCGAGGTGGTTGGTGGCGAACTGGGCTTCCCAGCCCGGTCCGACGCGCGTCTCGGGGCAGGCCATCACGCCCGCGTTGGCGATGAGGAGGTCGATCCGCCGTCCGGAGGCCAGGAAACGCTCGGCGAACACGCGGACGCTGTCGAGATCGCCCAGGTCCAGCTCGTCGACCTCGACGTCGTCGATCCCCGAGAGGGCCTCTTCGGCGGTGGCGCGACGGCGGGCCGGGACGACGACGTGCGCGCCGGCGCCGGTGAGCGCGCGGGTGGTTTCGAGGCCGATCCCGGAGTACCCGCCGGTGACGACGGCGAGCTTGCCGGTGAGGTCGACGCCCGCGACGGCTTCGGCGGCCGTGGTGCCGGCGCCGAAGCCCGATCCGATCTTGTGCTGTGCGGTGCTCATGGTCTCGACGGTACGAGCTGGAGTGCGCTCCAGCGCAAGTCGCGCGGCCGGAGCCGAAAGAGGGGACAATCGACGCCGAGAGGCGCCGCCGACCTAGGAAGGCTCTGATGGCCGACTACTACGGGAACCAGCCCCAGGACGTCCGCCCGGGGATCGACGCGCGCAGGCTGTGGGCGGGCGGCGTCGCGACGGCGGTGATCGCGGCCCTGCTCGCGGTGGTCGGGCTGCTGATCGCACGCGGCGTCTTCGAGGTCGAAGTGCTGGCCCCAAAAGGCGAAGGCGTCTGGGGCAACGCGAGCACCACGACGTACGCGCTGGTCGCCGCCGCGGTGGCCCTGCTCGCCACCGGGCTGATGCACCTGCTCAGCGTCGCCACGCCCGCGCCGTCGCAGTTCTTCGGCTGGATCATGGTGCTGGTGACGCTGATCGCGGTGGTCCTGCCGCTGACGCTGAGCGTCGCGCCGAGCGCGAAGATCGCCACGGCCGCGATCAACCTCGTCATCGGGCTCGTGATCGCCGCGGTGGTCAACAGCATGGCGGCGAGCGCCCGCACGCTGCACCGGCGCCGCAGCCAGCAGCAACCCGGGCCGCCGACGCGCCAGGAGCCCCCGCCGACCCGCTACTACGACCGGTGACCATGGACACCGTCGACGTCCAGGACACGAACCGCCGCGTGATCGAGCAGTTCCGGGCGGGTGGCGAGGTCGAGGGCATGCACCGCGAGCGGCTGGTGCTGCTGACGACGACGGGCCGCCGCACGGGCAAGCCGCGCACGGTCCCGATGATGTACCACCGCGACGGCCCGCGGCTGCTGGTGGTGGCGTCGAACATCGGGGCGCCGAGGCACCCGGACTGGTACCTGAACCTGATCGCCGATTCCCGGGTGAAGGTGGAGGTGGACGGCGCGACGTTCGACGGCGAGGCGCTGCCGCTGCTGGGGGCCGACTACGTGCGGACGTGGGGGGAGCTGGAGGAGCACTACCCGTTCCTGGCGGATCACCAGGCGAAGGCCAGGGAGGCCAAGCGGGTGATCCCGATCGTGGAGCTGTCCGAAGAGGACTGAGCGAGTCCGTCGAGGTGTGTGGGTCGACGGCGGGTGCTCGGTTGCTCTTTGAAGCCCTCGCCCTCATGACTCCGGCATGGTAGTCCTGAGCCGGTGCGCATTCGTGGTGTTCTTCTGGTGCTCCTGGCTCCGCCGGCTACCGCGATCATCTCCTTCGTGATTCTGGCTTCCTGTGTTCTGGCGCTGTACGGCTTGTCGAACGTGCAGAGAAGCCGGACTTTGTCGGAAGGGGTGACTGCGCGGATCATACCGAGATGGTCGGCGCGTACGTGGTGGTCTGCTTGGCGGTTGAGAAGTCGGCGGAAAAACTGTCTCAAATCGATGTTCGGCGCTGTAGTACGAACTGGTTCTGCCGCGGTCACTTGGTTCATCGGGACGTTGTTCATCGTTGCGATGGGTCGCGAAATCGGCAGGCTCAACGGCGAGCGAATTCTCCCGCTGAGCGTCAGTGGACCGCCTTTGGTGGCCTTTCTGGGTGCGGTTTGGGGTGGGGCGTTTCTTGTTCATGCGGTTCGGTACGTAACCAGCGGAACGTCTCAGAGGTTCTGGACGTCTCCGGAATTACTGTTCTTGGTTGACGAGGTCGGCGTGGTGAACAGATTCGACTTCCTGCGCAGGGTCTGGCTCTACACCTGGCTTCGGTGGAGTGCAAAAGCCGGAATGTACCTCGGCCCGGTCATTACCTTGTCACACCTGTCAGGTTCCTCGGCTCCCGTACCTGCTCATCAGGTGGACTCGCTCAGGTTTACGCCGGAATACGGCTATGCCGGATTGCTCCTGGTGAGCCTTGCCGTCACATTCGTGGTGAGCAGTGCGCTGAGACAGGCGATAGTCATCGCGCTGCCGACCGTGCATGCTGCTGTGGCCGTCCAGCGATGCCTTGCCGCGGGAAACGAAGACCGGAGATCCGAGCGCGCCAAGCGCCGAGCCGGGCTCATCGACCTCCTCGGGCAACGACGGGTGCTGCTCGCTCGAGCCGCGCGGGCTTTGAATGCGGCGGCCGGCCGGATCGACCTGGCTTTCGGGCAGCATCCGGTCGCGTCGATCCTGCGCGCCGGGAGCCGCCGGATCCATGCCTTCCTCGCCGGAGCGAAGTCACTGAGTGGTGCTTGCCCCGACCAACTGTCCCTGGAGCTCCGGAATGTCGTCGCCGTCCTGGCAGGTCCGGCCGATCCCCGTTTCCCGGCGACCGTGGCGCAGGCCGTCGGGGCTTTCGGCGATGACGGTGTACCTGTGCAGCAGACAGCCCCGAAGCGGCGCTGGAGTTCACTCGTCGCCCGGGGCGCCGACGCCGTCGACAGGTATTCCCGCCTGGCCACTGCCGTGTGGGGTCTCTTCACCTTGGCGGCAGTGATCTTCTTCCTTTTTCGCGGAGGTATCGACTTGTCGAAGATCCAGCTGCAGAAGTAGCCGCCACCGGACTACTTGCTCGCCACCCGGCGGTACTTCGCCGTCGCCAGTGGGGCGAACACCGCGATGATCCCCACGCAGCAAAGGATCGCGTACAGCGCCGCGTTCTCCGCCGGCCACCCCGTCGGTGCCGGGCCGAACCGGTTGCCGAACAGGTCTCTCGTCGCGTTGATCACCGCCGTGAACGGGTTCCAGTCCGCGATCGCCTTGAGGAACGCCGGCAGCGTCTGGGTCGGGACGAACGCCGAGGAGATGAAGCTCAGCGGGAACATCCAGACCAGCCCCAGGCTCTGCGCCACCTCGACGCTGCGTGCCGCCAGGCCGATCAGCGCGCCCACCCACGACAGGGCCCACGCGAACATCAGCATCACCAGGTAGCCCAGCAGTGCGTCCCAGAAGCTGCCGCGGATGCGCCAGCCCACGATCAGCCCGCACGCCGACATCACGACCAGCGCCACCACGCTGACCACCAGGTCGGACGTCGTCCGGCCGAGGACCACCGCGATGCGGGACATCGGCAGGGACCGGAACCGGTCGATGATGCCCTTCTGCAGGTCGTTCGCGAACCCGATCACCGTGAACGCCGAGTTGAACGCCACCGTCTGGGCGAAGATCCCCGCGATCAGGAACTCGCGGTAGGCCGCGCCGCCCGACTCGCCGCCGATCGCGTTGCCGAAGACGTAGGCGAACAGCAGCACGAACATGATCGGCTGCAGCGTCGCGGCCATCAGCCAGTCGGGGTTGCGGCGGACGTTCATCAGGTTGCGCCACGTGATGATGCCGCCGTCGGAGATGCCTTTCGCGATCGCGTTCACTTCGCCACCTCTTCAGCCGACGCGGACTCGGCGCCGTGGCCGGTCAGGGACAGGAACACGTCGTCGAGCGTCGGCCGGTGCAGGGCGACGTCCTGGACGGCGATTCCCTGCCCGTCGAGCCGGCGCAGGGCTTCGATGAGTGCCTTCGGCCCGGTGTCGACGAGGATCTCCGCGCGCCGCGTGTGGTCGTCGCCGGACGGCTCGCCGGTCCCCACCTCGCGCAGCACCTCCAGCGTCGCCGGCAGGTCCGCGGCGGAGGCGACGACCAGTTCCAGCCGTTCGCCGCCGATCTGGGCCTTGAGCTCGTCGGCCGTGCCGCGCGCGATCACCCGGCCGTGGTCGATCACCACGATCGAGTCGGCGAGCTGGTCGGCCTCTTCGAGGTACTGGGTGGTCAGCAGCACGGTCGTGCCGTCCGCCACCAGTTCCTTGATGACGCCCCACGTGTCGAGGCGTCCGCCCGGGTCCAGGCCGGTGGTCGGCTCGTCGAGGACGACGACGGTCGGCTCGGCGACCAGCGCGCCGGCCAGGTCGAGACGTCGGCGCATGCCGCCCGAATAGCCCTTCGCCGGCCGGTCCGCGGCCTCCTCGAGCGCGAACCGCGCCAGCAGCTCCCGGGCACGCGACCGGGCGGCAGACTTCCGCCTGCCGTACAGCCGCCCGACCATGTAGAGGTTCTCGAACCCGGTGAGGTTCTCGTCGACGGCCGCGTACTGGCCGGACAGCCCGATCCGCTGCCGCACCTCGTCGGGCTGGGTCAGGACGTCGTACCCGGCGACGTGCGCCTCGCCGGAATCCGGCCGCAGCAGCGTCGTCAGGATGCGGACCGTGGTCGTCTTCCCGGCGCCGTTCGGGCCGAGCAGGCCGAGCACCCGCCCGGCCGGGATGTCGAGGTCGACGCCGTCGAGCGCGCGGGTCGACCCGTAGGTCTTGACGAGTCCGCGCACCTGGACGGCCAAGTCCGGTTCGGGCATGGCGGTTCCCCTCTCGTGACCCCGTCAAGCTAGGCCACGGGCGTCCGCTTTGTCCTCCGGGTTTCTCCCTGAGCCGGGGTCAGTTCGCCGAAAGCGTGACGGCGAACTCCGGGGGAGTGCGCAGCGACTGGAACACGACGCAGTAGCGCTCGGTCAGCTTCTTGAGCGTCGCCAGTTCGTCTTCGGAAGCGTCGGTGTCCAGAGCGAACGACAGCCGGATCGCGCGGAAGCCCACCGGCGCGTCCTTCGCGACGGCGAGGGTGCCACGGAAGTCGAGGTCGCCTTCGGCGCGGACCCGCCCGCCGCGGACTTCGAGGCCCAGCGACGTCGCCACCGCCCGCAGCGTCACCCCGGCGCACGCGACGAGCGCTTCCAGCAGCATGTCGCCGGAACAGGCGAGGGTGCCGTCGCCGCCGGTCGCCGGGTGCAGCCCGGCTTCCACGACGGCTCGGCCGGTTTCGACCTTGCAGGAGATCCCGAGGCCGTCGAGCTCGGCGTCGGCGTGCAGCGTGACGAGCGCGCTTTCCGGCGTCTCGCGGTACTTGTCCTTCAGCGGGGCCTGGGTCGCGCGCAGTTCTTCGGTGTCCATGGGCCGATTCTGCCCCGCGGACGGCGGAATGCGAAAAGGCGGGGAACCCGGAATTCCCGGATTCCCCGCCTTTTCAGTGCGGATTCAGCGGTTTCAGCTCAGCGTCACCGCGACGTCGTCGATCACGAACGACGTCTGCAGCGAGCTGTCCTCGGTGCCGGTGAACTTCAGCGCGAGGGTGCCGCCGGCGGCCGACGAAACGTCGATCGTCCGGAGGGCGTACCCGGTGGCCTTGTTCAGGTTGGAGTAGCTGCCGAGGGTGGCGCTGCCGTTGGTGACGGTCAGCTTGTCGTAGGCGGTGGACGTGGTCGTCTCCGCCGTGTCGATGTGCAGGTAGAACGTCAGGCTGGCGTGGCAGCCGGCCGGGATGCTCACCGACTGGGCGACGTTCTCCGTGTGCGTGGAGCCGTAGCCGTCGAGGTAGGCCGAGTAGGTGCCGCCGTGCGCGGCCTCACCCGAGGACGCCCACTGGCCGATGGCCCCGGTGGTACCGGTCCAGCTCGTCGCGCCCGATTCGTAGCCGCCGTTGAGGATCTTCTGGCCGGAGCAGCCGGTGGTGGTGCCGACGGTCCAGCTGAACGACGCCGTGCCGGTCTTGTTGGCCGCGTCCTTCGCCGTCACCGTGACGCTCGAGGTGCCCGCGGTGGTCGCGGTGCCCGAGATCGTGCCGGTGGAGGCGTTGATCGACAGGCCGGCCGGGAGGCCGGTGGCGGTCCAGGAGTACGGCGAGGTGCCGCCCGAAGCCGACAGCGGCAGGTTCACCGCGGTGCCGGTGACGGTCGACTGGTTGCCCGGGTTGGACACCGTGACGGTGCCGGTCGCCGAGCAGGTCGGGTCGGCCGACTGCGCCGGGACCGAGATCGCGTCCCACGCCGCCTTGACGGTGTTGAACTCGGTGCAGCTGCCCGGGAACAGGTTCTTCGCCGCGGTCAGCGTCCAGGTGCGGTACTTCAGGTACGAGCTGCTGGTGGTCTTGAGCAGCATCGCGTTGTAGAAGATCTTCACCGCGTTCTGGACACCGAGGCCGGTGACCGTGGAGCTGTTGCACGTGGTACTGGTCGGCTGCCCGTTGGTCGGGTTGGTGCCTTCGGCCAGCAGGTAGAACCAGTGGTTGCCGGGGCCGGCGGCCGCGTGCACCTCACCGTTGGGGACCGAGCTGTCGTAGCAGTTCTTGTCGCCCAGCGCCGACGGGTTGTACATGTTGCGGATCGGGCCGGAACCGACGAGGTTCACCTGCTCGCCGACGAGGAAGTCCGGCTGGTCGTAGGGAGCCGGCTCGTTCGCGAACCACTCGGTCGAGGCGCCGAAGACGTCCGCGACGAACTCCTGCGTGCCCGAACCCGAGATGCCACCCGGGGTGTGGTCGTCGATGCCGTGGCCGTGCTCGTGCGCGACGACGTCGATCGAGCCGATCCAGCCGCCGGCGGTGTTCTTGCCGATCTGGACCTGGGTGCCGTCGTAGTAGGCGTTCTGGTCGTTCAGGCCGACGCGGATCGGCCAGCCGCCGCCGCTGCCGTCGAAGCCGTTGCGGCCCAGCCACTGCGAGAGCATCTTGTTCTCGGTCTGGGCGGCGAACAGCGCGTCGACGCAGCCGGTCTCGCGGTTGCTGGCGGTGCCGTTGCCCCAGAGGTCGTCCGGCCCGCTGAAGGTGGTGTTGTTGGCCGCGTCCTGGCAGGACGTGTTGGTGATGGCCGGGTCCTTCAGCGAGTACGTGCTGCCCGAGTGCGTGGTGTCGAGGTGCACCGGGTTCGGGCCGTTCCAGGCGCTGGTGCCGTCACCGTTCAGCACGTGCTCCTGCGTCTTGAGCACCTTGCCGGTGGCGGCGTCGACGATGACGTCGAGCCGGCTCGGGCCTTCGGCGTCCCGGCCGACGACGGTGCTCTTCCAGGCCAGCGTCGGCGAGCCGAGCGCGTAGACGACCTGCTGGGCGGGGCTCACGCTGTCCACGGCGGACAGCTGCTGCCGCGCGGTCGCCTCGGCCGCGGCCCCGGTCACCTTCGCGGTGGTCGAGGCGAGGTTGATGGTCTGGTCCTGCGCGACGGAGGTGCCGAGCACCTGGCCCGTCGAGTTGGTCGCCACGACGAAGTCGCCGCCGACCACGGGCAGGCCCTTGTAGCTGCGCTCGTAGGGGATGTACTGGAGGCCGTTGGTCGAGGAAATCGCTTTCTGGGCCTGGAAAACGTCGTCCGCGCTGGCGTGCAGCGCGGCGGGCCTGCTCGCCACGAGGCCGGCGGCCGCGGTGGTGGCCTGGGCCAGGGCGCTCGGGGCGGCGTTCGGGGTGGGTTGCGCCTGTGCGGTTCCGGTGATGCAGAGCGCGCCGACGAGCACGCCGGTTGCTGCCAAGACGACTGGACGTCTCAGTTCCATCGAGGGATCTCCTCCGGGCAGGGTGAACCAGACCCGGGTTCGAGACCGGGCCGGATCAGGGGGACGAGAGATACTGCCGTGTAACGGAAATCAGAATCCGGTGCCGGAGGCTCGTGAACAAGCGACTAACGTACGGTCTTATCCACCGGACGCAATAACTCCCAAACAGGACATTTCCCGCTATTGGGATTCGATCGGCTGACCGTCCACTCAGGACAGGAAGCGGCTCACCGCCGTTCGGGTGATCTTTCCGCCTTTGAAACGACGAAGGCCCCTTCGCCGGGAGCCGACGAAGGGGCCTTAAGTGATACGAGTGTGTCAGGCGGTCTTCTCGCGCTTCGGGAGCTTCCAGCCCGGGCGCACGAAGTGGCACGTGTACCCGTTCGGAATGCGCTGCAGGTAGTCCTGGTGCTCCGGCTCGGCCTCCCAGAAGTCGCCCACCGGGCTGACTTCGGTGACGACCTTGCCCGGCCACAACCCGGACGCCTCGACGTCGGCGATCGTGTCTTCGGAGACGCGCTTCTGCTCGTCGTTTTCGAAGAAGATCGCCGAACGGTAGCTCAGGCCGATGTCGTTGCCCTGGCGGTCCTTCGTGGTCGGGTCGTGCACCTGGAAGAAGAACTCGAGCAGGTCGCGGAACGTGGTCTGCGCGGGGTCGTAGACCACCTCGATGGCCTCGGCGTGCGTGCCGTGGTTGCGGTAGGTGGCGTTCGGGACGTCGCCGCCGCTGTAACCGACCCGGGTCGAGATCACCCCGGGCTGACGGCGGAACAGCTCCTGCATCCCCCAGAAGCAGCCGCCGGCCAGGACGGCCCTTTCGGTTGACGTGCTCACGGCGTCACTCCTTCTCCTCGTGTGGTGCTGCCACCTGTACAACTTCGGCGGCGTACCGATGATTCCACGAGAGGATTACGGAAGCCTGACGTCAGCCGGCCTGCAGCTTCGCGAGGGTGAGCACGTCGCCGCCGATGCCCCAGCCGCCGTCGGCGACCTCCTCGACCAGCACCATCGTGTTCGCGCGGGCGCGGTCGCCGTAGATCTCGGCGTACAGGTCGGTCGTGCGGGTGACGAGCTGCTCCTTCTGCTCCGGGGTGAGGGTGCCGGCGGGGACCTTGAAGTTGGCGAACGGCATGGTGGGCGTCCTTCGTTATCGATGTTGTCGTGCCTGTGTAAGCGACGCTAACACAGGTGGTGAACCGGCGCTACCTCTTGCTTGATATCGGTGATATCCGCTGGTAGCGTCCGGTGTCGTGGACGTGAGAACGCGGATTCTGGAGGCGGCGGCCGACCTGCTGGCGCACTCGGCCGAGGCCGACTTCTCCACGCGGGCGGTCTGCGAGGCCGCCGGTGTCGGCGCTCCGGCGCTGTACCGGCAGTTCGGCGACAAGGAGGGCCTGCTCGCCGCCGTCGTCGACCGCGGATTCGAGAAGTACCTCGCCGGCAAGCGGGCCGCGGAACCGTCCGGCGACCCGGTGCGTGACCTGCGTGACGGCTGGGACAACCACGTCGCGTTCGCGCTCGGCAACCCCAACTACTACCGCCTGATGTATTCGGGCCTGTCGACGCCGCCGGGGGCGGCCGCCGAGGCGCACAGCCTGCTGCTCGCGGTCCTCGAGCGGTGCGCGGCCGCGGGGCGGCTGAAGCTGCCGCCGCCGCTCGCCTCGCAGATGGTCATGGCGGCCAACGCCGGCGTCGCGCTGTCGCTGATCACCCGGCCGGAGCTCTACCCGGATCCCGGGTTTTCCGTCCGGGTGCGGGAAAGCGTGCTGTCCGGCGTGCTCGCCGAGGTGCCGGAGGTGTCCGGCGACCTCGCGGCGACGGCGACGACGCTCGCCGCCCGGCTGCCGGAGGCGGCGGGAGACCTGACGGCGGCCGAGGTGACGTTGCTGCGGGAGTGGCTGGCGCGGCTCAGTGTCCACAGTGGACGCTGAGCCGGACGGCCGCGCCGGTTGGGCCGTCCGCTCGCGGCCCCGGATGTCGGGGCGGCCAGGGCCGCCCGGAAGTGGGACGATGGCCTGGGAGCCGGCCCCGATCCGGCTCCGGGGGAGGCGCGATGCTCGAGCGGGACGAAGCCATCACGGAGCGGATCAGCGGTGCACTGGTCATCGAGCTTCAGGGTGAACTGGACATCGCCACCGTGCTGCGGTGGACGACGCTGATCGAAGCCGCCATCTGCGAACTGCCGGAACCGCACCTGCTGGTGCTCGACCTGACGGCGCTGGAGTTCCTGTCGGCGCACGGGGCCCGGGGACTGCTCGCGGCGGTGGAGAGCTACCGGGACCGCGGGATAGCCGGCTGCCTGATCGTCGTCCCGGGGAGCGTGCCCGACCGGGTGGTGCGGCTGACGAAGCTCGCCGGCCAGGTGCGGGTGTTCCCGAACCGGCTGACGGCGATCGCCGCGTGCCAGCCGGTGGAGATGCGCTGGCTCCCGGGCTGACCGGACGACCCGCGTACCCCGGTTGGGATAGGCGTCAGGCTGGTTCGCGGACCAGGTCGGCCGCCGCCTCGGCGAAGGCGCGCACCCGGGCCGTCGCGGAGCTGTCCCGCCAGACGAGGGCCCACTCGAGCCGGGGCGCGCCGTCGAGCGCGACGTACGCGACGTCGGGCCGCGGGTAGTAGCGCCGGATGTGGGCACCGACCGGCAGCACCCCTTCGCCGGCGCCGGCGAGTGTGAGCAGTTCCTGGAGCCCGGCGCGCGGCCGCGGCACCGCGTCGGGAGCGTGTTCGTCCAGCCACGGGTCCGGCAGCGCGCAGCGCAGCACCGTGACACGCGCCAGGTCCGCGACCGGCACGGCGTCGCGCCGCGCGAACGGATGGCCCGCCGCCACGGCGAGGAAACGCGTCTCCCGCACCAGGACCGGGCTCGTGACCAGATCGGGGCCGTCGAGCGGGAGCCCGGCGAGCACGACGTCCACCTCGCCCTCGCGCAGCCACGGCAGGACCTCGGCCGGGCGCACCTCGCGGAACTCGACCTCACAGCCGGGCGCTCGCTGCCGGAACAGCTCGGCCACCCCTGCCAGCAGCTGCCCGCCCGCGGCGTCGCCGAACGCGACGCGCAGCGTGCCGGTGACCCCGCGGCCGGCCTCGACCGCCCGGTCCAGGGCCGCGCCGACCGCCGACCACGCCGGCCCGAGGTCGGCGCGGAGCTGCCGCCCGACCGGCGTCAGCTCGACGCGGCGGCTGGTCCGGGTGAACAGGGGCGCGCCGATCCGCCGTTCGAGCTTCCGGATCGTCTGGCTGACCTGGGCGGTCGACACGCGCAGCCGCTCCGCGGTGCGGCCGAAGTGCAGCTCCTCGGCCAACGCCAGGAACGACTCGACCTCGCGCGTCTCCGCCATCTCCGCCCCTCCATCGTCAACTCCTGCTTCACGATCGTGGCACAGAAGCGCGTTGATCGGCTTCGCGGGCGCGGTGAGGCTGGAGCCATGAACCACGATGACCGCGTCGAGATCGTCGACGCCCTGTACCGCTTCGGCCTCGGCCAGGACCTCAAGGACCGCGAGCTGTTTGCGTCGTCGTTCGCCGCCGACGCGGAGCTGGACTTCCGGCCGGCGGCCGCGCGCTGGGGCGCGGAGCCGCCGCTGATGACGGGCCGGGACGCGATCGTCGACACGATCCTCGCGCTGTTCGAGGGCCGCGTCGACACGACGCACCAGGTGACCAATCCGCGCGTCGAGGTGGACGGCGACACCGCGCGGCTGACGGCCCTGGTCGAGGCCCAGCACCTGCTGAGCGACGACCACGACAAGCACGCGCTGCTGAAGAACCGCTACGACGTCACGCTGATCCGCGACGGCGACCGCTGGGTGATGCGGCGCGTGCGGATCGAAAACGCTTGGTACACCGGCGATCCGGTCGCGATCTTCGGCTGAGCTACTCGCCGCGCATCGAGCGGCGGATCTCGGCCAGCCGGTCCTTGGCGGCCTGGTCGCGGTCGGCGATCTTCTTGTCCAGGGCTTCGGCGGTGTTCTCCGTGCCCAGCCCGGCCACGTCGGCGGCGCCCAGCGACGTCGTGTAGCGGTTCTCGATCTTGTCGCGGACGAAGTCGAAGCTGGGCACCCCGCCCTCGCTGTAGTCCGGGTCCGGCAGCGGCGGCGGGGGGATCGACGGGATCGCCAGCGCCGCGGTCGGCGTCTCGTCGACGATCTCGCCGTCCACGACGTTCGGGTCGTCCACGGGCTGGTTCATCGTCGTCTCCTCACTGCCGGGTTCCCTTCGACCTTAGCGTCGGAGTGGTCAGTCCTGCCGGTACCGCGGCCGTGGCGGGTGGGTAATTCGGCCGTGTGCCGGGATCGTCCGGTGGGGAATTCTCGATGCGCACAGCCGGTGTCCGGAGGGAGCAGACCATGAGTGCCGGGGCCTACCGCGCCGAAACCACCGAAATGGGGACGGTCGCCAAGGCGGTCGAGGAAGTCGGGTCGTCCTTCCTGTCGACCACCCGCGACCTGGAGAGCCTGGTGCTGGACGCGATGTCGTTCGCCGGCATCGGCAGCGGGGTCGCCGCCGCGAACTCGGCGTTGCACTCTTCGCTGGGCAGCGCGCTCCAGAAGTTCCTCAGCCTGATCACGAACGTCAACCAGAACGTCCAGACGGCCGCGAACGGGTACAACGCGGCCGACTCCGACGTCGCGCAGGCCTACGGCGGTGGCCAGAACGCCGCCCAAGGCGGTGGCGGGGGAGCGGCGGCCGCTGCGGCACCGCCGCAGCTCGACCCGCGGGTCGTCGACTCGATCATGCGCTCCGAAGGCGCGACGGGGGAGCAGGGCGGCGTGCCGGAGGCGTACGGCTTCCGGCAGAACATGCACAACGGCTACGACCGGATCATCGCCGCGCGCGAGCAGTACGGCATCGGCAGCGCGGAAGAGCGCGCCGTCGTCTCGGACCTGATGACGGCGAACGCGCGCACCGCGGGGGCGCTCAACTTCACCGATGCCGGTGCCCAGGCCGCGGTCATGTCCGGCGCGCACATGCGCGGCGCCGGCGGCGTCCGCGCGATCCTCAACCACATGGCGGGCGACGACATCGTCCGCAGCTCGAACTCGATCAGCGACGCGGCGGTCCAGCACGCGCAGGGCCTCACGCCCCAGCAGTTCCAGCAGGAGTTCCACGACGCGCGCCTCGAGTACGACCGCCAGATCTACGGGGACACGACCACCCGCCAGGGCGGCCACACGGCGAACTGGTGGGACCGCTACGGCAATGGCCTGACCCAGCGCTACGACCGTGAGCAGAACGAGTTCCTCCAGCTGTCGCAACCCGGTCGGTGATCTTCGGTTCGAAGATCGCAAAACTGGGCACCTTACCTCCTGTAGCCGAACGACAACGGGAGGCGCGCGATGAACCGGAGGATGATCGCACTACTGGGCGGGGTCGCCGCGATGGCGGGGACCTTGGCGTTCGCGGGGACGGCCGAAGCGGCATCGACGCCGTGCAGTGCCGCCGCGAAGGCCTGTGTCCAGCGCAGTTCGAATACGGCGTGGCTGACCGACGGTGCCGGCCACGTCACCTACGGCGGGGTCCCGATCACCGTGGGGCTCGCGAAGTACCCGACGCCGGTCGGGACGTTCCACGTGCAGTACAAGGACATCGACCACTACAGCAAGCAGTACAACGGGCCGATGCCGTACTCGGTGTTCTTCACGACCACCGGCGTGGCGTTCCACCAGGGCAGCCTGAAGGTGAAGTCGCACGGGTGCGTGCACCTTTCGCACGCGGCCGCGGTGACGTTCTACAACTCGCTGCACCCGGGTGACGTCGTCCAGGTCGTGCCCTGATCCGTCCCGTGTGGACGGTCCAGGAGCGCGCCGGTGACGGCGCCGAAGACCAGGTGGTCCAGGACCTGCGGGGCGCGGGGAAGCGCCCGCACGGCCGGGTAGGCCCGGCCGGCTACGCCCAGGTCCAGCGCCGCGATCACGAGCCCGGCCGCCGCGCCCCGGAGCAGTCCGAGGCGGTGGCGGCGGGCGGTCGCGGCGAGGACCCCGGTCCAGGCGGCCGAGACGACGACGTGCGCGATCAGCCCGGCGGCGACGCCGGGCCGGTCGCGCCGGCCGGGGAGCAGCGTCCCGGCGGCGCGGGTCGCGGCGAGCAGGTCGCGGCCGGTGAGGAGCGCGTGGGCGGTCGACGGTATCCCGCTCACGACGGCGGCGACGGCTCCGGCTCGCGCGGCGCTGACACCACGGCTTGCACCGCCTCCGGCCGGCTGACGAGCTTTCACTCGGGTCAGCCGGCGGCCAGGTAGGCGGCGACGCGGATGCGCAGGCCGCGGACCTGGGGCAACACGATCGTGAAGCTCCGCGCCGGCCGGTACCCCGGCCACGGGTCGCCGTGGGTGCACGGTCCGGCGAAGTAGACGAAGCCGTCTTCGTCGTCGTAGCGGCCTGATGACCAGCGCGCGGCGTCACCCGCCCGTCGGTCCGGGCAGTCGGCCCGCGCCAGCCAGTACGCCTCGTGCTTCATGACGCGCTTGAGCTGGGCGGCGAAGGCCGGCAACTCGTCTTCGGGCAGGCCGAGGCCACGGCCTCCCCAGACCCGCGGTGCGCGTTCGTACGTGCGCCCGGGACAGCCGAAAGTGATCGCGCCACCTGCGTAGCGGCGGGTCCACTGACCGGTTTCCCTTGTCAGGGCGGAGAAAGAGGATCCGCCGGTGATCTCCAGCGTCATGCGAGAACGATAGTCGATCACGCGGCGCGCGGTACCGCCGCGTGGGTGTCGACCGACGATCCCATGGTGTATACAGTATGCAGTAGGCTAGTGTGGGCAGAGGAGACCGCCATGTATTCCGTCACCAACCCCGCCACCGGTGAACTCGTGGAGGAGATCCCGAACGCGACCGACGAGGAAGTCCGCGCCGCGATCGAGCGCGTCCACGGCGGCTTCGCGGCCTGGCGCGCCCGGCCGGTCGCCGAGCGGGCCGCGATCGTGCTGCGCGCGGCGGAGCTGTTCGCCGAACGCGCCGACGAGCTCGCCGCGATCATGACCCTCGAGATGGGCAAGCGGATCAACGAAGGCCGCGGTGAGGTCGGCGTCGTCGTCGACATCTTCCGGTACTACGGCGACCGCGGCCCGGACTTGCTGGCCGACGAGCCGATCCCGATCCGCGGCGGCGAGGCCGTGCTGACGAAGGAGCCGATCGGGGCGCTGCTCGGCGTCATGCCGTGGAACTTCCCGGCGTACCAGGTCGCCCGGTTCGTCGCGCCGAACCTGGTGCTGGGCAACACGATCCTGCTCAAGCACGCGTCGATCTGCCCGCGTTCGGCGGCGGCGATCGAGAGCGTGCTGCGGGACGCGGGGGTGCCTTCGGACGCCTACGTGAACGTGTTCGCGTCGAGCCGGCAGGTGCCGTGGATGCTCGCCGACCCGCGCCTGGTCGGCGTCTCGCTGACCGGCAGTGAGCAGGCGGGGATCTCGGTCGCGGCGGAAGCCGGGCGGAACCTCAAGAAGTGCGTCCTGGAACTGGGCGGGTCCGACCCGCTGATCGTGCTGGACACCGACGACCTGGACGAGACGGTCAAGGTCACCGCGACCGCCCGGATGCGCAACTGCGGCCAGTCGTGCAACGCGCCCAAGCGGATGATCGTGCTGGGTGAGCTGTACGACGAGTTCGTGGACCGGCTGGCCAAGCGCGTCGCGGAGTACTACGTGCCGGGCGACCCGGCCGACCCGTCGACGACGTTGCCGCCGTTGGCTTCGATCGCGGCGGCGGAGGAGGTGGCGGCGCAGGTCGAGAGGGCGATCGGCGAAGGGGCGACGCTGCGCGCGGGAGGGCGGCGGGTGCCGGGGCCGGGGGCGTTCCTCGAGGCGACTGTGCTTACGGATGTGACGCCGGGGATGGCTGCTTATCACGAGGAGATTTTCGGGCCGGTGGTGTTGGTTTTTCGTGCGGAGAATGAGGAGGAGGCGATTGCGCTGGCGAATGATACGCCGTTCGGGTTGGGGGCCAGTGTGTTCGGGACTGATCGGGAACGGGCTGTGCGGGTGGCTCGGCGGATTGAGGCGGGGATGGTTTATCTGAACAAGTCGGGTGGTTCGGAGGCGGATTTGCCTTTTGGGGGGATCAAGCGGTCGGGTATAGGGCGGGAATTGGGGGTTTTGGGGATTGAGGAGTTTATGAACAAGAAACCTATACGCCTCTGACCTGCTGTTTTGTTGCGGCTGGCCCCGTCAGGCCGTCGTCAGGCCGTCTCGGAATCCTGGGCCGTCTGCTGCGGCCGGCGGGGCAGCGCGTTCGGGTGACCCCGTTGACGCTCGCCGGTTGTCATCGTTTAGCGTTGTCATTGTTCACTTCCGCTGGTTGTGGATAGCGCAGGAGCGGAAAGGTTGGTAGCCAGGTTCCGCTTCTGCGCCTTACGGATCACACGCACCCACATCAGGACGTGCTTCATTGCCGCACGTCATAGCGTGCATTTTTTGCTACTACTGTCGACTTTCCGGTCGTCTACATGCGACTAATCAGCAGGCTTTCCTTCCGTCTGGAGTTCCGTCGAGATCTCACCCGCCTGCCGTTCCTCGTATCCGGCCCAGTACAGCGCCTCGTGGTGATGACCTCGGTCGACGTCCGCGATCGCCTTGTACAGCCGCGCGTTGCCGAGGCGGAACGCCAGCCACACCGACGGGTTCGCGTTGTTCGGCGGCCGGCGGTCCATCACCACCTCATGGGCCTCTCGCAGCGTCTTCGGTTCAGCCTTCCGCACGATCACGCCTCCCCGCGCGGGCTTCCAGCAACGCCGCCAGTTCCTCGGCGTGGTCGCGGAGCTGACGCAGGAACACCGCGCATCCCGTCCAGGCGGTCTGGTCCTCCGGCGGCACCAGCGTCACCACGCACAGCCCACCGGCCAGCACCAGGACCGGCGGGTGCGATGCGCCCGTCCCGGTCTCCTCCACCGTCACCTCGGTACCCGGGCCGACCGTCCATCGGAGCCCCAGCCCGTCCCACGTTGCCGTCATGTTGTTCCCAATCCCGGGCCAGGTCGGCGAACCCCTCGGCCGCCGACTCCAACGCCGCCACACACCACCACGGCAACCCGCGCGCCTGCGCCAGCTCGTGCCACGCCCGTGACACCCGCCGAGCCGCGTTCGCCGTGTTCGTCGCACTCACCGGCGACAGCACCGCACGGCCGTGCTCCCACGCGGCCATGTAGTCCCGGTACGCCTGCTCCCACGCCTCGACCTGCTCGCGGAAGCCCATCGCTGTCACGCTGCCTTCGGCGTCTCACCGGACCCACCGGACCGGGACGGCTTCGCGTTGCTGGTGGCCTGCTTGAAGCCGGTCGCCCGGAACACGTAGGACTGATACTTGAACTCACCCTGCCCCGCCACGCGCGGTTCGGCGGTCAGGCCGTCCAACTCGATCGGCCGCATGCCCGGCAGCGCCTCCGAGGTGGTCGGCACGGGCTGGACGTCGGCGAGAAGGGTGATCTCGAACGAGGCCCGCTTCGCGCGCGTCTCAGCCGGGTCGGTCACCATGACCTTCCACTGCCGCTTGCCCGTGATCTCATCGACCCGCTGCCGCACCGGACGGTTCGCGGCCCGGTCCTCACGCGACTGGTACTCGTTGTCCGGCGACACCTCGCCCACCATCACCAAGCCCTGCGGAAACGCGTCGTCGAAGTCGATACCGAACCGGTGTCCCTTGTCGATAGCCATGCTGAATTCCCTTTGCTTGTATGGGTTTCTTCGCGCTCAGTCGCGCTCTTCCGACCACTGGTCGCCGAGAGGAGAGGAGTAGGTGCGGGTGCGGTTCTGCGTCTCGCACCACTCGCCGAACTCGTTCGCGGCCACGGCGAGGCTCCGCATGAACCGCGCAGTGTCCATCAGGCCGCCGATCCGAGCCGGTACCTGGATCATGATCGCGGTTTCATCGCCCCCGGCCACCAGCTGGCGGACTCCCGGGGAAGGTGACACGACGGCAGCGCCGTATCCGACGAGGGGCTGAATCACCACGTGAATGCCCATGTGTGCTCTCCCGATGTCTCGGCTTGAGCGCGTCCGATTGGGCGCGCTGGGAACAGGAGACACCCGGGTAAGGAAGATCACCCGGACAAACTGTCCGGGTGGGTTCAGCGGTCGGCCGGAACGGCCTTGTCGATTGCTTCCAGCATGGCTGACCAGGGTAGATCCCGACCGGGAACGGACCGCGGTTCATGCAGCGGCCAGACGTCGTCACCGTAGAGCAGGTCCACGCCGACACGCCGCAGGTTCTCGATGTGCATGGTCCAGAACGGCTGACGCGCGTGGGCCGCGTTGACGCGCGGGAACACGATCACCGGCAGGTTGAGCATCCCGATCGCCTCGTTGACCTGCGTCAATGCCTGGTTGTCGGCGATGCCGAGGGACATCTTCGCGACGAAGTTCGCCGAGGCCGGCGCCACTAGATGGCAGCTCGGGGCCGGGTGCGGGCTCTTCTGCGACGGCGAGCGGGGCTCGACACGCACTGGGTAGCCGGTGGTCTGGTCGATCTCGTCGAGCTGTCCGGTCTCGGCCAGCCAGCGGCCGGCGGTGGGCGTCAGGGTGACCGCGACCGTCCAGCCTGCTTCCTGGGCAGGCTTGATCAGGCGCGGAAGCAGGTCTTCGACCCCGCCGGCCCCGGAGGCGACCAGCCCGAGAACTCGCGACATGCGACTACCTCACCGCGCCGCAGCGCTCAGCCAACGCGAGTAGCGCCGAGGACTTGCCAGCCGTGGACGGGGCACGCCGGTACATGGACCGCACGACCTCCCGAACCATCGTGTTGTGCCGGACGATGGTCGGCGACTTCTGCTCAGCTTCCAGGAGGACTTGCAGGGCGTCGTCGTCCTTCGCGAGCAGGCTCAACGCGCGGGCGAAGTCGATGAGGTGCGTGACCTGGCGTTCCACGGGCAGGTGGTCGACGTCGACGCGCGGCGCGGTCTCGATCACCTGGCTGACGTCGCCGAGGTCCAGAGCGGCTGACAGCCGGTGGAGTTCCACGTTGGCTGGCCCGAACCCGGTCTGCCAGTAATTCGCGTCCACGCCCAGGTGGTCAGCGGCGGTCTTCGCGTGCCCGAGCAGGTCGTTCGCCGTGCTCCGGTCCTGGTGTCGCGCCGCCGCGACAGCGGTACGGAGGTAGAGCATCCCGTACAGGCTCAGCGCGGCCGGATCACCCTCGGCCATCCTCGGCAGCAGCCACTTCGCCGCGACGTCGCCCAGCTCAAGCGCGTCGTCGAACCGGCCTACGGCCAGGAGCGCGTGAGTGCCGGAGCGGGCGGCCGAGGCCAGAACTAGCGGATCATCAGAGTCGTCCGCCGCCTGCATGGCGCGTTCGGCCGCGATCCAGGCGAGGTCAGCCTCACCGATCTTGCTCAGCGTGGTCGCGGCCAGATGGTGCACTCGCGCCGAGATGGCCGCGCAGGCCCGCTTGTACCCGGCATCGTCGGCCGAGGCTGCCTCCATCGCCTGCGTGGTCTTGATCAGCCCTGGCAGTGCGGTGACGACCCGTCCCAGGTCGCCCTTCTGGTAGCTCGACCAGGCACCTTCCACCAGTTGTCGAACAGGCTGCGGGTCGATGTACTCGGGTGACATGGCCGACGAGAACAGCGTCCGCGACAGCCGGCGGGGAGCCATCAGCGCATCCCGGATCGCCGGGACGTCGTCGTGCTTGTCCTGCTCTTCCATCAGCACCGGTTCGCCAAGTAGGTCACCCAGCGTCACCCGCAGCGACCGCGCGAGGTCGGCCAGCACGTCCAGCCTGCGGATGTCCCGCTCACCGCGCTCGATCTTGCTCAACCAGTCCTCGGTACGGCCCACCAGGTCAGCAAGAACCGCCTGGGACAGCCCACGCCGCCGCCTGTAGAACGCGATCCGCTCACCGATGCTGAGCTGGTCACCCGCACCACGCATGCAGCCATGTTAGCAGCGCTAGCGAAGCCGAGCACTTCGCAAACTGAACATCTAGACCGACATAACTTGCGGTATGAATTTTTCTCACAAATTACCTTGGCGATCGGTCTGCCGAGTAAAGCTCTGTCGGCGACACGCGCTCTCCTGCTTGTCTGGATCAGAAGGAAGGGCAAGGTACAGTTCGAAGTACTATCGAGTAATGAATACGTGGGCGAGGAAATGAACATATTCCAAGGATTCGGGTTTACTGGATATCGTAGTTTTTACGATGAGCTTCAATTTATCAGCCCTATCACCAAGGTGAATCTCCTCGCCGGACAGAATAACTCCGGAAAATCCAACATTCTGCGGTTTGCGACTCGATTTCTACGGGATGGTCTTAATCCGACTGGTCTTGATATACCTCAGACTTCAGCAGCTGAGCAGGCTGCCTGGGCAATTGCGGTCGACCCAAGTAGCGACGAATTCGTCGAGCGTATTCGCGCACTGCAGCCCGGCCAGTATGAGTCTCAACGCAAGAATATTGAACAGCTATTTGATTCTCCATCTTTCCATCTGACCGGGGATGACCTCATCTGGTTCGTTTACGACTCTAACTACTCGAATCCATCTCAAGATCAGGCGCTTAATATTGTAAAAGATCTGCCAATTGCAAGCGTGCCGCAGCAGATTACACATAACCTTTGGGGTGAATACAGTAGTAGTCAACCGGCGAATGTGATTAACTTCGTGAATCGCTTGAGGCTCCATGAGATCCTCCCTAGGGTTCAGTTTATTGATGCCTTCAGGCAAATTCGACAAATCGAAGGAGTGAGTGGCACTAGTGGGGAAAACCTGATCGACGATCTTGCGCGCCTGCAGAATCCAGAAATAACTCCCTCATACAAAGACGACGAACATCTCTTCGGGGAGATAAATACATTCCTTCAGGTGATTCTGGACGATCCCGACGCGAGACTGCGTATTCCACATAATCGCAAGGAAATACAGGTGTTGCAGAACGGATCACTTCTACCGCTAGACCACTACGGTACCGGAATCCATCAGGTAGTTATCCTTGCTGCGGCGGCAACGATTCATCGGGATCATTTACTCTGCATCGAGGAACCGGAAGTTCACCTCCACCCTTTGCTTCAGCGAAAACTAATCAACTATCTACTGCTTCACACAACCAATAAGTATCTGATAGCCACGCACTCTGCACATATTCTTGACTACACCAAGACTACCGTGTTTGACGTTCGCAGGGATTCATCGGGAACTAGTGTTGTCAGGCTTGCTAGCAAGCCTGCGCAAGTTTCGGAAATCTGTGATAACCTCGGCTATCGGCCGTCGGACCTGCTGCAGTCGAATGCCATAATTTGGGTCGAAGGCCCCAGTGATCGAATTTACCTAACGCGCTGGATAAATGACGTCGACCCAGAGCTTGTCGAAGGCATAGACTATTCGATAATGTTCTATGGTGGCAAACTGTTAAATCATCTTTCGGGTGACGACTCGATCGTGTCAGATTTTATCGAACTTAGGCGACTGAATCGAAAGATCATGATCGTTATCGATAGTGACAAGACAAAACCGCAGTCGAAGTTGAGTGCGACTAAGACTCGGGTCATCGAAGAATTCAATCAGCAGATGCAAGATTCTGCATGGGTTACCAGTGGATATACGATAGAAAACTATGTACCATACGATTTGTTAAATGAAGCAACCTTTACTGTGCACAACCGGGAAATCACCTGGCGGGGCGACAAGTGGGAGAATCCATTAAAAGATGTTGATGGGTACCGCTTCGATAAGAACAAAGTGGCCAGCTACGTTGTCTCTCACTGGCTAGATGATCACTATTCAAAGGATTTACGCACTAAGGTACGCTTTGTCGTGGACTTCATACGCACAGCCAATGGTCTAAACATAGACTCAAGCAAGCGAAGTCGACGTCTGTGAATTTCGTTTAGATCGTTGCGATCACTGCCGAACATGGCTCTATGGGATCAAGGCGCGCCGCCGTCGGCGGCGCGCACGTCACCACCCGTGCGGCGGGCCTGCCCTCATGCGACACGGACGGCCTGCCGCTCCGCTTCGGCCGCCGGTCGGCGGGCGGCCCGCCGGATGGTCGGCCGCGTACGCGCGCCGCCGCGAGCTGGTTGATCCACTCGTCCCCATACGCCCACAGACGTCGCCGAGTCGATCAGCGTTACGCCGACCGGAGCACGACCTGGTGGCCGCTCCCTCGTCAGCGATCGTTTAACACCGGCCGACCGCCATCAAGGGCGCCTACGGCGTCGCTGCGCGATGGACGCAAGCGCCCACCCCTGACACCGGCCCTCCGGCGCTAACAGCAGCGGGGACGAGGAAGACGGGGGAGGGCTGCCACCAGGCCAGACCTGACTTGGCTCAAGATCGCTGATCTTGGGTAGGGTGCTGGCTGTTGAGCTGCGATTTCGTCGTGTGAACGGCGAAAATCTGCGCACTAAGCGGCCGGTTCTAGGGGTCTGCCCATCGCTTCCCGGTTACGGCTTCAGCGACAAGCCGGCCGCGCCGGGGTGGGGGATCGAGCGGATATCCGACGCGTGGTGCGAGCTGATGGCCCGGCTCGGCTACCGGCGGTTCGGCGCCCAGGGCAGCGACTGGGGCACCAGCATCGCCACGAGCATCGGTCAACGGCAACCCGATCGGGTCGCCGGCATCCATCTCATGCCGCCGCTCGCACCGCCCGATCCGGCCACGTTGGACGACCTCACCGGTGCCGAGCGGGCGGCGCTCGCGACACTGCGGGAGGCGGACGAATGGGGCTCCGGATACTCGGCGCAGCAGTCGACCCGGCCGCAGACGGTCGGCTACGGGCTGGTCGACTCGCCGGCCGCCCTCTGCGCCTGGATCGTCGAGAAGTTCTGGTCGTGGACCGACTCCGGTGGCGACCTGCATCGGGTTATTACCCGGGATGAGCTGCTCGACAACCTGATGCTCTACTGGCTGCCCGGCACCGGTGCCTCATCCGCCCGGCTGTACTGGGAAAGCCTCCGGCAGGTCAACGAATGGATCTCCGGGTCGGCCGGCGCGCCGGTGACCGTACCCACCGGCTGTTCGGTCTTCCCCAAGGAGCTGCAGCGCCCGTCTCGGCGGTGGGCGGAGCGCCGGTTCCCGAACATCCGGTACTGGAACGAGCCCGGCAAGGGCGGCCACTTCGCGGCGTTCGAGCAGCCGGCGTTGTTCGTCGACGAGGTCCGGTCATTCTTCCGGCTGGTCCGCTGATGGTCACCCGTACTCGGTAAGCGGCTGGCTAAAGATCAACAAGTGCCCATCGGGTGTCCGTACGTTGAAGTCGCGCATCCCGTAGGGCCGGTCAGCCGGTGGCTCGACGATGTCGGCGCCGCGGGCGCGCAGCTCGTCGTGGCAGGAATCGACGTCGTCGACGACAACCGTCACCCTGGCCGGGCCGACGCTGCTTTCGGCGTACAGGTGGAACTCGGCGGTGTCGCGGATCACGGCCGCGTAGCTAGGTGGGGTCTCCCAGGTGAATATGGTGTCGAATCCGAGCGCGTCCGTGAAGTACGACCGCGCTGCCTGCACATCTCGGCACGGCAGCACGGGAACCGCCACCCGCATGACCATTCCGTCACCTTACCTGACTTTGGCTCAAGATCGCTGATCTTGGGTAGGGTGCTGGCTGTTGAGCTGCGGTTTCGTCGTGTGAACGGCGAAAATCTGCGCACTAAGCGGCCGGTTCTAGGCTGTCTCTCGTGGCGTATGTGCGCACGGTGAAGACGGCGTCGGGGGCCAGGGCGGTGCAGATCGTGCACTCCTCGCGTCGCGGGTCGCGGGACATCGAGCACATCGGCTCGGCGCATGACGATGCGGCGTTGGAGGCGCTCAAGGCGGTGGCGAGGCAGCGTCTGGCTGTGGGGCAGCCCGAGCTCGACTTTGGCCCGGACTTCGCGGCGTTGCAGGCCGGCAGTGGTGCTGGTGGTGGGCCGCTTGCGATCACGTCGTCGCGGATGGGGTACCTGTGGGACGCGCTCGGCCACGCCTACCAGCTGTTGGGGTTCGAGGAGGCCGCTGGTGGTGACGAGGTGTTCCGATTACTGGTGCTGGCACGGATCGTCGAGCCGACCAGCAAGCTGGACAGTCTGCGGGTGGTCGAGGAGGCAGGTTTCGACCCGCCGGCGTACGCGACCCTCAAGCGGCGTCTGCCCACGTTCGCGAAAGAGTCCTGGCGGCAGAAGTTGGCCGCGGCGTGCGCCCGCACCGCTGATCTGGGGCCGGCGTCACTGGTTCTCTACGATGTGTCCACCTTGTACTTCGAGACCGATGCCGGGGACGGGTTCCGTGAGCCCGGGTTCTCCAAAGAACGCCGCCTGGAGCCGCAGATCACGATCGGGCTGCTCACCGACGCAAGCGGGTTTCCGTTGATGGTTAACGCGTTCGAGGGCAACCGGGGCGAGACCACTACGATGCTGCCGACCATCCGTGCGTTCATGGATGCCCACCAGCTGGCTGATGTCACGGTCGTGGCCGACGCTGGCATGATCTCTGCGGCCAACCAGCAGGCCATCGAGGCCGCGGGGTTGTCGTTCATCTCGGCGCGCGGATACCCGACGTGCCGTACGTGGTCCAGGCGTGGCGCCACGAGCACCCGGATGAGCAGATCCCCGACGGGCACATCTTCACCCAGCCCTGGCCTGCCGGCCCCAAGGACCAGCGCCGCGACCAGATCATCTACTACCAGTACCGGGCGGACCGGGCTCGGCGCACCCTGCACGGCATCGACGAACAGGTCGCCAAGGCCGAGCAGGCCGTCGCCGGCAAGACCGCGGTCAAACGCAACCGGTTCATCCAGCTCACCGGCGCCACCAAGAGTGTCAACCGGACCCTGGAAGCCAAGGCACGCGCCCTTGCCGGCCTCAAAGGCTACGTCACCAACCTCCCGGACGTCACCGCCGAGTTCGTGATCGTCGCCTACCACCGACTGTTCCACATCGAGAAGTCGTTCCGAATGTCTAAACACGACCTACGTGCGCGGCCGATCTACCACCACAAGCGCGAGTCGATCGACGCTCACCTGACGGTCGTGTTCGCCGCCCTGGCCGTCAGCAGGTGGATCGAGCAGACCACCGGCTGGTCGATCAAGAAGTTCGTGCGCACCACCCGCCGCTACCGCACCATCAACATCCAGGCCGGCGAGCACACCCTCACCGCCGTCGACCCGCTACCCGACGACCTCCGCGATGCCCTCACCCGCATCCACGACCGCGGTGCGCACTAATTTGAGCCAAGTCAGGTAACAGCAGCGGGGACGAGGAAGACGGGGGAGGGCTGCCACCAGGCCAGACAGACACAGCGGCGGCAGAAAGCCAGGCCGTCTACAGGCCGTCAGACGTCCAGACAGGTCCGGACGCGACCGGACCCAACAGACACAAAAGAGGTCAGAGGCGGTGTGCCCAAGAACGTCCCCAGGCCCGTCGACCGCCTGGATAGTTCATGAACAAGAAGCCTATTCGGCTTTGATCTCGGGTGACCGCTTCCTCGCCGGTGTTGACTGCGGCGGGGACGAGGGAGCCGGGGCGGGCTGTCACCGCGTTGGCCTGGGCTTGAGTGGTGAGTGGGGAACGGGGCCAAGTCCCTTCCGTTCCCCACCCACGAACGCCGCCCCGAGCGGGTGTGCCTACGGGATGATGCCCCGCGAGTTCAATGCGTCCGTCAACCGCTCGCGCAGTTCGTTCGCCGTTGCCTGGACGTCGATCTCTGCCGGGGGTGACAGTACCTTCGAAATTACCGTCGACAGGTTCTGGTACGCCGGGGTGAGGGGGCGGACCGCCGCGTCCGTCAGGGCCGCCTGGATGTCGCCCTTCATCGGGTACTGGTCGGCCATTGTCGGATTTTCCTTCGGGTCCGCCGGCTTCGCGGGATCCAATGGTGCGTTGTCGCTGTAGATCGATGCGATGCTCGGGGGGATTCCGTCGACCAGGGCCTGGTATTTCTGCGAAGTCGCGTTGCGCAGGCACAGCGCCGCCTCGAACGCCTCCGGCTTGTGCTGTGAATACGTCGAAACCGCCAGGTTGAACCCGCCGATCGTGACGCGGCTGGGCTGGCCGGCGACCACCGACGGGTAGCGCGTCCACTTGAAGTGCGGCAGATCCTGCGGCTTCTCCTTCGCGTAGGAGGCATACACGAACGGCCAGTTCAGCTCCGTCGCCGCCTGGCCGCGTTGGAACGCCTGGCGGATGTCGTCTTCCTTCTGGTTCGTCAGGGACGGGTCCGTGATCCCCGCCGTGGTGATCGTCTTCAACAGTGAAAGCGCGCGGACCGCGCCGTCGTCCATCACCACGGACTTGCCGTCGTCCGACAGGATGTGGCCGCCCGCGGAAGCGACCAGCGTGTTATAGAAGACGACCAGCCCTTCGTACTGCGCGCCGGTGAACACGACCTGGTACGGCTTCCCGGCGGCCTTCAGCTGCTGTGCCTGCGTCATGAGCTCGTCGAACGTCTTCGGCGGCGACGGCGTGATCCGGTCGTCGTACCAGAGCAGCTGGACGTTCGTGTTCTTCGTCGCGCCGTAGAGCTTTCCGTTCCACTTGGCGGTGGCCAGCGGCCCCGGCAGCACGTCCCGCGTGGCCGCCGCCGCGTTCGCGCCGGTCCACTCCTCGGCCCAGCCCGCCTCGGCGAACTCCGGGACCCACGTGACGTCGAGGCCGAGCACGTCCAGCGAGGTGTCGCCCGCGGCGAGCCGGCGGACCATCTGCTCGCGCTGGCCGTCCGCGCCGCGCGGCAGCTTGTTGTAGACGATCTTGTACCGGCCCGCGGCCTCCTGCGTGCACCGGTCCACCACCGTCTGGAGGTGGTCCTCCGGCGAGATGTACAGGTTGATCGTCAGGCCGGAAGCCGACGAGCACGCGGCGAGCGCGGTGGCCGCGAGCAGCGTCGCACCGGTGAGGGGGAGGAGCTGGCGCATGGCGGCCTCCTTGCCGGACAGGCAACGCATTGCAAGCGCTTGCATTGATGATTATCCTTGATCAAGGGCAGTGTCAATGGTAAAGACGCAGACGGTTGCAAGCGCTTGCAACGAATGGGGCAGGGGATGCCGGACAAGCTCGACGACGTGGCGCGGCTGGCGGGCGTCTCGGCGGCCACCGTGTCGCGGGCCCTGCGCGGGGTGCCCGGCGTCGCCGACGGCACGCGGACGCGGGTGCTCGCGGCCGCCGCGGAGCTCGGGTACGCCATCTCGCCCGCCGCGTCGAGCCTGGCCACCGGCCGGACCGGGACCGTCGGCGTGATCGTGCCCTACGTCGACCGCTGGTACTTCTCGCGGATCATCTCCGGCGTCGAGCGGGTGCTGCGCGACGCCGGCATCAGCCTGCTGCTCTACAACCTCGGCGACGACCCGGGCCGCGAGCGGTTCTTCGCCGGCCTGCCGCTGCGCCGCCGGGTCGACGCGGTGCTCGTGCTCTCCCTGCCCCTGACGGAGACCGAGCGCGAGCAGCTGCTGGGCCTCGACGTCCCGCTCGTCACGATCGGCACCGAGGAGCCCTGGGGCGACTCCGTCGGGATCGACGACCACGGCGCGGCGGTGACCGCGATGCGCCACCTCGTCCAGCTGGGCCACCGCGAAATCGCCTACATCGGCGAAAACGCCCCGATCCCGCTCGGGTTCACGACTCCGCTGCGGCGGCTGGCCGCCTACCGCGAGGTCTACCACGCGGTGTGCCGGGAGGACGGGCGCGAGCCGGAACCGGCCTTCGAGGCCGGGGGTGGCTTCACCGTCGCGGGCGGGGAACGCGCGATGAGCGCCCTCCTCGGCCTGCCGCGCCGGCCGACCGCGGTGTTCGCCGCGTCGGACGAAATGGCGTTCGGGGCGCTGCGGACGCTGCGCCGGGCCGGGCTGCGGGTACCGGAGGACGTCTCGGTGCTGGGGTTCGACAATCACGACCTCGCCGACCTGCTCGAGCTGAGCACGGTCGCGCAGCCCGTGGCCGAGCTCGGCGAGCGGGCCGGCCGCCTCCTGCTGGCGAGATTGTCCGGTGGAAAAATCGCGACATCTCCGGCGATTCTCGGGACTCGACTAGTACTTCGCGGCAGTACTGCTCCGCCGTCCCCGCGCTGACCTGCTGTTTTTCCGGCGTTGCTCTGTTCGGTCGATTGCGGCCTACTCGATCATTAGGTCAAATAATCGCCGACAAGGATTAATCGCCGTGAGGAGCTGGCTGTGCACTGGGGGTCCGTGCTCGAAGAAGGTGGGGCGGGGATGGTCCGCCCGTACTTCCGCACCCATGGCCGAACGCGCCCGACCCGGGACCTTCCGATCGAGACGCTGGTGTCGATCACCCAGCGCGGGCGGGCCGTCGTGCGGGGGAGTACGACGGAGGAGTCGGAGATCTGCGCGTTGCTCCGGACCTCGCAGTCGGTCGCCGAGGTCGCGGCGCGTAGGCGGATCCCGCTGGGCGTGGCGCGGGTGCTGCTGTCCGACCTGGCGGACCGGGGGATCGTCGCGGTGCACACGGCCCGGAAGGGGTCGGGGAACCGGCCGAGCCTCGAGCTGATGGAACGCATCCTCCACGGCCTCAGCCGGCTGTGAACTCCCTGACCAGCCGGGCGAACTCCGCCGGCTGATCCAGCGGGACCAGCGTGTAGCTGTCGGCCACCTCGACGAGCTTTCCCTTGGGCAGCAACGCGGCCAGCCGGGCACCGTGCTCCGGCGGCATCACGCGGTCCTCGCGGGCCCACACCACCAGCGCCGGCCGGTCGAACGACGGCAGCCGCTCGGCCACGTCCACCAGGATCCCCGGCGACGCGGCCGCCGCGCGCAGGACGCGGACCGTGTCGCGGCGGATGCCCGCCTGGCTCAGCAGCGGCCGGATCCAGCCGGCGGAAACGGCGTCACCACGCTTGGTCAGCCAGCCGAACGCGATCGGCAGCCGGCGGACCGCGCGCAGCCGCATCTGCTGCATGAACAGCCCGAACAGACTCGGCGACAGCTTCCCGGTCAGGAACAGCGTCTTGCCGGTGAGTCCGGGCGGGAAGTTGTCGAACGCGTCGCACGAGGCCAGCACCACGCGGCTCACCCGGGGCTCGCCCGCGACCATCAGCAGCTGCACGAGCGCGCCTCCGGTGTCGACGCCGGCCAGCGTGACGTCCCGCAGGTCGAGGCGCTCCAGGAACTCCGCCAGCAGAGCGGCGATGCCGGGCAGCGAGAGGTCGGCGGCGTCGTGCATCGGCACCCGGTGCGCGCCCAGCGGCAGGGTCGGGACCACGCAGCGGTGCTCGTCGAGGGCGGCGACCGGGCCGTCCCACAGCGTGCCGTCCATCAGCAGGCCGTGGACGAAGACGACGACCGGGCCCGGCCCGCCCGTGTCGGTGTATTCGACCGTTCCCGCGGACAGCTCGATCTGCATGCCCGAAGTGAACCACGTGGTTCGCAAACTGTCGAGGCTCAGGAAGCGGCTTCCTCCCGTTGGACCGCGCGCAGCAGCGCCGCGAACCCGGCCTCGGCGCCGGAGCCGTCGTCGCTGGTCAGCAAGTCGACGAGGAAGCCGCGCAGGGTCGCGAGGATCATCGACGCGACCTCGAGCTTCCGCTGCTCCGGCCACCGCGGCGGGCAGAACGACACCAGCGTCGGCAGGTACTGCTGGGACGCGCCGCGCCCGAGCGCGGCATACCGGCCCGGGTCGTACATCGCCAGGCCCATCGCCTGGTCGAGCACGCGCCGCAGCTCCGACTCCTCGTCGCGGAGGCTCTCCCAGGCGGCGCGGACGCGGTCGGTCAAGGTGGCCGGCGACTCCGCGACCGCCGTCAGCGCGTTGCCGATCCGCCGTTCCCGCAAGGAAAAGACCACCTGCCGGAGCAGGTCTTCGGCGCCTTCGAAGTGGTAGAGCAGCACCTTGTGCGTCGTTCCGGCCGCCCGCGCGGCGCGCCGCAGCGAGAAGTCCACGAGACCGTTCTCGGCGACGTCGTCGGTGACCTTCGCCAGCAGCTCGAGCCGGCGCGCCTCGCCGCGGGGCGACCCCGCCGATCGCCGGTAGCCCGCCCGTTCCCCGGTAGCGTTGTCCACGCGGGACAGCTTGACACGGGGAGGGGACCTTCATGCGGGTGCTGGTGACCGGGGGCAACGCCGGGATCGGCTACTTCGCCGCCGAGCAGCTGGCCTCGGCCGGCGCGGAGGTGGTGATCGGCAGCCGTGACCCGGCGAAGGCCGAGACGGCGGCCGCCGCGATCCGTTCGCAGGTCGCCGGTGCGCGGATCACGCACGTCCGGCTCGACCTCGCCGACCTGGCCTCGCTCGAAGCGGTCGATCCCGGCGAGCTCGACGCCGTCGTCTGCAACGCCGGGGTGATGCTGGACCACCCGCCCCGCCGGGAGACCGCGGCCGGGCACGAGCTGATGTTCGGCACCAACCACCTCGGTCACTTCGCGCTGGTCGCCCGGCTGATGCCGCGGCTGGCGCCGGACGCGCGCATCGTCACCACCGGCAGCTTCGCGGCGAAGTCCGCGAGCCTCGACTTCGCCGACCTCCAGAGCGAGCGCGACTACCAGCCGAAGCGCGCCTACGAACGGTCCAAGCTGGCCCAGATGCTCTTCGCCGTCGAACTCGACCGGCGGCTGCGCGAAGCCGGTTCGAAACGGCTGAGCGTGGTGGCCCACCCCGGCGGTGCGCTCGACTCGCTGACGCCGTCACGCCCGCCGGTGCACGTCCGCACCGGCGGCCAGTGGCTGCGCGGCGTGCCCGCCCGCGCGCTGCTGCACGGCAAGGACGCCGGCGCGCGCCCCGCCGTCCGCGCGGTGCTCGGCCCGGACGTCACCGGCGGGCAGCTGTGGGGCCCGCGCGTGTTCGGCCTGCGCGGCCGCCCGCGCCTCGAAGAGCGCTGGGCGAACCTGACCGACGACGCGGCCGCCGGGCGCCTGTGGGCGGAAAGTGTCACGCTGACCGGAGTGGACCCGCTCGCCTGACTATGCGACCTGCACAGCGCTGACGCCGGGGCTGTGCACATCGCACGGTGACGCCGCCGGGGCCGCTGCTTACGGTGCGGGGAACCCGTTCCCCTTCCCGGATTAGGAGGTCGGCGTGGCCTCAACAGTCGGTGTCGATGACTATGCCCTCACCAGAGTGCCGGACCACGCCCGGTATTCGTGGTGGTCGGTCGCCGTCCAGCGGTTCGGCCAGGTGTCCGCCCTGTCCCAGTTCCTGCTCGGAGCCACCGTCGGCTTCGGGATGGGCTTCTGGCCGGCGGTCCTGGCCTTCACCCTCGGCTCGGTCATCCTGGAGCTCATCACGATCCTCGTCGGCGTCATCGGCGTCCGCGAAGGTCTGTCCACGTCCATGATCGCCCGCTGGACCGGCTTCGGCCGCGGCGGCTCGGCGCTCATCGGGCTCGCCATCGGGATCAGTCTCATCGGCTGGTTCGGTATCCAGTCCGCGGTCTCCGCCCAAGGCCTCGTCGCCCTCATCGGTGGCCTGCCGGAATGGGGCTGGGCGCTGCTGTTCGGCCTGCTCGTCACCGCGATCGTGGTGCGCGGCTTCCATTCCATGGCCTGGACGGCGTACCTGACCGTGCCGGCGTTCCTGATCCTGGTCGGCTGGTCGATCATCTCCGAGCTGACCCGCCACGACCTCGGCACGCTCGTCTCCTCGGCCCCGCCCGGGCCGTCGCTGAGCCTGCTGCAGGGCACCACGCTGGTGGCCGGCGGCTTCATCGTCGGCGCCGTCATCACCCCGGACATGACCCGCTTCAACCGGTCCACCGCCGACGTCGTCAAGCAGACGCTCGTCGGGATCACCCTCGGCGAGTACGTCATCGGCCTGTCCGGTGTCCTGCTCGCGCACGCCGTCGGCAGCGCCGGCATCACCACGATCGTGACGTCGTCGGTCGGCTGGATCGGGCTGCTGATCGTCATCGCCGGCACGATCAAGATCAACGACTGGAACCTGTACTCGTCGGGTCTCGGTGTCGTGAACTTCATCGGCACGGTGTCCGGGCGCAAGGCCCACCGCGGGCTGGTCACGGCGGTGCTCGGCCTGGCCGGCAGCGTGCTCGCCGCGGCCGGGATCCTGGCGAAGTTCACCGACTTCCTCACCGTGCTGGGCGTCGCGTTCCCGCCGATCGCCGGGATCATGGTCGCCGAGTACTTCGTCGTGAAGAAGTGGCGCGGGGACCTGGAATCCGCCCGGGCCCGCGGCGCGATTCCCGAAGACGCCCCGGTGTGGGTGCCCGCGACGCTCGTCGTCTGGGTCGCCGCCGCGCTCTTCGGCGAGTTCGTCGAGTGGGGCCTGCCGAGCATCAACTCGCTCGTCGTGGCCTTCGTCCTGTACGTCGTCGCCGGGAAGCTCGGCCTGGTGCGCGGGATCGGCAGCAGCCGGACCGCCGACGCCGAGCCCGCCCCCGCCGTCTGAGTCCTTAAGGAGAATCTTCGTGCGCATCGGCATCGACGTCGGCGGCACCAACACCGACGCTGTCCTGCTCGACGGCCGTCAGGTGCTCGCCTCGGTCAAGACCAGCACGACCGCGGACGTCACCTCGGGCATCGTCGCCGCGATCGACGGCCTGCAGCGGCAACGCGCGTTCGACCCGGCGGCGGTCCGGGCGGTGATGATCGGCACCACGCACTTCATCAACGCCCTCGTCGAGGCCCACCGGCTCGCGCCGACCGCGGCCGTGCGGCTGAGCCTGCCGGCCGGGGCGTCGCTGCCGCCGATGGTCGACTGGCCGCAGCGGCTCGTCGACGCGGTGTCGGGGCGCAGCTACCTGGTCCACGGTGGACACGAGTTCGACGGCCGCCACATCGCGGAACTCGACGAGAGCGAGCTGCGCAAGGCCGCCGACGACATGGGGGAGGCCGGGGTGCGCAGCGTCGCGATCACCTCGGTCTTCTCCCCGGTCAACGCCGAGTTCGAGACCCGCGCGGCCGAGATCATCGGCGCGCAGCTGCCGGACGTCGCGATCTCGCTGTCCCACGAGATCGGCCGGATCGGCTTGCTGGAGCGGGAAAACGCGACGGTGATCAACGCGGCGCTGCGCGAGCTGGCCGCGCACATCGTCGACGGGCTGTCCGCGTCGGTCACCGGCGCGGGCATCACCGCGCCGCTGTACCTGAGCCAGAACGACGGCACGCTGATGGACGTCGACTTCGCCCGCCGCTACCCGGTGGCCACCTTCGCTTCGGGGCCGACGAACTCGATGCGCGGCGCGGCCGTGCTGTCCGGTTTGGACACCTGCGCGGTGGTCGACGTCGGCGGAACGACTTCGGACGTCGGTGTCCTGCGGCAAGGCTTCCCGCGTGAGGCGACCACGGACGTCAGCGTCGCCGGGATCCGCACCAACTTCCGGATGCCGGACGTGCTGTCGATCGGCATCGGCGGCGGCAGCCGGGTGCGCGGGAACGTCACGGTCGGCCCGGATTCCGTCGGCTACGAACTGACGTCGAAGGCGCTGGTCTTCGGGGGGGACACGCTCACCGCGACCGACATCGCGGTCGCGGCGGGGCGGGCCGACATCGGGGACGCGTCTCTGGTGTCGCATTTGGACAAGGGCCTGGTCCGGGCGGCGCTGGACAAGATCGCCGCCGACGTGTCCGATGTGGTCGAACGGATGCGGACGTCCGCGGAGCCGTTGCCGGTGGTGGCGGTCGGCGGTGGTTCGGTGCTGCTGCCGGACGAGCTCGCCGGGTGCGGTGAGGTGCACCGGCCGGAGAACTACGCCGTGGCCAACGCGATCGGCGCGGCCATCGCGCAGATCGGCGGCGAGGTCGACCGCGTCTACGTGATCGAGCCCGGCCGTCGCGAGGCCGTCGTCGAGGAGGCGAAGCAGGAGGCCATCGATCGCGCGGTCGCCGCCGGTGCGTCGCCGGCGTCGGTCGGCATCGTCGACTTCGACGAGGTGCCCATCCCGTACCTGCCCGGCAACGCCACGCGCATCCGCGCCAAGGCCGTCGGCGACCTGCAGCTGGGGGCGTGATGCGCGAGATCACCGAGCACGACCTGCCCGACATCGCGCGCGGCGCGGCGATCCTCGGCACCGGCGGCGGGGGAGACCCGTACATCGGCCGGCTGCTCGCGCTTTCCGCGGTCCGCTCGCACGGGCCGGTGCCGCTGGTGCCCCTGGCGGAGGTGCCGGACGACGCCGTCGTGCTGCCGGTCGCGATGATGGGCGCGCCGACGGTCATGGTGGAGAAGCTGCCCTCGGCCGAGCAGGTGGGCCTGGCCGCGCGCACGCTCGCGGGCTACCTCGGCAAGGAGCTGACGCACATCGCGTGCGCCGAGGCGGGCGGGGTCAACTCGCTCATCCCGGTCGTCGCGGCCGCGCAGCTCGGCTTGCCGCTGGTCGACGCGGACGGTATGGGCCGCGCGTTCCCGGAGCTGCAAATGGTTTTGCCGACTTTGTACGGCATCCGCGCGACCCCGATGTCCATCGCGGACGAGAAGGGCAACCGCGGGGTACTGGACACAGTGGACAACCGCTGGGCCGAACGGCTGGCCCGGTCGGCGACCATCGACATGGGCTGCTCGGCGATGATCAGCAACTACGCGATGTCCGGAAGCCAGGCGCGGGAGTCGCTGGTGCCGGGCACGCTCAGCCTGTGCGCGGAGCTGGGCGCGCTGGTCCGTTCCGCGCGTGCCGCGCACGAGGACCCCGTCGCCCGGGTCGTCGAGCGGCTGGGCGGGCGGCGGCTGTTCAGCGGCAAGGTCGTCGACGTCGCGCGCCGGACGGTCACCGGCTTCGCCCGCGGCGAGGCCCGGCTGTCCGGGATGGACGGTGACACCGGCGCCGAACTGGTGCTGCGGTTCCAGAACGAGCACCTGGTGGCCGAGCGCGACGGCGTCGTCGAGGCGTCGGTGCCCGACCTGATCTGCACGCTGGAACGCGAGACCGGGGAAGCCGTCACGACCGAAGGCCTGCGGTTCGGTCAGCGCGTCACGGTCATCGCCGCGCCCGCCGACCCGCGCTGGCACACGCCGGAGGGCATCGCGCTCGCCGGGCCGCGGTACTTCGGCTACGACATCGACCCGATCGGGGTGGCCGGGTGAGCTGGACCCTGACCGAGGACGACCTGCCCGACCTCGCCCGCGGTGCCGCGGTGCTCGGTACGGGCGGCGGCGGTGACCCGTACGTCGGCCGGCTGCTCGTGCGCGAAGCCATCCGGGAGCACGGGCCGATCACCATTCTGGATCCGTCCGAAGTGGACGACGACGCGCTGGTGATCCCGACCGCGCAGATGGGCGCGCCGACCGTGGTGCACGAGAAGCTGCCCAACGGCGCCGAGCCCGTGCTGGCCCTGCGGACGCTGGAGCGGCACCTCGGGCAGCGGGCCGACGCGACCATGCCGATCGAGTGCGGCGGCATCAACTCGATGATCCCGCTGCTGGTCGGCGCGCGGCTCGGCCTGCCGGTCGTCGACGCCGACGGCATGGGCCGGGCGTTCCCGGAACTGCAGATGGAGACGTTCGGCGTGTACGGCGTCTCCGGCTCGCCCATGGCGATCGGCGGCGAGCGCGGCGAGACCACCGTGATCGACACCGGCGCGGACAACCGGCGGATGGAGTGGCTGGCCCGCGGCGTCACCATCCGGCTCGGCGGGGTCGCGCACATCGCCGAGTACGCGATGAGCGGCGCCGACGTGAAGCGGACCGCGGTACCGCAAACGCTTTCGCTGGCGCTGACCGTGGGCCGGACGATCCGGCTCGCTCGTGAGCGCAACGAGGATCCGGTCGAGCAGCTGTCCACGGCGTTGCGCTCGACGCCGTACCAGCACCTGCGGGTGCTGTTCCGCGGCAAGGTGTCCGATGTGGAGCGCCGGACCGAGGCGGGCTTCGCCCGCGGGCGCGCCGCGGCGGTGTCGTTCGACGGTTCGAGCAAGCTGGAGATCCTGTTCCAGAACGAGAACCTGCTGGCCACTGTGGACGGTACCGTGCGGTGCGTGGTGCCCGACCTGATCTGCGTGCTGGAGGCTTCGACGGCCGAGCCGATCACGACGGAGACGCTGCGGTACGGCCAGCGCGTCACCGTCGTCGGCATCTCGACCCCGCCGCTGATGCGCACGCCGGAGGCCCTCGACACGTTCGGTCCCGGTGCGTTCGGGTTGCCGCACCCCTTCGTCCCCGTCGAGGAGATCGGATGAGCTTGACCGGGAAGCACGTCGTGATCATCGGTGGCGGTTCCGGCATCGGCTTGGAGGTGGCCCGGCGGTGTGCCGCCGCGGGCGCGTCGGTCCACCTCGGCGGACGCACGCCGGAGAAGCTGTCGACGGCGGCGAAGGAGGTGGGCGGCACCTGGCAGGTCGTCGACAGCACCGACCAGGAGTCGCTGGCCGCGTTCTTCGGCGCCCTGGACCGCATCGACCACCTCTTCACGCCCGGCGCGTCGTACACGGTGGGGCCGCTGCGGGAGCTGAGCGACGAGGACGCGGCGAGCCCGTTCGTGACGAAGTTCTGGGGCCAGTACCACGCCGTCAAGCACGCGGTGCCGCGGTTGGCCCCGGACGCGTCGATCGTGCTGATGTCCGGGGCGGCGAGCGTCCGGCCGCCCGGTGCGGCGCCCGCGTACGTCGCCTGCAACGCGGCGGTCGAAGGGCTCGGCCGCGGGCTCGCGGTCGAGCTGGCGCCGGTCCGGGTGAACGTGGTCGCGCCGGGCACGATCGACGGCAACCTCTGGGCCGGGCGGCCCGCGGACGTGCGGGAGGCGAGCTTCGCGCAGTACCGCGCGGACACGCTGCTGCACCGCGTCGGGAAGGAGTCCGAAGTGGCCGATGCGGTGCTGTACTTGTTCGGCAGCACCTACACGACCGGGTCGACGCTCTACCCCGACGGTGGCTACGCGCTGCGCTGAGCTCGTCTACTGTGGTCAGTCATGCGCATCACCGCTGGTGACGTGGCCGCCCTCGAACGCGGGGTGGCCCTGCTCGGGTCCGGCGGCGGCGGGGACACCGTGACCGCCGCCGTGCTGCTGCGCCGGTTGCTCTCGGACGGCCGGTCGCTGGTCGTACGTCCCGCCGGCGAGCTGCCGCCGGACGCGCGGGTGGTGCCCATCGGCGTGGTCGGCGCGACGGCGGCGTTCACCGAGAAGCTGCCGGGCGGCGGCGAGTTCGCGGCCGCGGTGGCCGCCGTCGAGCGCTGGACCGGCGAGCGTGCCGACGCGCTGATGTCCATCGAGATCGGCGGCCTCAACGGGCTGCTGCCGCTGGTCGTGGCCGACCAGCTCGGGCGCGGGTACGTCGACGCAGACCTGTCCGGCCGCGGACTGCCCCGGCTCGACCAGTTCTCGGTGGCGGCGACCGGCCGCGGCGTCGCCCCGGCGGCACTGGCGGAGCCGGGCGGGCAGGTCGTGGTGCTGGCGGCCGGGTCCGACGTGGTGATCGAGCGCGGAACCCGGGCGTTCCTGGCCGGCTCCGGCGGGTGGGCGGCGTTCGCGCTGGCCCCGATCCCGGCCGGCGAGCTGGCGGAGTGTTCGGTCCCGGGAACGACGAGTGGGGCTTTGGAGCTGGGCCGCCGGGTGCTGGCGGCGGGGGAGAGCCCGCCTCGTGACGCGCTCGAGGCGGCGTTGGCGGGATCGGTGCTGGCCCGCGGGAGGGTCTTGGAGGTGGCGCGACACCTGGGGCCGGGGCAGCACGGAAGCCCGGGATTCGGCCGAGGAAGCGTCACGCTGGCCGACCACCGCGACGGCGCGCTGCTGCGGCTGGAGATGGAGAACGAGTACCTGCTGGCCTTGCGCGACGGGGAACCGGTGGCGTCGACCCCGGACGTGCTGTCGGTACTGGACCACCGCACGGGAGTCCCGGTGTCGTGCGACGCGATCCGTGCGGGGGTGGAGGTGGACGTGGTCCGGCTGGCAGCGGCGCCATTCTGGACGGACCCGCGGTGGCTGCCGGTGGTCCGGCCCCGGGCGTACGGCATCGACTGCGACCCGGTGGGTGTGGAGTGAGGGGGCGGCGGGTGCTTGCGCCGGAGCGTCGCGCGGTGGGTGGCGTGGGGCCGGTGTTGCAGGGCTGGGCGGGCAGGTCGCGGTGCCGCAGCGTGCCGCCTCATCGGGATCTGTCGTGAGCCGGCAGCAGGCGGCCGGCACCGGCCCGGCGGGGCTCCCATGAGCCTGCGCCGAGTTCTCTCCCTCCCCGGCTGGGCCGAGAACGTCCGGCTGCTCGCCGGCGCGGCCGGGCTCGACCGTCCACTCGCGACCGTTCAGGCCACTTTGGACGCTTCCCACCTCCCCGGGCCCGGGGAACTCACCGTCGTCGCCCGGCCGGTTGCCGGGACCGACTGGCAGATCGATGCCCTTCTTCGGCGCTGTGCCGATGCCGGGGCCACCGGAGTCCTGCTGCCCGGGACCGAACCGCTCACCGCGTCGCGGCTGCTCGCCGATCGGCTGGCCGTTCCGTTGCTGACCACCGGTGCCGCGCCGCTGGATCTGCTCGTCGAAGCGCGGCTGCTGCTCGCCGCGCCCGAACTCGACCGGGCCGATCTGCTGCTGGCCACCCATCGCGCGCTCGGTGATCGGCTGCGGCCGCCCGAAGAGGTCGTTGCCGTGCTGCGGCGGCTGCTGCGTTCGCCCGTCGCCGTCCTCGACGATCGTGGTGCGCCGCTCGCCGGTGAAGTCGACGGGCGCGTGCGGCTGGACGAGGCCGTGCCGCAGCGGACCGACGGCGACGGCAGCGTCTTCCTGGCCCACCCCGTTCTCCTGCAGCGCCCGGCGATGTGGCTCGCGGCCGAACTGCGGGGGACCGAAGCCGCGCGGGCCGACGTCGTCCCGCCCGCGCTCGCCGTCGCCGCCGGGGCGCTGCAACGGTGGCTGCTCGCCAACCGGCTCGAGCTGGAACGCGACGCGCGCTCCCGCACCGCGTTGCTCGGCGACCTCCTGCGCCTCGACACCGAACCCGGCGCGGACCTGCGCCGCCGCGTCGCCGACGCCGGCTGGCGGCTCGGCGGCTGGCACGTCGGCCTGCACATCGGTGTCCCGGCGGCGGTCGACACGGTCGCGCGCACGCAGGAGGTCATGCGGGCGCTGGACGTCGAGGCGGTCGTCGTCGAGCACGGCGACGGCTGGACCGGCTGGGTCACCTTCGACCACGAACCCACGGCGGAACGCGTGCGCTCCCTGGCGACCCGGCTCCAGACGGCGCACCGGGCGCTGCGCCTCGGCGCGCACATGGGGGTCGGGCGGCCGCACCCGCGGCCGGAAGGGCTGGCGGCGACCGTCGCGGAGGCCCTCGACGCGGCCCGGCTCGCCGCGACCCGGCCCGAGACCGGTCACTTCCTGCACGTCGACCAGCTCGGGATGGCGCAGCTGCTGCTGGAGTGGACCCGCACGGACACGTTCGAGCCCGCGGCCCGCGCACTCGTCGCGCCGCTGCGGGACGCGCCCGGCGAGCTGGTCCGGACCCTCGCCGCCTACCTCGACGCGGAGTCGTCGATCGCCGAGACCGCCACCGTGCTGGGCGTGCACCGCAACACCGTGGCGGCCCGGATCGCGCGGATCGAGCAGCTGCTCGGGGTGGACCTGTCCCGCCCGGACGAGAGGCTGGCACTGCACCTCGCGTCCCGGGCGGTGATCCTCGCGGAGGAGTGACTAGTCGTCGTCCCCGCCGGTGACGTTGCCGATGCTCGCGGGCACGCCCTTGATCATGTCGACGACGGTCTTGCCGGCCAGGCCCGACTTGCCGAACCACGGGTCGGTCATGATCTTGATGGCCGACTCGAACTTCTCGGCGCCTTCCTTGCCGAAGACCTTGCCGAGCTGCTCGACCGAGAAGTTGTTGATCTTGTCGAACTTCGCCATGATCTCCGGCGTGACACCGTCCACCTTGGACAGCTTGTCCTTGATGACCGCGGTCATCTGGTCGGTGAACGGCTTGTGCGGCTTGGGTTCCGGTGTGGCCGACGACGGTGTGGAGTCCGGCTTCGGGTCCGGCGTGGCGTCGGGCTTGGGCTCGGGTGTGGTGTCCGGCTTCGGTTCGGGCTTGGGTTCCGGCGTGGCCGACGACGGCGTGGTGTCGGGCTTCGGTTCCGGCTTGGGCTCCGGGGTCGCCGAGGACGACGGCGCGGGCTCGGGCTTCGGCTCGGGCTTGGGCTCCGGCTTGGGTTCCGGTGTGGTGTCCGGCTTGGGCTCGGGCTTGGGTTCCGGCGTGGCCGACGACGGTGTCGTGTCGGGTTTGGGTTCCGGCTTGGGCTCGGGTGTGGTGTCCGGCTTCGGTTCGGGCTTCGGCTCCGGTGTAGCCGACGACGGCGTGGTGTCCGGCTTCGGTTCCGGCTTGGGCTCCGGTGTCGTGTCCGGCTTCGGCTCAGGTTTGGGTTCCGGCGTGGCCGACGACGGCGTGGTGTCGGGCTTGGGCTCCGGCTTGGGTTCCGGTGTGGTGTCCGGCTTGGGCTCGGGCTTGGGTTCCGGCGTCGCCGACGACGGGGTCGTGTCCGGCTTCGGCGCGGGCGTCGAGTCCGGCTTCGGCAACGGCGTCGCGTCCGGCTTGGGGGTGGGGGTCGGCGTCAGGCTGCTCGTCGGCGGCTTGGCGCCCGCGATCTCGTCGCCCGCCTTGCCCATCTTCGCCAGCGCCTTCACCAGGTCGGCCAGCTTCTTGCCCAGCTGGATCAGCTTGGTGCCGATCTTGCCCAGCGCCGTGGCGACCGTGCCGATCGTCGTCGTGACGAACAGCGCGATCGACGCGCCGAACGTCACCGGGGCCAGCGCCGCCGCGATCAGCGCGCCCTTGATGATCGTCGCCAGGAGCATCGCGATCAGGTCGCGGAAGATGCCGCGGAAGGCGCCGACGATGCCGCCGGCGATCTTCATGTTCTTGCCGGCCTGGTCGAGGTAGCCGCCGAGGGAGGCGAGCTGCTCGGTGACCGCGTCCATGTCCTTCTTGAACTGGTCCGCGGCGTTGCCGGACCAGTCCTTCATGAGCTTCTCGATCTCCGACTGGTGGTCCGTCGACCACTGCTCCAGCTTCTTCTTCTCGGCCGAGAGCGCTTCGGCGGCCGCGTTGATGCCGATGGGGTCGCCCATCAGGATGTCCAGCGGCCACCGCAGGATCGTGATGTGCTCGATGAGCCAGCCGATCCCGGCGGTGAGCAGGCTGCCGATCGGGTCCAGCACGAGACCGATGGTCTCCAGCGCCATGCCCGCCGCGCCGATGCCGATCGCGACCTGGTCGTTCTCCTTGACGGCCTTGTCCAGGCCCACCGCGGCTTCGAAGAAACCGGCACCGGCCGCCCGGTTGTCGTCGTTGAAGAGTTCGGAGCCGTGGAGGCCGACGTCCTTGCTCTTGTAGTCGTCGCCCACTATTCGAACCTCACGATCGAGTCGACGGCGTCTTGTTCGCCCGACTGGTAGCGCTTCGCGGCCTCGGCGACCTTGTCGGAGAACTCGCCGATGGTCTTGGCGTAGTCGCCGAACTGGTGGTGCGCCTTGTCCGTCCAGGTGCTCGCGCCCGCCGCCATCAGCTGGCACGCCGGGTTGATGCCGAACATGCCGGGGTCGCACGTCATGCCGCCGACCAGGTCGGCCGTGCCCTGCAGGTTGCTCTGGAGCTCGTCGAGGTGCTTGCCGAAGTTGGCCAGGGGCTCCGAATTGACCCTGAAGCCGCCGCCGCTCACCAGGGGTTCGATTCGTCGTCGGGGTGGTCGTCGGCCGGGGGACGGCGACGCGGGGCAGGCCCGGCGGCCGGCGGGGCCGGCGGTGCGGGCGGCCGCGCCGGGGGAGCGGCCGGCGGCGGGGTCCGCTCGGGCTCGGCGCTTTCCGGTGCCGCGAAGTCGCCGTCGGGCGGCGGGTCCGGCGGCAGGAAGGACCGGACCATGTCGGTCGACTCGCCGTCGCCGTTGATGGTGGAGAAGGAGTCCGCGACGGTGCGGGCGGTCTGGCGCTGCGCTTCGCGCACCGTGCTCATGATCGCCGCGGTCAGCCGCGCGGGTCCCATCTCGGTCGCGCGGTGCCCGAGTTCGAGGTTCGTGAGCGCGCCGTTCGGCGCGAGCGTCACGGTGACCGACCCGTCGCGGGAGCGGACCGTGGCACCGGCCGCGGAAAGCGCTTCGCTCAGCGCCGCCGCCTTCGATTGCATGTCCCGGACCTGACGTTCGAGCAGCAGCTCGAAGTCTTCACCTGGCCCCAGGTTCGGTTGCACGAATTCGACTCCTCGCCACGCCGGGGTACGGGGCAACGGGCCCCACGATCGGGCCAGGTTAGCGCACCCCCGGAGTTCATTTCGGGCTAACCGGGAGGATGGCTCGTTTTCTCCCCGAAGTTGCCCTGGAATGCCCTCGATCGGGTTTGACCCGGACCACGCTCCGGGTTGCACGATCGGGGACATGACACGACTGGACGACTACCGGCCGCTGGGCCGCTCCGGGCTGCGGGTCTCGCCGCTGGCGCTGGGCGCGATGACCTTCGGCACCGGCTCCTTCTGCGCCGACGACGACACCGCGCGCAAGATCTTCCGCGCCTACGTCGAGGACGGCGGCAACTTCGTCGACACCGCCGACAACTACAGCGCCGGCCGCAGCGAGGAGCTCGTCGGCGAGTTCCTGCGCGACGTCGACCGGGACGACGTCGTGCTCGCCACCAAGTACTCCGGGCCCGACTTCAGCGGTGGGGAACCGCGGTCGGACGCCCGCCACCGCAGCAACGGCCGCAAGAACATGGTCGCCTCGCTGGAGGCGTCGCTGCGGCGGCTGCGCGTGGACCACGTCGACCTGTACTGGCTGCACATCTGGGACGGCTTCACCCCGGCCGAGGAGGTCATGGCGGCGTTCGGCGACCTCGTGCGCGCCGGGAAGATCGGCGCCGTGGGGCTCAGCGACGTCCCGGCCTGGTACGCGACGAAGGCCGCCATGCTCGGTGGGCCGCCGGTGACCGCGCTGCAGCTGGAGTACTCCCTGGTCGAGCGGGCGATCGAGGCCGAGCACGTGCCCCTGGCGCGGGAGTTCGGCATCGCGGTCCAGCCGTGGGGCGCGATCGGCGGCGGGTTCCTGTCCGGCAAGTACACCCGTGACGGCGGCGGGACGGGACGGCTCGCCCTACCGGTCCCTGCCGGAAACGCGCTGGGCCGTGCTGGACGTCGTCCGCGAGGTCGCGGCCGAGGTGGGCGCGACCCCGGCCCAGGTGGCGCTGCACTGGGTGACGCGCCGGCCGGCCATGCCCGCGCCGCTGATCGGCGCCCGGTCGCCGGAGCAGCTCGCCGAAACCCTCGGTGCGCTCGAACTCGACCTCACCGAGGCCCAGCTCGACCGGCTCACCGCGGTCAGCGCACCGGATCTGCCGTTCCCGCACGGCATCCTGGCCCGGCTCAACGCCGGGCTGCCGCGCTAGCCGCGTCCGTGGTGGCCCTCGTCGGCGACCGTTTCGGCGTGCGGCTCACCGTCGCGGCACGTCACGATCGTCACGTTCTCGGTCCCGTCGTTCTTGAACTTCACCGACGCGGTGGCGGCGGGGCCGGGGGAGACGTCGTCGGTGCGCCAGCCCGGGTCCGGGCTCCACGACATCAGCTCGATCCGGTCCCCGGTGCACTTCGCGACGAGGCGGCCGCCGGGGACGGTCAGGCCGCGCGGCGCCGGGGCGCTCGAGGACGTCGTGGTCGAGGCCGGCGCCACCGGGGTCGTGCTCGTCGGCACGGTTTCCAGCGCGCGAGCCACGTCGTCCTGCGACAGCGGCTGGTTCTGCGGGCCGAGGATGCCCGCGCCGACGAGGTCGAGGGCCACCGTGCCGGCGCCCGCGGTGACCGCGGCGGCCAGCAGCCACCCCGCCGTCATCCACAGCCCGCGCCTGGTCACCCGTCCACTGTGCCATCCGGGAGGGTTAAAGCGCGGCTAAGACGTCCTTAGCGTTCGCCAGGAGCCCGGCGAAGCGGCTTCGCGTGTGTAGCCTCCCCGGAATGGCGACCGTGCTGCTCGTCGAGGACGACCCGACCATCCGCACGGCCGTGCTGCGTGCGCTGGGCGAGCGCGGGCACACGGTGACGTCCGCGCCGACCGCGATGGCCGGGCTGCAGGCGGCGGTCACCGACCGGCCCGACGTCGTCCTGCTCGACCTGGGCCTGCCCGACCTCGACGGCCGCGAGGTGCTGCGGATGGTGCGGGCGGTCAGCGCGGTGCCGATCATCGTGGTCACCGCCCGGGGCGCGGAGGAGGAGATCGTCCGGCTGCTCGACGCCGGTGCCGACGACTACGTGGTCAAGCCGTTCGGCGGCGCCCAGCTCGACGCGCGGATCCGCGCGGTGCTGCGGCGGGCCGAGCCGGAGGAGACGACGGCCCCGGTCGTCGTCGGCGGCCTGTCGGTCGACGCGCGGACGCGGCAGGCGGCCCTCGACGGCGCGCCGCTGGACCTCACCCCGCGCGAGTTCGACCTCCTGCACTACCTCGCGAGCCGGGCCGGGACCGTGGTGAGCAAGCGCGAGCTGCTCGCCGACGTCTGGAAGCTGCCGTACGCCGGCGCGGACAAGACGGTGGACGTGCACCTGTCGTGGCTGCGGCGCAAGCTCGGCGAGACCGCGCAGGAGCCGCGGTACCTGCACACCGTGCGACGGGTCGGCGTCCGCCTGGCCGAACCGGAGGGCCCGGCGTGAGGAAGCGGCTCGCGGTGCTGGTCACGGCCGCGATGAGCCTGGTGCTCGTCGCGTTCCTGGTGCCGCTGGCGATCCTGCTGCGGTCGGTCACCGCGGACCGCGCGGTCACCGCCGCGACGGCGAAGGCGCAGTCGCTGACGTCCTTGGTGGCGACGTCCGACGCGGCGTCGCTGCGCCCGGCGGTCGACCAGCTCAACACGACCGAGGGCCACCCGGTGACCGTGTTCCTCCCTGACGGGACCGTGCTCGGCGCGCCGACCCCGCGCACACCGGGCGTCGCCCTGGCCGCGGCGCAGGGCAGCAGCCTGACCGTGGAGGACGCGGACGGGCGCGAAATCCTCGTCGCGGTCCAGGGCCTGCCGGCCGGGACGGCGGTCGTGCGGGCCTTCGTCGAGCGCGCCGAGCTGACCCGCGGGCTGGGTGCGGCCTGGCTGGTGCTGGCCGGGCTGGGCGTGGTGCTGCTGGCGCTCGGGGTGTTCGTCGCCGACCGGCTGGCCCGCTCGATCGTGCGGCCGGTGCACGAGCTGGCGGCGGTGTCGCGCCGGCTCGCCGAGGGCGACCTCGACGCCCGGGCGCGCCCGGGTGGGCCGGGGGAGGTGCGGTCGGTCGCCGCCGCGCTCAACCTCCTGGCCGCGCGGATCCGGGACCTGGTGCGGCAGGAACGCGAGGCGGTCGCGGACATCTCGCACCGCCTGCGGACGCCGTTGACCGTGCTGCGGCTGGACGCCGAGTCGCTGGCCGATCCCGCCGAGGCCGAGCGGATCACCGGCCACGCGGAAAGCCTGGAGCGCCAGGTCACCGCGTTGATCGACCAGGCGAGGGCGCGGGACTCGGCGCCCGGCTCGTGCGACGCGGTTTCGGTCGTCCGCGCGCGGGCCGAGTTCTGGTCGGTGCTCGCGCAGGACCAGGACCGCGCGGCGACGGTTTCGCTCGACGACGGTCCGCTGCCGGTCGCGGTCGGCGAGGCGGAGCTGGCCGCGAGCTTGGATGCGTTGCTGGGCAACGTCTTCGCGCACACACCGGAGGGGACGGCCTACGCGATCCGGCTCACGGCCACGCCCGACGGGGCCCGGCTGGAGGTCACGGACGAGGGGCCGGGCTTCGACGAGGGCGAGCGCGGTGCGAGCGGCGTCGGGTCGACCGGGCTCGGGCTGGACATCGCCCGCCAGACGGCCCGCGCGTCCGGCGGGGAGTTCACGGTCACCCGCGGGCCGGGGGCGCGGATCGTGCTGGACCTCGGGAAGGCTTTAGGGATGCCTTAAGCGTCGCGCAGCGCGCCGCTATCGCCGGGCGCGTGATGCTTCTTTCGTTGTCGGAGAACGAGAAGGAGCAGACATGCGCAAGATTCTGGTGATCGCGGCGGCCGGCGCGGTGCTCGCGGTGGGCGGGACGACGGCGGCCTTGGCGCAGTCGGGAGCCGACGACGGTACGCGGGTGCCCACGTCCGTCGGGGCCACCACGACGAGCGAACCCTCGGCCACCACGGAAACCACGGTTTCGCCGAGCGTGAGCCGCCCGGCGCCGAGCACGTACCCGACCCGGTCGGCGCCGAGCACGTACCCGACGCACACCCACGACCTCGGCGACGACCACGGCGGCCGGGGGAACGAGCCGGGCGACGACCACGGGCGCCACCACGAGCCGGGCGACGACCACGGCGGCCACCACGAGGCCGGGGACGACCACGGCGGCCGCGGCTGACCTCGCCGGCCGGAGTCCGGCAGGGTCGGTTCTTTCGCGTGGCGCCCGGGTCCGCTGTCTTGAATGAGTCATTCAGGACTTCCCGAGACCTGAATGACTCATTCAAGACGCTCGAATCCGGATCCGGTTCACGGCAGCGGCGGAAGCCGGGTGGCCGAACCGCGACCTTGCCGGGACTCTGACATCACCGGTGCCGGATGGCCGACACGCGTGACTGGGCGGTCGCCCACGCGGCGGCGCGCGGGGGGGTCCCCCCGGGGGCCGGTACCGGAGGGGGCGGCCCCCGGGAAACCCCCCCCCCGGCCCCCCCGGCGCGGCCCCGCCCCACCGCGGGGGGGTGGGGGCCCCCCGGGTGGCGGGGGGCCCCCCCCGGGGCGCCGCCGCGGGCCCGCCCCCCCCGCGTGCGCGTTACGGCTGGGCCGGGCCCGCGGTCACCGCGCCGACGGTCAGCCCGTGGGCGTCGGCGGAGTCGTCGAGCGGGCCCTGGTTCCACGGCAGCGTGATCGCCGGGTCGCTGGTGTCGCCGCGCGGGGTGGTCGTCTGGGGCGCGGTCACCGTGACGCTCGCCGGCTGGACCTGGTTCTCCGGAGCCTCGATCCCGGTCCAGTGCAGCAGCATCGACGCGGGCGCGCCGTCGGCGACGGTGACCGCCGGCGCGTCGGCGGCGGCCGGGTCCGGCGTCACGGTCACGCCGCCGGCGCCGGTCAGCGTGACCGGCAGTGCGCCCTGCAGCGTGCACGACTCGCCCGGCTTCGCGGTGAACTCGACCGAGGCGTAGCGCTGGCCCGCACCCGGGGACCCGGCGACGAGCGTCGTGTCGATCTGCGAAGACGTGCAGTTGAAGTCGGTCGGCATCGCGGAGGCGGTCCCGGCCGCGGCGATCACGGCGGTAGCGGCGGCACCGGTCACGGCGAGGGCGGTGACACTGCGGGTGATGACACTGCGACGAACGGACATGAGGGGAACCCCTTCCTGTGTCAAGCGGTCCGGTGAGTCCTTCACCGAACTTTCGTGTTCACAGGAAAAGATGCCCACGACCCGATCAGGTTAGCTCCGAAGTGCGATTGCCCGCACAAAAGCAACCCTGGGTGATCTTGAACGTCCACCCTAACGAGCGGCTGTGGCAGCCCGCTCGATTTCGGCGTGCCTGGCCGCCCAGAAATCCGCGTCCCGGCTCGCCGCGCTGGTCACCCCGTCCAGCTGCTCCCGCAGGATGTCCGCGTGCCCCGCGTGCCGGCTGGTCTCGGTGAGCACGTGCACCAGGACGTTGAACAGCAGCACATCCGGCCGCGGCCACCACGGCACGTGCCCCGGCGCGTCGACGGCGAGCGCGGTGATCGTCGCGTCGGAGTGTTCCCCGGCGCGGCGGTAGCGGTCGAAGATCTCCGCGCGCGTCTCGTGCTCGGTCGCCCACATGTCCTTTCCCCGCGCACCGGCGTCGTCCCAGCGCGGCACCGGCTCGGGGAACGGCCGGCCGAACACCTCGCCGAAGTACCGCGCTTCGGTCAGCGTCAGGTGCTTGACCAGGCCGAGCAGGTTGGTGCCCGTCGCGGTCAAGGGCCGGCGGATGTCGTACTCGCTCAGGCCCTCGAGCTTCCCGGTCATCACCTCGCGGATTTCCCGCAGATCGTCGTGCAGATACCGTTTCGCGAAGTCGTCGATCACGCTTTCGAGCGTGCCAGATCAGCCCACCGGTACGCCACGCACCGCGACCGGCCCGCGGGTCGGGTCCAGCTCGGCCGCCTGGTCCACTCCGGACGGTGTCAGCACGTCGAACGCCTTCGGCGCCGTCGCCGGGTCCGCCGCGCAGATCGGCGCCGTGCCGCCCGCCGCGCACAGGCCGAACGTGTACTGCCCCGCCGTCGGCGTGAACGGCCGCGCCTGGTCGGGGGAGTTGCCGTCCTGGCCGGTCAGCACGACCGCGAACGTCCAGCCGGCAGCCGGTGTCCCGAACGCCGACTTCGCCACGCTCACCGTGATGTATCGCGTCGCCTGCGAAGCCTGCACGGACGGCGTCGCTAGCGAAGCGCCCGAAGCGTCGACGAGCGCCGGATCGGCGAAGCCCTGGACTTCGAGGCGCCGGCTCCACGCGTCCTGCGCGGCGATGGAGTACGCCCGGCTCGGGAACGGCGCCGCGGTCGACGTCGCCGTCGCGGCCGGGTCGTGCGCGTAGATCGTCAGCAGCTGCGCGCCCAGCGGCGAGCCGAACGTCGGCGACAAGTCGCGGATCTGCGCGCGGAACACGAGGTTCGTGCCGGAGTCGATGACCTGGAACCGCTGCAGGTCGAACGCGCCCGCGTGGAAGTCCCCGGCCGTCGGGTAGGTGAACGTGCCCGGGCCGTTGTCGTCGCCGTCCGGGTCGGCCGAGTCGAGCAGCACCGTGCCGGTGACGAAGTCCGAGCTGATCGTCTTCTGCGCGTAGCCGGTCCCGGTGCCGGACGTGGCGGCCGCGGTGACGACGTTCGCGCCCAGCGGCGTCGGCACCGTCGCGCTGAACGTCCCCGCCGCCGTCGCCCGGGTCGACAGCACGGAAGTCGTCCCCGCGTCGGTGGCCGACACGGCGAGGTCGACCCGGCTGCCGGCGGGTGCGGTGCCGGTGACCGCCGCGGTCGCGGTCGACACCGACGCCGGAGCGTCGAGGGTGACCGCCAGCGCCGCGGGCGGGGCGTGCGTGACGTACCGGGCGCGGACGTCGGCGGGCTGTTCGGTCAGCCGTCCGTCGTCCAGGGCCCGGGCCAGGCGCACCGACTGCGACTGCGCCCAGCTCAGCGGCGCGACCGAACCGGCGGGCTGCCCGGGGGCGAACCCGATCGACGCCGTGCGCGGGTCCGAGCCGTAGGGCGACGGCGGGACCGCCGGGTTTTCCCACGCCTGCTCGGGAATCAGCCCGGTGCCGCCGGTCTGGGCCCGCATCGCGCGCAGCAAGGCCGCTGCGCCGGCGCGGTCGCCGGTCTGCACGGCTTGTTCGCCGCGTTCACCGGCGAGCACCGGCCAGAGGTGCCCGGACCCGGTGTTCGGCCCCGGCCAGGGCGCCCCGGTCGGCGCGCAGTTCGTCGGGTCGGGCTCGTAGCAGTCGCCGTAGCCGTCCTCGCTGCCCGCCGCGGAAGTCCCGTAGCGGTACCAGCCCGGCCCGGCCGGCGTGTCCCGCTTGATCACCCGGTCCACGACGGCGAGCGACGTGGTGACGTCCGGGTCGTTCGCCGGCAGCACGCCGAGGCGCGTCAGCTCGAGGAACCCGGCGTCGACGACCGCGCGCTGGTCGGCGTCGACCGAGCCGTTGCCGAGGTTGTAGATCCACTCCGAGTTCGGGTCGCCGTTCTTCGTCAGCCGCAGGAAGTACCGGCCGCCGTACGGTCCGGTGGAAGTCACCGTCCAGCCCTTGATGCTGCGCTGGAAGTGGTCGGCGGTCGCCCGGTAGACGCGGGCGCGCGCCGGGTCGCCGTTGCGGTCGGCGATCACGCCGGCCGCGACGAGCCCGGCGATCTCCGCGGCGATCGTCGAGGGCGAGTAGCCGCCCTGTTCTTCCCAGCGCTCGGAACCGAACGCCGGGCCGTGCGCGACGACGAAGTCCGCGGCCGCGCGGATGTGATCGGTGTAGAGCGTGCGGTCGCGGTCGAGCCCGGCCTGCAACGCCATCAGGATCGGGTACGCGCTCTCGTCGAGCTGGTCGCCTCCGGAGTCGGGCGCCTTCTTCCCGTTGAGCATGGAGTTGCGCGGGAAGCGGCCGTCGGGCTGCTGTTGCCGGCTGAACAACCACCGCACGCTGGCTCGCGCCGTCTCGCGGTCACCCGCGGCGAGCAGGCCCGAGAAGCTTTCGTAGAGGTCGCGGGCGAAGATCTCGCGATAGGAACCGAAGTAGACGGGCTTGCCGCCGGGCGCGTCGCCCGCGGAGACCGCCTGCCCCCACGGGCTGCCGAGCGAGGCGACCACCGCGCCGGGGAACGTCTTGTCCTCGCTGGCCTTCAGCACGTTGGCCGACTGGTAGTAGGAGTCGGAATCCTTGCCCCGCAACGGGATCAGGCCGTTGTCGTAGTCGCGCCAGCCACGCGCGTAGTCGCGGTAGCTCTGGTCGAACGGCGTGCGCAGGCTCGCGCCGGCGGTCTGGACCGCCGCGCGCGCGTCCGGGCCGAAGCCCAGCGCCAGCACAGCCGGGCGGCGCGGCTCCAGGTCCAGCTGCGCGGTCTGCACGACGTTGCCGTTCACCGCCGACGGTGTCCGGTCGGTCAGCCGGTGGTCGCGGTCGAGCTGGGCCAGCCCGTCGCCGGCCGTGCCGGCGAACCCGCTGGACGTGCCGAGGAACCGGCGGTCGGCGCGCAGCGCGGCGGCCAGCGGAGTGGCGTAGTCGCGGGCCGGCGCGCTCGACACCGTGTTCGGGTCGGCGCTGACCAGCGCGCTCGTCGCCGCGTCGACGGTCGCGGTGTCCCCGCCGCCGTTCGCCGGGCCACCACCGCCGTTGCCGTTGATGCTCGCGTCGAACCGCACGTAGACCTTGAGGTCGCGGCCGGACCCCCGCAGCGGGTCCAGGCGCGTCCGGATGAGCACGCCGGTCCGGGCCGGGTCGGTCAGGTACTCGGTGACCAGCCGGTACTTGCCACTGCGCGGGGTCGACGTCACCTCGCAGGCCATCCCGCCCGCGCTGGTGCGGACGGTGTAGGTCATGTCCCGCGCCTGCAGGTCGGTGAACGTGGCGCCGTCGGTGACCGCGAACTGCAGCGTCTCGACGTTCGTGTTGTCGATCACCGGCGCGTACACATCGGACAGCACGCCACCCGCGACGGTGAACCACGCCTTGCTGGTCGTGTTCCGCGCGGTGCCCAGGCAGTCCTTGCGGGCCAGCCCGAAGTGCGAGAGGGCACCCGGCCCGGGATCCGGGACGGCAGCGGCGGCTGCCGGAGCGGGCAGGAGGGCGGCGGCCAGCACCGCGCACAGCACCACGGACGACGTCGACCGAGTCATCCGCACATCCGATCACGCCGGCCCGCGGCGCACCAGAGCCGAACGCAGCAGGGAAAGTCGTTACCCGTGATTGAGAAATCCGACCGGTGGGTAGCAAACCCACAGTCCCCCGAGGAGGTGAACGTGGAAGAGCACGGAGCGGACGGCTGGCGGTACCGCGGCACGGTTTCGCCACGGACTCTGCCGAGCTTGCGCCGGCACCTCGTGTCGTGGCTTCGCAGACGCGCCGGTGACGAGGTCGGCAGGCAGGCCGACGACGTCGTCCTCGCCTGCTGGGAAGCGATGGCGAACGTGCTGGACCACGCCTACCACGGCCGGCCCGGGCTGATCGACGTCCGGGCGCGGATCGACGAGGACGTGCTGATCGTCACCGTCGCCGACCAGGGGCGCTGGACCACGATCGCGGAGCGGTCCGACGGCGGCCGCGGCCTGCGGCTGATCCAGGCGCTGGTCGACGGCCTGGACCTCCGCTCGACCGACGACGGCACGGTGATCACGCTGACCTGGCCGTTCCCGGTCCGGCGCACCGCGTGAACGTCAGCCGGCCGAGAGGCTTTCGACGAACCGGGTCGCGATGTCCCGGAGCTTCACGTTGGTGTGCTGCGACTCCGCGATCAGGCGCTTCATGGCCTCGTCGGCGGTGATCCCGTGCACGGCCATGAGGATGCCCTTGGCCTGCTCGATCACCGCCCGCGAGCTCATCGCCAGCTCGAGCTCGGCGGCGCGCTGCCGGGCCCGGTGGTAGCGGCGGGTGGTGCGCAGCCCGAACGAGACGATCGTGGTGTAGAGCCGCAGCATCCGCGAGTCCGTCTCGGCGAAGCCGTGGTCTCCGTAGCCGAAGAGGTTGAGCGCGCCGGCGAGGGTGCCGTCCACGCGCAGCGGCGCGGCGAGGTAGCTGCCGACGCCGAGGCTCAGTGCGTGCGAGGTGAACTCGGGCCACAGCGCGCCGGCCGTGGCGAGCGGCAGCCGGACGATCTCGCCGCTCTCGGCCGCCCGCAGGCACGGGCCCTCGCCCGCCGCGTACTGGACGCGGTCGATATCGACGGCGCGGTCGTCGGTGGAGGCGGCGGTTTCCGGCCGGCCGTCGCGGATCGCGGTGATGCTGGCCATGTCGGCCCCGGGCACGGCCCGGACGGCTTCGGCGCAGACGACGTCGAGGATCTCCGCCTCGGAGGGTTCGGTCTCCAGGGCGCCCGTGAGCTCCGCCATGGCGGCGGTCAGCTCGTCGAGGTGCTCCGACGGGATGGGATCACCGGTCACTGCGCTCACTCCCGTCCCGAGTTCCTGCGCGAACCTTACCCGCGGGCGGAACGGGCCCGGTGAGCCAGGAGGGAGCGGTGGCTCCGGCCCGAGGCTCGCTGCTGAACGTCGTGGGTTGGCGCCGAAAACCACCTCGCGGCGACCTGGCGGCACAACCCACCCCGCGGCCGTCGCTGACCGTCGCATACCCGGTACGGAGCGGGTCAACCCTTCAGCGGATGGTGACTTTCGCGGCTTCGGTGAAACCGGAAACCCGCAGGACGCGTTCGAGCAGCCGGGGTGCGACCAGGCGCAGGTCGTGGGCCGCGGCCCGGTCGAACAGGGCCGCGATCCCCGCGCTGTCGAGGTAGGTCGCCCCGGTCAGGTCGACGGTCAGGGCGGTCCCGGCCGCGAGCTCGCGGTCCAGGGCGGCACCGAACTCGGCCGCGTTGCCCATGTCGATCTCACCGGTCACGGTCAGGATCCGGTCCCCGTCGTCGCCCGCGGAGGCGACCAGCGTGAGTGCCGTGGTCACGAACCGATTCTCCATTCCAGCGTGACGGTGGTGCCAGTCGTGTCCTGCTGCACCGCGACCGTGTCGGCCAGTGCTTCCATCATCGGCATCCCGCGACCGCGCAGGACGTGGTTGTCCGGGGGCGGCCGCTTCCAGTGGCCCTGGTCGGTCACCGTGACGACCAGCTGCGAACCGGCGAAGCGGGCCGAGAGGTGCGCGTTGCCCGAGTCTTCGGGGTAAGCGTGCTCGACGGCGTTCGCACAGGCTTCGCCGGTGGCGACGAGCACGTCCTGCGCGAGGTCCTCGCCGAGCGACGCCGTGCCCAGCCACGCGCGCAGCCAGTGGCGCGTCGAGGCGAGGCTGTCCGGGTGCGCCGGGAAGTCCAGCTCCAGCGGCGGTACCGACCGGCGGTAGAGCAGCAGCGCGACGTCGTCCTCGTACCCGTCCGCCGGCCGGAGCCCGCTCATCAGCGTCGCCGCCAGGTCGGCGAGGTCGGCGTCGCGCGCGTCGTGGGCGGCCGAGGTGGCCCGGTCGATGCCGTCGTCCAGGGACTCTCGGCGGCGTTCGACGAGGCCGTCGGTGTAGAGCATCAGCAGCGAGCCGACCGGGACGACCGCCGTGGCCTCCGGGCGCGCGGCGGGGACGCGGACCGCGAGCGGCACGCTGCCGCCCGCGTCGAGGAACTCCGCCGAGCCGTCGCGGTGCACCAGCGTGGCCGGCGGGTGGCCGGCGCTGCTGTAGGTGAGCGCGCCGGTGGCGGGGTCGAGGATCCCGCAGAAGACGGTGGTGCACAGGGCACCCGGCAGCCGGTCGGCGAAGCGGTCGAGGGTGGTCAGGGCGTGCGCAGGGCCGTTCGCCTCCAGCAGCAGCGCGCGGCAGGCACTGCGCAGCTGGCCCATCACCGCGGCCGCGGCGAGTCCCCGGCCGACGCAATCGCCCACGACGATGCCGATCCGGTCACCGGACAGGGGGACGACGTCGTACCAGTCGCCGCCGACCTCCAGCGGCGGGTTCGCCGGTTCGTAGCGCACCGCGAAGCCGTCCGGCAGCAGGGCCGGGCCGAGGATCGAGCGCTGCAGCGCGATCGCGACCTCGCGCTGCCGGTCGTCACGGTGGGCCCGGCGCAGGGCGTGCGCCAGCGTCCCGGCCAGCAGCGCCAGCAACGTCCGGTCCTCGGTGCCGAGCGGGCGGCGCGGGTCCGGCTCCACCCAGAGCGTCAGCCGGCCGCCGGGGTGGTCCAGGGTCGCGCCGGCGCCGCCCTCCGCCGGCGTCGCGTGCAGCGCCGGGAGCGTGCGCACTTCGTCGAGCCGCGCGCGCAGCGGCGCGGCGAGGTCCGTCCACTTCCCGTCGCCGGGGTCGGTCGACGTGAGCTCCGGCTCGCCGTCGTGCGGCCAGGTCACCGCGAGCACGCGTTCGGCCTGCCACAGCTCGCACAGCAGGTCCAGCCCGGTGCGCAGCGCGTCCGGCACCCCGCTGACCCCGGCGAGGCGCTGGTTCATCGCGGCGAGCGCGTTTTCCCGCTGCACGGCGTAGCGCTCCGCGGTGACGTCGCGGATCGTGCCGACGAGCCGGCGGCTGCCCTCGTCGTCGTACAGCTCGTTGTAGGCGATCGCGGCCCACACCCGGTGCCCGGCCCGGTGGCGCAGCGGCAGCACGAAGCTCCCGGCGGGCTCGTCCCGTGCGCGGGCGAAGGCGGCGGCGACCTGCCGGTAGGCGTCGGGGTCGGCGTCGCGGGACGGCCACCACGGGTGCGGCGGCGGGTACGGCAGTCCGGCGGGGCCGAAGCCGAGCAGCTCGGCGCACGCGGCGTTCAGCTCCACGACCCGCCCGTCGGCGTCGCAGACGAAGAAACCCTCCTGCAGCGAGTCGATCATCGCCGCGCGCCACCGGGAGTGCTGCGTGCGCAGCCGGGCCAGCCGGATGGTCGTGCGGACGCGGGCGATCAGCTCCTGCGCGGAGAACGGCTTCACGAGGTAGTCGTCGGCCCCGGCGGCCAGCCCGTCGACGGCGGCCTCCTGCCCGGCGCGGGCGGACAGCAGCAGCACGGGCACGGCGGCGGTGCGCGGGTCGCGCCGCAGTTCGGTGAGCAGGCCCAGGCCGTCCAGCCGCGGCATCATGACGTCGCTGATGATCAGGTCGGGCGGCTCGCCGGACGCGGCGGCCAGCGCCTCGACGCCGTCGCGCACCGCGGTCACCGCGTAGTCCTCGCGCAGCAGCCGGACGAGGTAGTCGCGCATGTCGGCGTTGTCGTCGGCGACCAGCACCCGGGCACCCGTGACCGGGACCGGCGCGACGTCGGGGGTGGAGTCGCCGTCCGGCAGCCAGCGCAGCGCCTCCTGCACGTAGGGCTCGGCGGTCCCGGCGTCGATCCCGCCCGCCGGCCGCTCCGGCGCGAGGTGTTCGGCCGGCAGGTGGCGGGTGCCCAGCGGCAGCCGGATCCGGAACGTCGTGCCGGCGCCGGGCGTGCTCTCCACGGCGATCTCGCCTTCGTGCATGCCGACGAGCTCCCGCACCAGGGCGAGGCCGATCCCGCTGCCCTCGTTCGAGCGCGCCCGCGCCGACGGGATCCGGTGGAACCGCTCGAACAGCCGGGGCAGCTCGGCGGCGTCGATCCCGATCCCGGTGTCGGTCACGGTGATCACGGCGTGCTCGCCGTGCAAGGCCGTGTGCACCCGGATCTCGCCGGTGAAGGTGTACTTGACCGCGTTGGACAGCAGGTTGAGGACGACCTTCTCCCACATCCCGCGGTCGACGTGCACCGGCCGGCCCAGCGGCGGGCAGTCGACCTCGAACCGCAGCCCGGCCCGCTCGACGGCGGCGCGGAACACGCTCGCCAGCTCCGCGGTGAACGCGGCGAGGTCGACCGGTTCGAAGCTGGCCTGCATCCGGCCCGCTTCGATCCGCGAGAAGTCGAGCAGGTTGTTCACCAGCCGGCCCAGCCGCAGCGCGTTGCGGTGGATGACGGCGACCTCCTCGCGGACGCGCTCGTCCGCGTCGCCCAGCGTCCGGTCCAGTTCGGCGACGGGACCGAGGATCAGGGTGAGCGGGGTCCGGAACTCGTGGCTGATGTTGGCGAAGAAGGTGGTCTTCGCGGCGTCCAGCGCGGCCAGGTCCTCCGCGCGCTCCTGCTGCGCCTGGTAGGCGAGCGCGCCGTTGACCAGTGCGGCGGTCTGCTGGGCGACCAGCCCGAGGAACGTCCGGTAGGACTCGTCGAGCGCGTGCCCGGCGCTCGCCGCGAGCACGATCACGCCGGCGGCCTCGGCGTGTCCGGGCAGCGGCAGGACGACCGCCTCGGCGGGCGGGGTGGACCAGGTGCCCGACGGCAGCTCGCCGAAGGCCGTCAGGTCGGACACGGTGCGCGGAACGCCGTCGGCGTGCACCTCGCCGAGCGGCCAGCCGTCCGCGTGCCCGGCGCCGCCGGGGGTGACGGCCGCGAGGGTGAACTCGCCGTCGTCTTCACGGATGTGGATCGCGGCGTAGGGGACGTCGGCACCGGCCCGGCCGAGCACGCCGGTGACCAGCTCGCAGGCCTCGGCGACACTGCGGGCGATGCCGGCCTGGGCGCCGAGCTCGCGCAGGGTCGCCAGCCGCCGTTCGCCGATCACGCGCTCGGTGGTGTCGGTGACCGCGGTGAAGACGGCCCGCACGACGCCTTCGTCGTCGTGGACCGGGCTGTAGGAGTAGGTCCAGTAGGTCTCTTCCCAGTAGCCGTGCCGGTTCATCGGCAGCAGCAGGTCTTCCGACCAGGTCGCCTCGCCGGTGGTCATCACGCTCTCGAGCATCGGGCCGATGATGTGCCAGATCTCGTCCCAGACGTGCGCGCCCGGCTTGTCGAGCGCGGGGTGCTTGGTGCCGAGCAGCGGCAGATAGGCGTCGTTGTAGAGGAACCTCAGGTCCGGGCCCCACCAGACGATCATCGGGAAGCGCGAGGTGAGGCAGATCCGCACGGCCGTCGTCAGGCTGACCGGCCACGCCGCCGGTTCCCCCAGCGGGGACGCGGTCCAGTCGAACTCGCGCATCCGGGCCGCCATCTGGCTGGTTCCCGGGAAGACGGCGCGCTGGCCGGATTCCTCGCCGACGCTCATCACACTCCAGGTTGACGGGGCTCCGTGAGCCTACCCGCGCGGGCCCGGCACCGCCGTGCACGGATCCGCTGTCTTGAATGAGTCATTCAGGACCTCCCAAGACCTGAATGACTCATTCAAGACGTTCGGATCGCGGGTGAGGGGGAAGCGGGGCGCGGCGTCGTCAACCCGCGCTGTCGGAGAGCCACGTCATCGTGACCGTCGTGCCGTCCTCGCGGTGTACCTGGGCGCTGTGGTCGGCGAGGCTGTCGATGAGCAGCAGGCCGCGGCCCCGCAGCCCGTTCGTCGCCGCCGGGGCGCGCCAGGCCCCGTAGTCGGTGACCGTCACCGTCAAGCGCCCGTTCTGCGCCTCGGCGCGGACGTCGACGGGGCCCGCTTCGCCGTCGGGGTAAGCGTGTTCGGCGGAGTTGGCCATCGCTTCGTAACCCGCCAGGACGACGTCTTCCTGGCGTTCTTCGTCCAGGCCGAGCGTGCCCAGCCAGTCGGTCAGTGCTTCGCGCAGCTCCGGCAGCCGGTCCGCCACGGCGGCGATGCGCCGGTGGAACGTCGCCGGTGGTGCGGGCGCGCCCGGGGGGAGGGGGTCCGTCATGCTCCGTCCTCTCCGCGGTGACGCACGTGGATCAGCGCGATGTCGTCGTCGTGCCGGCCGTGGGTCAGCTCGTCGACGAGCTTGTCCCACGCCGTGCCGAGGTCGGCCGCGGCCAGCAGTCCCGGGATGCCCGCCAAGAGCCATTCCACACCCAGGGTGAGGTCCCGCGTGCGGCTTTCGACCAGTCCGTCGGTGTAGAGCACCAGGTCCGCACCGGGCGGGAACCCGGTGGTGCGCTGAGGAAACTCCGCGCCGACGCTATGACGACCTCGGCCAGCGCCTCGCCGATCTCCTCCGGCGCGGTGCCCGGGCGGATCAGGATCGCCGGCAGGTGACCGGCGTTCGCGAAGGTCAGCGTGCCGTCGTCCGGCCGGTGGACCGCGTAGAAGCAGGTGACGAAGCTTTCGCCGAACAGCCCGCCGGTCAGCGCGGAGACGTTGCGCAGCACCTCCGACGGGTGCAGTTCGAGCAGCGCGTAGCAGCGGATGGCCGTGCGGACCTGGCCCATCACGGTCGCGGCCGTGACGCCGTGGCCGACGACGTCGCCGATGACGAACGCCGTCGCGCCGGACGGCAGCCGGATGACGTCGAACCAGTCGCCGCCCACCTTGCTCCCGGTCGCCGCGGGCAGGTACCGCGTGAACACGTCGAGGCCGGGGGTCTCCGGCACGACCGGCAGCATGCTGCGCGACAGCTCCGAAGCGAGGTTGCGCTCGCGCTCGTACAGGCGGGCGTTGTCCAGCGCGATGGCCGAGTAGGCGGCGATGCCCTCGGCGAGGTACTCGTGCCGCGCGGTGAACCGGTCCGGCTCCGAGTGGCCGAAGAAGAACCCGCCCAGCACTTCGCCGCTGGTCGGGCTGAGCGCCGGCACGGCCAGGTAGCTGTACACGGGCAGGTGCCCGGCCGGCATCCCGTGGTGGGGCGCGTTCTTCCCGAACCGCGGGTCCCGCGTGATGTCGGGGCTGCGGACGGTGCCGTCGCCGTCGAAGGTCGGCGCGAACACCGCGGTGTTGCGCGGCATGGGAAACCGGTCGAACGCCGCGCGCGGCACGCCCGAAATCGTGTACAGCGTGTAGGACTCGCCGAGCTCGTCGATCAGGTTGTAGAAGAACGCGCCGAACCCGGCACCGGTCGCCTTCGTGGCCGCGTCGGTGGCGTCCTGCACGATCCGGTCGATGTCGAGCTGCGCGGTCAGTTCGCGGCCGGTCGAGTGCAGCGCGTCGAGCACCACGGCTTCGCCCCGCAGCCGGCGCAGGGCGCCCGCCAGGTGGGCGGCCGCGGCGTCGATCGCGGCGGCGACGGCGGACGGCGTCCCGCCGATCTCCTCGGTGGTGTAGACCAGTGCGTCCTGCCCGTCGCCGGCGACGGCGATCGCGCCGGTGATCTTCCGGCCCGGCACCAGATCCGCCAGGAGCGCGCGGCCGGTCACGGCGACCGCGGCGTGGTCGCCGAGCACCGAGCGCGCTTCGGCCGGGGAGAGGAGGCGGACCTCGGTGGCGACGGGGGTTCCGGAGCCGCCGGCGAACGCCCGGCGCACGGCGCCGAGCAGTTCGTCGAACCCCGGCGCGGTCATCCGGTGGCCAGTGCCTCGGACAACGACGGGTAGATGACGAGCTCGTCGGTCAGCCGGGTCAGCTGCAAGGGCCGCAGGGTGATCCGGCCGGTGGCCACCACCCGCAGCGGCGCGGACACCGTCCGCCCGCGGTGCGCCCGCACGAGCTCGGCCATCCCGGCCGACGCCAGGAAGGTGACCCCGGTCAGGTCGATGACGAGGACCGCCGGTGCCAGGCGCGCGGCCCGCTCGGCCAGCTGCCGCAGTTTCGGCGCCAGTGCGAGGTCGAGGGCTCCGTCGATCCGGAGCACGGCGGTGCCGTCCCGGTCTTCCAGCGTCACCGTGCCCGCTGAGCTCGCGGCGGCACCGAGGGTGTTCCCGGTCTCGTCCGTTTCGGCCATGACGACCATCCTGCCTGTTCGTGCCGGGTCCGCAAGGCGGGACGCGGTGTTGAAACGGCGGTGGGCGTGGCGGGCGGGCATGATTGGCACCGGTTGAGCAGACAGCCTTCGTGATCACGCGTGCCCACCGGAAATCCCGGGGGCGTCGCCGAAGGCAAGGAGACGAAACACGATGACGGAACACATCCACAGTGAGGGCTCGGCCACCGCTGTGCCATTCGGCGAGTTCCGGATCGCCCGATTGGAGCAGGGCGACGCGGTCGTCGTGGAGGTCGCCGGGGATGTGGACACGACCACCGCACCTGCTCTTGCCCAAGCCGCCGCGGAGGCGCTGACGGCTGCTCCGCCGTTGCTGGTGATCGACCTGACCCGCGTGGACTTCCTCGCCTCTCCCGGCCTGACGGCGCTGCTGACCATCCACCGCGACGCCGGTCCCGGCACCGTGGTGCGGATCGTCGCGGCCGGCCGGGCGACCCTGCGCCCGATCCAGCTCACCGGGCTCGAAGAGAGCCTTTCGCTGTTCCCGACCCGCGAGGCGGCGCTCACCGCGTCCTGAACGGCGTCCCGGCCGGGTCAGCCGCCGGCCGGGACGACCTCACGCCGGATGGCCAGCAGGGCGACGTCGTCCTGGGCCGCCCGGCTGCCGATCATCTCGGCCATCACCTGCGCGCAGACCCGGTCGGGCTCGTCGGCGCGCAGGGTTTCCGCCAGCAGCTTCATCCCGGCGTCCACCGGCCGGTCACGGCGCTCGACCAGGCCGTCGGTGTAGAACGCGAGCACGCTGCCCGGCGTCAGGCCGACCACCGTCGTGCGCCGCCGGGGCTGCCCGATGGTCAGCCCGATCGGCGGATCCGGCGGCACATCCAGCAGCCGGCCCGGTTCACCCGGCTCGGCCTGCACGGGCGGCAGGTGACCGGCGAGCGACAGGGCGAGGGTTTCGCGGCTCGGCTCGACGACCCCGTACGCGACCGTGGCCATCGCGCCGTGCTCGAAGTGGTTGGCCTTGCGGTCGAGCTTCGCGAGCACGTCGGCCGGGTTCTCGCAGTCGAGGGCGTACGCGCGCAGGGCGCTGCGCAGCCGTCCCATGATCACGGCGGCCTCGAGACCGTGGCCGGAGACGTCGCCCATCACGACGCCGACGCGGTCGCCGGGGAGCGAGAACAGGTCGTACCAGTCGCCGCCGAGGCCGCTTTCCGCACCGGGCACGTACCGGGCGCCGAAGGTGAGACCGGGCAGGTCGGGGAGGCTGTTCGGCAGCAGGCTGCGCTGCAGCGCCATGGTGGCGGTGCGGTTCTCTTCGAGCGCCTCGACCTGGATCGCCATGGCCAGGCGGTCGGCGAGCAGCTGCAGGGTGCCGACTTCGCCCTCGGAGAACCGCCGGGGCGCGACGCACCCGATGTGCAGCACCCCGACGAGCTCGCCCGCGGCGACCATCGGCACGCCGAGCATGGCGTGCAGGCCCCGCTCCCAGAGCAGCGAGTTGACGACGGTGGTTTCGTCGACGTGGTCGAGGACGACGGGAGTGCGTTCGAGCGCCACCCGGCCGGCGAAACCGCTGCCGATCGGCACCCGGACGCCCTGGTGGACCTCTTCTTCGATGCCGGCGGCCGCGAAGGCGACCAGCTGGCGGCCGCTGGCCTGGTACCGCAGCACGGTCGCGGTGTCGACGTCCATGCCTTCGCGCAGGCGCTGCAGGGTCTCGGCGAGCAGCTCGGCGAGACCGAGGTGCTCGGCGGGCGCGCCGATGATCGTCTCCAGCAGCTTGAGACGATCCTCGGCGTCGAGACTTCGCGACATGGACCGACCCTAGCCGGGAGCCCTTGGCGCGCCTAACCATCCCGGGTTTCGTCGGCGGGTCCCCGCGGGTACCAAGCCCGGCGTGAGCGTCGACTTGGAGTGGGTGGCCGTGCTGCGCCACGGCGAGAGCACCGGGAACGTGGCCCGGGAGGCGGCGGAGTCGGCGGGGGCGGACGTGATCGAGGTCGCCGAACGCGACGCCGACGTCCCGCTGACCGACCGGGGCCGGCACCAGGCGAAGGCCGCGGGGGAGTTCTTCGCCGAGCATCCGCCGGACCTCGTGGTCACCTCGACCTACCGCCGGGCCTGGGACACAGCGCGCCTGGCCGCGCCCGCCGGCGTGCGGATCGTCCCGGACGAACGGCTGCGCGACCGCGAGCTCGGCGTCCTGGACCTGCTGACCTCCCACGGCGTCCGCGAGCGCTGGCCCGACGAGCTGCGCCGCAAGCGCCGGCTGGGCAAGTTCTACTACCGGCCCCCGGGCGGCGAGTCCTGGGCGGACGTCGTGCTGCGGCTGCGATCCCTGCTGACCGAGCTGAGCGCGGAGCACCCCGGCAAGCGGGTGCTGTTGTCCGCGCACGAGATGACGATCTACGCACTGCGCTACCTCCTCGAAGGACTGCCGGAGCCCGACCTGCTGCGCGTCGCCCACGCCACCGATGTCCCGAACGGCTCGGTGACGACCTGGGAACGCGACCCCGACGGCGCGTTCTCCATGGTGCTGGCCCAGCAGGTCGGTCACCTGCCGTCGTGAGGGTCACCGCTGCGCGGTCGGCCGCACGATCAGCTCGTTGACGTCGACTCCCTCCGGCTGGCCGATCGCGTAGGAGATCGCCCCGGCGATGGTGTCCGGCGGGAGCGATACCGCGCGGTACGTGCGCATCGCTTCCCGCGCACCGGGTTCGGTGATCGTGTCGGCCAGCTCGGACTCGACGACGCCCGGCGACACCGTCGTGACGCGGATGCCGGGATCGGCCTCCAGGCGCAGGCCTTCGGTGATCGCCCGGGCGGCGTACTTCGTCGCGCAGTAGACCGCGGCGGTCGGCACGACCTCGTGCGCGCCGGTGGAGGCGATCGTCACGAAGTGCCCCGCGCCTGCGCGCTTGAAGTGCGGCAGCGCGGCCGCGATCCCGTGGAGCAGACCGCGGACGTTGACGTCGAGCATCCGGTCCCACTCGTCGACGAGCAGGGAATCCAGGCGCGACAACGGCATCACGCCGGCGTTGGCGACGAACACGTCGAGCCGGCCGTGCGCCTCCACGGCGGCGTCGGCGAACGCGGCGACCTCCGCGCGGTCGGTGACGTCGAGGCGGCGCACGTCCGCCGTGCCCCCGGCGTCGTGGATTTCCTTCGCCAGCGCGGTCAGCCGGTCTTCCCGCCGCGCACCGAGCACGACGTGGTGGCCTTCGCGGGCCAGCCGCAGCGCGGTGGCGCGGCCGATGCCGCTGCTGGCACCGGTGATGAGGACGATCTTCACGAATTCTCCTTGGCCGGGAAGTCGGCGCCGAGGGTGGTCTCGCGCCAGGTGTCGAAGGTGGACCGGAGCGTGTCGAGCCGGGCCGTGGCGATGTCGTAGGCGGCCATGCCGAGCAGCAGCCGCAGAGGTGGTTCGGGAGCGTCGACCGCGGTCAGGATCGCCTCGGCGGCGCGGACCGGGTCGCCGGGCTGGTGCCCGTAGGTGGCGGTGGTCGCGGCCCGGCGGGCACCGGCGGTCTCGGCGTAGTCGTCGATGCGGGTCGCCGATTGATGCATGGAGGGCCCGGACCAGTTGGTGCGGAACGCGGCGGGCTCGACGATCGTCACCTTGATACCCAGCGGCGCCACTTCGGCGGCCAGGGACTCGGAAAGCCCTTCCACGGCGAACTTCGTCGCGTGGTAGTAGCCGGTGGCCCCGAACGCGGCGAGCCCGCCGAGGGACGACACGTTCACGATGTGGCCGCCGCGCCGGGCCCGCATGCCGGGCAGCACCGCGCGGGTGACGTCGGCGAGGCCGAACACGTTGGCGTCGAAGAGTTTCCGGACCTCGTCGTCCTCGCCTTCCTCGATCGCGGCGAGGTAGCCGTAGCCGGCGTTGTTGACCAGGACGTCGATCCGGCCGAACGCGGCTTCGGCCCGCTTGACCGCGTCGACGACCTGCGCGTGGTCGGTGACGTCGAGTGGCAGGGCCAGCGCGCGGTCGCCGTGCGATGCGACGAGGTCGGCGACCTGCGCGGGGTCGCGGGCCGTGACGACGGCCCGCAGCCCGCGCTCGAGCACCGCGGTGGCCAGGGCGCGGCCGAGGCCGGTCGAACAGCCGGTGATGAACCAGTTTTCGGGCATGACGAAGTACTCCGTCCTTGGCGGAAATGACAGAAAGGGTTTTCTAGCTCGCGGCGAGGCTGCCGAGCAGGCCGAGCCCGGCTTCCGACGGGCTGCCGGGCTCGGCCTGGTAGACGACCAGCTGCTGGCCGGGCGCGCCGTTCACGGTCAGCGCCTCGTAGCTCAGCACGAGCTCGCCGACCAGGCAGTGGTGGAACCGCTTGGTCTCGTGCGTCTTCTGCCGGATGTCGTGACGCGCCCACAACCGGCGGAAGTCCGCGCTCTTGACCGACAGCTCGCCGACCGTCTCGATCAGCCGGGGATCGTCCGGATCGAGGCCCGCGGCCACGCGCAGGCCGCCGACGGTGTTGACCGCGACGCGCTCCCAGTCCGGATAGAACTCGCGCGCGTCCGGGTCGAGGAACACCAGCCGGACGAGGTCACCGCTGTGGGTGTGGCCGCCGAACAGCGCCTCGCCCAGCGCGTTGTGCGCGAGCACCTCGAGGCAGCGGCCGAGCACCAGCGCGGGCGTGTCCGGCCAGCCGTCCATCAGCCGCAGGAGGTTCGGGCTGACCTGCTCCCGCCGCGCGCGCCGGCGTCTCGGAGCCGGCTGGGCCAGCCGGTGCAGGTGGGCGGTGGCGTCCTCGTCGAGGGCCAGCCCGTGAGCCAGCGCGTCGAGGACCTGCGGCGAGGGATTCCGCTCCCGGCCCTGCTCGAGCCGGATGTAGTAGTCGGTGCTGACACCGGCCAGCACCGCGACCTCCTCGCGGCGCAGCCCGGCGACCCGGCGCGACCCGCCCGCGGGCAGGCCCAGCTCCGCCGGTCCCACCTGTTCACGGCGGGCCCGGAGGAACTCCCCGAGCACGTTCTCCTTGGCCATGATCCGAGGCTAACCCGGCTCAGGCCGGGAAGGGTGGCCGCGCCGCACCCACCCTCACGCTCCGGTGAGCCGGATCGGCTCCCCGTCCCGCTCCGGCTGCAGCAGGGTCGCGGTGGCTTCGCGCCCGTCGACGTCGAAGGTCATCACGGCGTTCCCGAAGTGCGGTCCCGACACGCAACCCCAGGTCAGCGGCGCGGGCGGGACCCCGACCCGGCGAGCCAGCCCCTCGCTCAGCCGGGTCAGCCCCCGCGCCCAGCCCGCGCGGAACAGGCGGTTCATGTACCAGGGGACGGTGTTGTGCACCGGCGAGCAGGTGAGCTGGTGCACCGGCGCCCCCGGGAGGTCGGCCCGCGCGACGTACGCGTGGTGGACGTCGCCCGAGAGCACGCTCACCGACGCCGCGTCCCCGTCCGCGACCCGCCCGATCAGCCGCGTCAGCCGGTCGAACGACTCGCGGAAGGCCGGCCAGTGCTCGAGGTCGGCGAGCTGGCGGAACCACTCGGACGCCCGCCCGACGAGCCCCGGCCGCGTGCACAGGCGCTCGTTGACCGACTGCGCGGCCGACAGCGCGGTGGGCATCAGCCACGGCAGCGACGTCCCGATCAGCAGGTGGTCGAACTCGCCGGAGGTCTGCTCCTCGATCCAGCGGAACTCCGCTTCGCCGATCATCGACCGCTGCCCGCCCTCGAGGATCCGTCCCGCTCGCGAGTCGATGACCAGCAGCCGGACCGGGCCGAAGTCGCGGCGGTAGGACCACCGGGTGCCCTTCGCGCCGTCGGCTTCGCGGTCGGCCTGGTCGGCGAACTCGCGCAGCAGCTCCGCATTGTCCACCCCCGAAGTGCTCACCCGCTGGTAGAGGTCATCTTCGGCCAGCTCGTGCGGCCCGAGGTTGCCCAGGTGCTGGTAGACCCAGTACGACACGAGCGCGCCGCGGATCCGCTCCGGCCACCATGGCGTCTGCGTCATTTGCTCGCGCCAGGCCTGCGAGGTGTTCCAGTCGTCGCGCACGTCGTGGTCGTCGAAGATCATCGACGTCGGCACGGTGGACATCAGCCAGCGCACCGCCGGTTCGCGCCAGGCCTCGAAGTACAGGTGGCAGTACTCCTCGAAGTCGGCGACCTCGGTGCCGGGCGGCTTGCTCGTGTCGCGCCGGGAGGCGAGCCACTCCTGCGTCGCGTCGGTGGTTTCGTCGGCGTAGACCTGGTCGCCGAGCAGCAGCAGCGACTCGGGCCACTCGCCTTCGTCGAGCTCGGCCATCCGGTGGGCGTAGGCGGCGAGCGCGTCCGGGCCGAGCGCGTCCTCCTCCCGCGGCTTGCGGCACGACCCGAAGACCAGCCGGAACCGCGGGTCGCCCGGGGTCAGCGTCCGGATCCGGCTGGGCGGCAGGTCGCTGTCCGGCTCGGGCCAGACGAGCTCCCCGTCGAGCCGGACCTCGTACGGCGTGGCGCGCCCGGGCTCCAGCCCGGTGAGCACGACCAGCGCGTAGTGGTGCCCGGCGACCTCGAACGTCCGCGCTTTCGCTTCCGCGACAAGGACTTCACACGGTCCGTCGGTTTCGACCCAGATCGTCGCGGAGGTGGCGTCGACGTGCCGGAGCAGCGGTCCCAGGAGGAGCTCGGTCATCCCCGGATCCTTTCAGCAGTACGGCCGGTCGGCAGTTCGAAAGGTCCCGAAACATTCCGATAATCGTTGACCGGTTCCGGGCCGCGAACCAACGATCGTCGCAGCTGCGCCCTGCTCCCGGAAAGGATCTACTCGAGTGCGAAGACTTTTCACCGCCCTCCTCGCCGCCGTGTTGTCGATCGCCGCCGCCATCGTGCTGGTGATCACGGCGCAGCCCGCGTCGGCCGCCACGCTGACCCGCGTGACCGGTTTCGGCACCAACCCCAGCAACCTCAACATGTACGCCTATGTCCCGGACCGGGTGGCGGCCAAGCCGGCGCTGCTGGTCGCGATCCACTACTGCACCGGGTCGGCGTCGGCGGTTTTCAACGGCTACGCGCGCGACTACGTCACCGCGGCCGACCAGTACGGGTACGTCATCGTGTTCCCCGAAGCCACGCGCAGCGGGCAGTGCTTCGACGTCTCCTCGCCGCAGGCCCTCACCCGCGGCGGCGGCAGCGACCCGGTCGGCATCCTGTCGATGGTCGACTACGCCAAGCAGCACTACAACGTCGATCCCGGCCGCGTGTTCGTCACCGGGTTCTCCTCCGGCGCGATGATGACGAACGTTCTCGCCGCGGAGTACCCCGACGTCTTCGCCGCCGGTTCGGCGTTCATGGGCGTTCCCGCCGGCTGCTTCGCCACCACCGACGGGTCGAGCTGGAACAGCCAGTGCTCGGGCGGCCAGCTCATCAAGACCGCCCAGCAGTGGGGCGACCAGGCCCGCCAGATGAGCGGCGGGCGGACCGGCCCGTACCCGCGGATGCAGCTGTGGCACGGCACCGCCGACGACACCCTGCGCTACCCGAACTTCGGGGAGGAGATCAAGCAGTGGACGAACCTGCGCGGGGTGAGCCAGACGCCGTCGTCGAGTGACGCTCCGCAGTCCGGCTGGACGCGCACGCGCTACGGCTCCACCGGCACGCAGGCGCCGGTCGAAGGGATCAGCGTCCAGGGCGCCGGGCACGCTCTGCCGCAGAACGGGATGGTGGCGTACGCGATCGCGTTCCTCGGCTTGAACAGCGGCGGCACGACCACGACGACTTCTCCGCCGCCGTCCGGAGGTACCACGCTGGGTGGCGCGGCGAACGGGACCGGGCGCTACTTCGGCACCGCGGTCTCGGCGAGCAAGCTCTCGGACAGCGTCTACACGGGCATCCTGGGCCGCGAGTTCTCCATGATCACACCGGAGAACGAGATGAAGATCGACGCCACCGAGCCCTCGCAGGGCCAGTTCAGCTACGGCAACGCCGACCGGATCGTCAGCCAGGCGACGAGCCAGGGTGCCCGGATGCGCGGGCACACGCTGGCCTGGCACGGGCAGCAGCCCGGCTGGATGCAGGGCATGGAGGGGTCCGCGCTGCGCTCGGCGATCCTGAACCACGTCACCCAGGTCGCGACCCACTACCGCGGTCAGATCTACGCTTGGGACGTCGTCAACGAGGCCTTCGCCGACGGCAGCTCCGGGGCGCGGCGCGACTCGAACCTGCAGCGCACCGGCGACGACTGGATCGAGGCGGCGTTCCGCGCCGCGCGGGCGGCCGACCCGAACGCGAAGCTCTGCTACAACGACTACAACACCGACGACTGGAACCAGGCGAAGACCCAGGCCGTGTACCGCATGGTCCAGGACTTCAAGTCCCGCGGCGTGCCGATCGACTGCGTCGGCTTCCAGTCGCACTTCAACAGCAACAGCCCGGTGCCGTCGAACTACCAGACGACGCTGCAGAGCTTCGCCGCCCTCGGCGTCGACGTGCAGATCACCGAGCTGGACATCGAAGGGTCGGGCACCACGCAGGCGAACAACTTCCGGACGGTCACGAACGCCTGCCTCGCGGTGGCGCGCTGCACCGGCATCACCGTGTGGGGCATCCGTGACACGGACTCGTGGCGGGCGTCCGGCACGCCGCTGCTGTTCGACGGCAACGGCCAGAAGAAGGCCGCCTACACCGCGGTGCTCGACGCGCTGAACGGCGGCACCACCCCGACGCCGACCACCACACCGACCACGCCCACGACTCCGCCGCCGGGCGGGTGCACCGGGACCTACGCCAAGACGGCGGAGTGGAACGTCGGCTTCAACGGCCAGGTGACGGTGACCGGGTCGACCAACTGGGTGCTCACGATCACCTTCTCGGCACCCCAGAAGGTCATCGGCAGCTGGAACTACACGGGCACCTGGGACAGCACCGGGTACGTGCTGACCGCGCGGCCCAACGGGAGCGGCAACGTCATCGGGTTCACCGTGCAGCACGGCGGGAACCTGACGGCGCCGACCGTGACCTGCTCGGCAGGCTAGAACAACCGGCCGACCTCGTCCGCGGGCGGTTCCTCCAGGCCGAGGAGGAACCGCTTGCGGTCGAGACCGCCGGCGTACCCGGTCAGGCCGCCGCTGGTGCCGACCACGCGGTGGCAGGGCACGATGACGCTGATCGGGTTCCAGCCGTTGGCGTTCCCGACCGCCTGCGCGGCGCCGGGGTCGCCCAGCTCGGCGGCCAATTGCCCGTACGTGCGGGTCTCGCCGTACGGGATCTTCGTGAGCATCGCCCAGACCTGCTTTTCGAACGCCGAGCCGCGGGGGGCGGGGGCGGTGACGCGGGGGGGGCGCAGGTGGCCGTCGAAGTAGAGGCCGATGAGCGCGGTGCCGTCGCCGACCAGGGTCAGGGGGCCGACCGGGGACGCGACGACGGTGTGGCGGACGCTCATGGCGTCAGCCTACAAGTCAGCCCTGGCTGGTCTTCACCGAGAGCGAGTCGATGCTCATCTCGGCGCCGGGCGTGATGTCCGCACTCGGGGAGGTGCAGCCGCAGACCTTGTTCGGGTAGGAGCCGCCGATCGCGACGTCGAAGATGACGAAGAAGCCGTGGTCGACGGCGGCCTTCCAGGTCGCGTCGGACACCTGGTTCTGCTTCACCGAGAACGTCTGGTTTCCGTCGAGGAAGAAGCGCAGCTCCTCGGCCGCGGCGTCGCGGCGGTCCACCACGACGGAGTACGTGTGGTAGCCGTCCTGGCAGCCGGCGCAGTCCTGGAGGTCGCTGGTGATGCCGTCCGGGTCGTGGCACTCGCCCTGCCACTGTCCACAGTGGAAGGTGGTGGAGTGCTTGCTGAGGGCGTTGACGTCCTCCATGATGTCGAGCTCGCCGATGCTCGGCCAGTTCGTCGCGCCGACCGGGCGGGCGTCGGCGCCCATCGCCCAGAACGCCGGCCAGTAGCCGAGGCCGCTCGCGGGGGAGGGCTGCTTGAGCGTCGCGCTGATCTCCAGCTGACCGCCTTCGGGTGCCGCGAAGTCGGTGCGCTGCGTTTCGATCCGGCCGGACGTCCAGGTGCCCGCGGCGTCGCGCAGCGGCTTGATCGCCAGGTGGCCGGCGCCGTCGTGGTAGACGTTGTCCGTCGAGTTCGTGGCCGTCTCGAGTTCGCCGGTGCCCCAGTTCGCCGCGCCGCCGGGGTAGCCGGTTCCCGTGTCGTACAGCCAGTCCTGGGCGTTGAGGCCGCTGCCGGCGGTGCCGTCGAAGTCGTCCTGGAACACCGTGGTCCACTCGTCGGCGGCGTGGGCCGGAGCGGCGGTCAGGACGAAGGACAAGGAGGCCAGCACGGCGGTGAGCCGCTTGACGGTGCGCATGGGGTCTCGCTTCCTGAGGGGAACGGGGTCGTCCACGACCTGCGAGGCTGTCCACTGTCACCCCTCGCGCGCGCCCGAGTCAAGGGATGTGCCCGGAAGTACCCGGCACCCGGTACCCGGGGGCACTCCCGGCGGAGCCGCGTTTCGAATTCGTGGCGCCGGGGCAGCGCGCGGGCCAGCTGAGACGGTGGTCTGGACCTTCTTTCGAAGGGTTGCCAGGTAACGAAAGCGGAGTCATAGTTTGTTGGCGTCCACAACGAACTGCGAACTGTCCTCGGATGTCCTTTATGGACTCCGCCATCTCCTCAACGTGGAGGACACCATGATCTCCCGTCGCTCGTTCCTCAGCCTCACGGCGGCGACGCTCGCCACGGCCACCGCGTTTCCGCTCGCGCGGTCCGCCTACGCCGCGACGCCGGACACGTTCGGCCTCAAGCTGGTCAACAACTCGGGCTCCGGCACCGTGTACGCCTACGTCACCGGCACCACACCGGACGGGCGCCTGGTGCTGCTGCGTGCCGATGGCACGCCGTACTACCCGGACTCGCCGTCGGCGCCGACGACGCCGCTGCCGGAAGACTGCGCCATCCCGATCGCTTCGGGGGCGCAGGTGTCGGTGCCCAAGATGGGCGGCGCGCGCATCTACGTCGTCACCGACGCGAAGCTGGACTTCTTCCTCGACCCGGGTCCGAACCTGGTGCACCCGAGCTTCCTCAACTCCGGCGACGCGAACTACGGCAAGAACTGGTCGTTCAGCGAGTTCACGTTCAACGACACGCAGCTGTTCGCGAACATCAGCTACGTCGACTTCGTGGGCATCCCGATGGGACTTTCCCTGACCACGTCCGGATCCGGTACGTCAACGGTCAACGGGCTCCCGGCGGGCGCGCTCGACCAGATCGCGTCGGAGCTGTCGGGCCTGGGCGGCGAGTGGCCGGGCTTGGTGCAGACGGGCGGTGGCGGGAACCTGCGCGTGCTGTCCCCGCACCACCACGCGTCCCAGTTCGGCGGCTACCTCGACGGTTACATCGACCAGGTGTGGCAGAAGTACGCGGGCACGGACCTGGTCGTCGACTCGCAGAACCCGGGCGTGGGAACGTTCACGGGCCGCGTCTCGGGCGACCAGCTGGTGTTCGGGTCCGAGTCGTTCGCCAAGCCGGCCACGGCGGACGTGTGGAGCTGCGACAGCGGCCCGTTCGCGCTGGCTTCCGGAGCGAGCGACGCGCGCAAGGCGATCGTCCCCCGCCTGGCGGCGGCGCTGAACCGGACGACGTTGCTGGACAACCCGAACCAGCCCACGGGCGAGGACCCGGCGAAGTTCTACCAGGGCGACGTGACCAACCACTACGCGCGCATCGTCCACTCGAAACTCCCGGACAACAGGGGGTACGCGTTCCCGTACGACGACGTGAGCCCGGGCCCGGACTTCAGCGGAGCGGTCTTCGCGGGCGACCCGGAGGTGCTGACGCTCACGGTCAACGCGGCGCACGGCTGAGGCAGTGCGAAAACTGTCGGTGGTGACGGCTAGCCTCATGGCATGAACACGGACGACGCGACGGTCCCGGCGGACCAGCTGACCAAGGGCCAGTGGTTCTGGCACGAGCCGGCGCCGGGACTGCCCGCGTGGCAGCTGCAGGTGACCTCGGCGGAGTTGCTCGAGGACTCCGTCGAGATCTTCACCACGGACGAGGAGAGGGAACTGGTTTCGTACCCGCGGAACCGGCTGGTTCGGCTGGCCGGAGCGGCCTGAGGGGTTGTGACGTAGGACACTGGGGGAATGGCGGGGCGGAGTCGGCTGTTGTAGCGAGCTGAACCGCCCTCGCTGCCCTGCGGGGTTGCCCAGACCGGGGATATTCGTAGCCGGCGGTCAGCCGACGCAAGCCGTCGCGCAACGCTCCCGCCATGCAAAGCCCTCTGCGTGCAACGCTTGCTGCGTAAGCATCTTCGCTTGGCCGCACTGGCTACCCGCAGCGCCGGGGTGTCGAACGAACCCGCACGGCGCTACTCGATTCCGCCCGATCAGGCCGGGTTCTGATCCCTCAACGCCGCCGGACGCCAGGTCATGCGGACCGTTGTGCCGTCGGCACTCGTGTCGATGTCGGACTGGTCCGTCACCTTGTCGATGAGCACCAGGCCCCGGCCGCCCGAGGTGCGCAGGCCTGCCTGGCGCGGCCGGGTCGCCGAGATGCCGCAGCCTGTGTCCGTCACCGTGACGGTCACCGCGTCGCCGGTGCGGGCCGCCTGGAGGCGGGCCCAGCCGTGGCCGTCCGGGTAGGCGTGGGCGGCCACGTTCGCCAGTGCTTCGTACGTGGCCAGCGTGATGTCGTGCGTGCTCGCCGGGTCGAGCGGGAGCTCACCCAGCCAGCGGGTCAGCTTGCGGCGCAGGTCCGCCATCTCGTTCGGCAGCGCGGGCGCCAGCTCTTCGAACGTCGAGGTGACCACGGCGCCGGCGCGGGTGCGCGCCGGGGGCATGGTCCCCGGTCGGTCGGCGTCGGTGGCCTCGCCCATGTCGAGGCCAGGTTCCGGGGTGTGTCGGTACACGATCCGCTCCCATCGTCCGCCGTGGTTTCCCCCGTGCTTCAGGGCTTCTTCCGGAGAGCTACCCAACACCACCGGGTCTTACCCGTTGTGCTTTCCGTGACGTCGCGCTAACGTAAAGGTGCTCCTCGCGGATGTCGGCCCCTCGGCCGCCCGGAGGAAGCTCCCGGATCCAGGCCGATCGGCCTCCTTCCTCATCTCCGGTCCCGCTGTTCGCGTGGACCGAACCCTCATCAGGAGAACACTCATGTCTTTTCACGGAATCCTTGACCTGTCAGGAAAAACCCCCTTCGTCCGCACCGGCTACCGGCCGGCCCCGGACGACACCCCGCTCCCGCTTTCCGTCGTCCGCAAGCACAAGCTGCGTCCCGGCGACGAAATCACCGGCGCGGGCGAAGAAATCACCAGCGTCAACGGTGCCGACCCGGCCGAGCCACGTCCGCACTTCGCCGACCTGGTCCCACTGCACCCGGACCAGCGCCTGCTGCTCGAAACCACGCCGGCGCGCCTGCTGCCGCGCGTCATCGACCTCGTCACCCCGCTCGGCAAGGGACAGCGCGCGCTGGTCGTTTCCCCGCCGAAGGCCGGGAAAACCACCGTGCTGCGCGAGATCGGCCACGGCATCGCGGTCAACCACCCGGAATGCCGGCTGATGGTGCTGCTCGCCGACGAGCGTCCGGAGGAGGTCACCGAACTGCGCCGGACCATGCGCGGCGAGGTGATCGCGTCCACTTTCGACCGTCCGCCCGCCGAACACGTGGCCGTGGCGGAACTCGCCGTCGAGCGCGCGAAACGCCTGGTGGAGCGCGGCGAAGACGTCGTGCTGCTTCTCGACTCGCTGACCCGCCTCGGCCGCGCGTACAACCTTTCGGCCCGCGCGTCCGGCCGGACGCTGTCCGGCGGCGTCGACGCGGCCGCGTTGCAGCCGATGAAGCGCATCCTCGGCGCGGCCCGCAACCTCGAAGGCGGCGGCTCGCTCACGATCGTCGCCTCGGCGCTGGTGGAAACCGGTTCGCTGGCCGACACGGTGTTCTTCGAAGAGCTGAAGAGCACGGGCAACGCCGAGCTGAAACTCGACCGCAAACTGGCCGAGCGCCGCATCTTCCCGGCGGTCGACTTCACCGCGTCCGGCACCCGGCGCGAAGAACTCCTGGTCACACCGGGAGAACTGGCCGCGATGCGCGAGGTCCGCCGCGCATTGCAGGGCCCGCAGGCCAGTGAGCAGCTGCTCGACCAGCTCCGCAAGACGGGCTCCAACGCCGAGTTCCTGCTCCGCGTAACGGGCGCCACGCTGCCTCTCGCGGCCTGACCGGCTTACGCCCTCAGCTGCCGCGCCCGGTCGCGCGCTGAAGCTCATCGATCCGCGCCGAGGCTTCGGCCTTCGTCAGCCCGTCCGGCACTTCCTCGCCGGCCTCCTGGGCCAGCGTCTGCAAATACGACTTCTGCGGCCCGGTCATCGGCTCGTCGCCGGTGGTCCAGTCGCTCGGATCCTTCTCCGGATTGGGCTCCACCTGATCGGTCACAACAGCCTCCCGTCGAACATCTGTTCGGTCGAATCCGACTCTGGCGCAGGGGTCCGACAATCGCCGTTCACGAGCCGGTCGCACTGCCGGCGTCGTGGTGGTCGCCCCTGCACGAAAGATGCCCCGCCCCGGGAGTTCTACACCTCCCGGAACGGGGCATCCCCCGAGGAAACTCAGGCCGTCGGCCGCGTCGCTCCCGCGTACTCCTTCAGCAGCGGCGAGATCTTGACGACGTCGCCGCTCGTCGGCGCGTGCACCATCTTGCCGTCGCCGATGTACATCCCGATGTGGGACACGGGGGAGTAGTACGCGACGAGGTCGCCCGGCTGCAGCTGGTCGCGCGGCACCGACGTGCCGAAGCCCGCCTGTGCCGACGACGTCCGCGGCAGGGTGATCCCGGCCTGCTTGTAGGCCCACTGCATCAGGCCCGAGCAGTCGAACGTGGACGGCCCGGTGGCGCCGTAGACGTAGGCGCTGCCGAGCTTGCTCAGCGCCGCGTCGACCGCCTTCTGCGCGGCCGAGGAGGCCGCCTTGACGGTCGGGGCCTTGCCGCCGGTGTCCTTCTGGGCGGTCTTGTCGGCGGTGCTGAGGGTCTTGCTCTGGGCCTCGATCTGGTCGATCTGCGCCTGGAGGTTCTTCTTCTTGCCCTCGATGTCCGAGGCCAGCTTCGCCGCCGCGTCACGAGCGTCGGTCGCCCGCTTCGCCGCGTCCGTCGCCGCCTTCTCGGCCGCGGTGGCCTTCTCGGCCGCGCCGCTGAGGCCGTCCATCGCGGCGTTCTTGTCGGTCGCGATGACCTCGAGAGCCGCCGAGCGGTCCAGGAAGTCCTGGGTCGACGTGCCGGCCAGCAGTGCCGACAGCTTGTTCAACTGGACGCCGCTGGTGAACGACGCGCCGGCGAACTTGTCGACCTGCGTCTGGTACTTCTTCTTCGCCTCGATGGCCCCCGCACCCGCGTCCTTGGCGGCGGTGACGTCGGCGTTGGCCTTGTCGAGCTGTCCCTGCTTGGCGGTCAGGTCGTCCTGGGCCTTGAGCAGGTCTTCGTTGAGCTTCTCGGCCTGGGCCGAGAGGTCGCGGTACTTGGCCAGGGCATCGGACCCGGTGGGCGGGGCCTGGAGGACGGGGATGGGGGCGGCGGTGGCCGGCGCCTGGGCCATGGTGACGACAGTGATCACCGAGGCAGCGGCGAGCGCACCTGACACCACGCGCTTGACGGGATGCGAACGCATTCTCGCGCGGGTCTCCTTTGCTGATCGGCCGCCGTCGGGTACCGGGGCGAGTCGGGGGCCTCGCCCGTGTCCGGCGCGTGCTCGACCGCAAGAGGAAGAGCTACGCGGTGGGTCCGGTACCCGGCAGGGGGGTATCGGCGGCGATCTCGCGTCGCCGTCTTCGGGACGACCGGGGGCCGCGAGATCTCGAATAGGTTACGAAAGGAACACGGCACCGTCCAGGGAACCCCTCTGAGAACTCTCCGTGACGAGGGGAAACACGCCTGGACCAGTGGTAACGGAATCCACTGTGACCGGGATTACATGTCGTGACCATGCTTGCTTACCCTACCCCCCTAGGGTATCCATGAGGCATGGCAGACACGACCTACACCGTCACGGGCATGACCTGCGACCACTGCGCCCGCTCGGTCGAAGAGGAAATCCGCGGTCTCGGGGGCGTCACCGGCGTCACCGTCGAACTGGCCACCGGCGCGGTGACCGTCCGCAGCGCCGAAGCCCTTTCCGTCGCCGACGTGCGCGGCGCTGTCGAAGAAGCGGGGTACCGGCTGACATGAACACGGCAGCGAAGCTCTCCGCCTACGGTGCGGCGCTCGCCCTGGTCGCCGCCGGCGCCTGGGCCGCCGGCACCGCCGTCGGTCCCTTTCCCGCCGAAGCCGGGGCGCACGGCGGCGAGGACGCCGCGCACGGGGACGTCCACGGCGGCACCGTCGCGGAGGCCGCGGACCACCAGCCCGGCGGGCTGGCTTCGGCCGCGGGCGGCTACACCCTCACGCCCGCCGATCCGACGCTCACCCCGGGGGCCACGACGAAGTTCACCTTCCGCATCACCGGCCCGGACGGCGCTCCCGTGACCGCCTACGACGTCGAACACGAGAAGCGGCTGCACTTCATCGTCGTCCGCCGCGACACCAGTGGCTACCAGCACTTGCACCCCGAACTCGGCGCGGACGGCACGTGGAGCGTGCCGATCACGGTCGCCGGCGCGGGCAGCTACCGCGCCTTCGCCGACTTCACGCCCACCGGCGGACCGGCGCAGACGCTCGGCGTCGACCTCGTCGCACCGGGTCTCTTCCAGCCGGTCGAGCACGCGCCGTCGCGCACCGCCGACGTCGACGGCTACCGCGTCCGGCTCGACGGCGACCTCGTTCCCGGCCGCTCGTCCCGCCTGACCGCGACGGTCACCAAGGACGGCCGGGACGTCACCGATCTGCGGCCCTACCTGGGCGCCTACGGCCACCTCGTCGCGTTGCGCGGCGGCGACCTGGGGTACCTGCACGTCCACCCGGACGGCGAGCCCGGCGACGGCCGCACGAGCGCCGGTCCGGCCGTGCCGTTCTTCGCCGAGGTGCCCTCGGCCGGGACCTACCGGCTCTTCCTGGACTTCCGCCACGGCGGCGTGGTCCGCACCGCCGAATTCACCGTGACCACCGGGGAAGGACACCGGCCATGACGCTGCAGCTGGAGAAGGCTCCCGCCGAGATCGAGCTGGCCATCACCGGCATGACCTGCGCGTCGTGCGCGATGCGCGTCGAACGCAAGCTCAACAAGCTGGACGGCGTCACGGCGACCGTCAACTACGCCACCGAGAAGGCGAAGGTCGTCTACGGCGGCGACGTCGCCCCGGAGGACCTCGTCGCGCAGGTCGAAGCGGCCGGCTACGGCGCGGCACTGCCCCAGGCGGAGCCGGACGAGGTCCCGGCGGACGATCCCGCCCGGACGCTGCGGCAGCGCCTGCTCGGTTCCGCGGTGCTGTCGGTGCCGGTGATCGCGTTGGCGATGGTGCCCGCGTGGCAGTTCACCTACTGGCAGTGGATTTCGCTCACCCTGGCCGCGCCGGTGCTGGTGTGGGGCGCGTGGCCGTTCCACCGCGCCGCGTTCGCCAACCTCCGCCACGGCGCCGCCACGATGGACACGCTCATTTCGATGGGCACGCTCGCCGCGTTCGGCTGGTCGGTGTACGCGCTGCTGTTCGGCAGCGCGGGCATGCCGGGCATGAAGCACCCGTTCGAGTTCACCATCGAGCGGATGGCCGGGGACGGCGCCATCTACCTCGAGGTCGCCGCCGGTGTCACGACGTTCATCCTGGCCGGCCGCTACTTCGAGGCCCGGTCGAAGCGCCGCGCCGGTGCCGCGCTGCGGGCGTTGCTGGACCTGGGCGCGAAGGACGTCGCCGTCCTGCGCGACGGCGGCGAGCGGCGGATCCCGATCGGTGACCTGGCCGTCGGCGACCGGTTCCTGGTGCGGCCGGGGGAGAAGGTCGCCACCGACGGCGTCGTCGAGGACGGCGGGTCCGCGATCGACGCGAGCCTGCTCACCGGCGAGAGCGTGCCGGTCGAGGTCGGGCCGGGCGACACCGTCGCCGGCGCGACGGTCAACGCCGGCGGCCGGCTCGTCGTCCGCGCCACCCGCGTCGGCGCCGACACGCAGCTGGCCCAGACGGCCCGGCTCGTCGAGGAGGCCCAGACCGGCAAGGCTCGCGTGCAGCGGCTCGCCGACCGCGTTTCGGCGATCTTCGTCCCGATCGTCATCGCGCTGGCCGTGGCGACGCTCGCCTTCTGGCTCGGCGCGGGCGGGACGCCGTCGGCCGCCTTCACCGCCGCGGTGGCGGTGCTGATCATCGCCTGCCCGTGTGCGCTGGGCCTGGCGACGCCGACGGCGCTGCTGGTCGGCACCGGCCGCGGCGCGCAGCTGGGCATCCTCATCAAGGGTCCGGAGGTGCTGGAGTCCACCCGGCGCGTCGACACCGTCGTGCTCGACAAGACCGGCACCGTGACCACCGGCCGGATGACGCTGGTCGAGGGCGACGGCGAGGTCCTGCGGCTCGCGGGCGCCGTCGAAGCCGCGTCCGAACACCCGGTTGCCCGGGCGATCGCCGACGCCGCCCGGGAGCGCTTCGGGACGCTGCCGTCCGTCGTGGACTTCCGCAGCACGCCGGGACTGGGCGTCGAAGGCGTCGTCGAGGGGCGGAAGGTCGCCGTCGGGCGGGCCGCTTCCGACAGCGCGCTGACCACGGTCGCCGTGACCTGGGACGGCGAGGTCCGGGGCACGCTGGCCGTGGCCGACACCGTCAAGCCGACGTCGGCGGAGGCGATCCGGCGGCTGCGGGGGCTCGGGTTGACTCCGGTGCTGCTCACCGGGGACAGCGCCGTGGTCGCCCGGGCGGTCGCCGCCGAGGTCGGCATCGAGCGCGTGATCGCCGAGGTGCTGCCGAAGGACAAGGCCGACGTCGTCCGCGGGCTGCAGGAGGACGGCAAGGTCGTCGCGATGATCGGCGACGGCGTCAACGACGCGGCCGCGCTCGCCCAGGCCGACCTGGGCCTGGCGATGGGAACGGGTACCGACGTCGCGATCGAGGCGGCCGACCTGACGCTGGTGAGCGGCGACCTGCGCGCGGCGGCCGACGCGATCCGGCTGTCCCGCCGGACGCTGCGCACGATCAAGGGCAACCTGTTCTGGGCGTTCGCGTACAACGTCGCGGCGCTGCCGCTGGCGGCCGCGGGCCTGCTGAACCCGATGCTCGCGGGGGCGGCGATGGCGGTCAGCTCGGTCTTCGTCGTCACGAACAGCCTGCGCCTGCGGGGCTTCTCGGCCGGGTGATTTGTACGGTCCTTGTACCGGGCCGGGCGATGCTGGTCGAGTAAGGATTCCGATCAGTGGAGGACAGGGATGTTCACGAAGGCCGCCGTGCTGACGGCACTCACCGCAGCGGCGTTCGCCGTGGCCGCACCGGCTCAGGCCGAGCCCGCGGCCACGACGGCGCTGCCCACGGCGAACATGGAGGCCGTGCTGAAGGCGGCCCAGATCGACCCCCGCCGGGCCGACGACACCCAGACCCCGGGAGCGCACGACAGCGTGCTGCTGGTGGAGCAGGCACTGCAGGCGAAGGGCCTGCTGGCCGCGACGTACGTCGACGGGTACTTCGGCACCACGACGATCACGGCGTACTCGCAGTACCAGAAGTCGTTGGGGTACACCGGGATCGACGCGTCCGGCCTGCCGGGCAAGACGTCGCTGGAGAAGCTGGGCGAAGGCCGGTACACGGTGACCGCCGCGGTGTCCGCGGGCAGCCGGATCGCCTACCGCGGGGTCACGACGAACACCCGCACCAAGGCGATGCTGCTGGCCGCCGAAGGGATCGCGGGCATCACGGTCAGCCTCACCCAGGGCGGCTACAACCCGGGCGGTGTCGACGCATCGGCCGGCACCCACGACGGCGGCGGCGCGCTGGACATCTCGGTGTCCGGCATGTCGTCGACGACCCGCACGAAGCTGCTCACGGCGCTGCGCAAGGTCGGGTTCGCGGCCTGGTACCGCACACCGGATCAGGGCTTCGCGTACCACATCCACGCGATGGCGATCTCCGACCCGGATCTTTCTTCGGGGGCTCAGCACCAGACCGGGGACTACTACCTCGGGATGAACGGGCTTGCCGGGCGTGGGGCTGACGACGGGCCTTCGGTGGCGAAGGTTACCTGGGAGGAATATCAGCGGGGCTGATCCGGCTTCGCCGGGGCAGGGGGAATCGGCGCTTTCTTGTTGTTTCTCGCTCGGAGCGAGAGTGCCGATTCCCCATGCTGCGGTGGCACCGCCGGACCCACCGGTGGTTTGATCGAAGTACCAACTACCCGGGGGTGCTTCGATGACCAAGAAACCGTTCCGGTTCGGCGTGGTCGCCGGCGCGACGGAAGGCGGGGCGAAATGGCTGCAGACCGCGCGTCGCGCCGAGGAGCTCGGGTACTCCACCCTGCTCTGTCCCGACAACCTCAGCCTCCCCACCCCGACCGCCGCCCTCGCGGCGGCCGCGGCCGTCACCACCGAACTCAAAGTCGGCTCCTTCGTCCTGGCCAGCCCGCTGCGGACGGCGCGGGCCGCCGCCTGGGAGTCGCACTCCCTCTCCGTCGTCACCGGCAACCGGTTCGAACTCGGGCTCGGGACCGGGCTGCCCACCATGCGGCAGCAAGCCGAAGAGCTCGGCCTGCCCTACGGCTCGGGCCAGGAACGGCTCGACTCCATCTCCGAGACCATCGACCACGTCCGGCGGCTCGACGGTGACGCGCACACCCCCGTCATGATCGCCGCCGGTGGGCCGAAAGCCCGGCGGCTCGCCGCCGCGAAAGCCGACATCATCACGCTGGCGGGAGGTGTGCTCACCACCCGCGAGGAGATGGCCGGCTACGTCGAAGAGATCACCACCGCGGCCGGCGAAAGGGACATCGAGCTCGCGCTGAACATCTTCGTCGTCGGGGAACAGGTACCGCGGTGGATCCGGGGGTTCATCGGTGTCGACGCCGAGACCCTCATCGAGCACGACTCGCTCACCATGATCCGCGGCAGCCTCGACGACATGGCCGCCGAGCTCGAACGGCGGCGCGACGAGCTCGGCGTCTCCTACGTCAGCGTCAACAGCGCCTTCATCGAGGAGTTCGCGCCGCTGGTGGACCTGCTGTCGGGGAAGTGAGCGTCGCCGGGTCGGTGTTCGCGCCGCACAGCAGGACCGCGACGCGTTCCTCCGGCGCCGGGCGGTAGGCGCCGGTCGACAGCGCCGCGAACGCCGTCGCGCCGCCGGGCTCGAGCGCCAGGCGGTAGCGGTCCCACAACGCCGCCCGGGCTTCGGCGATCGCCGCGTCGTCCACCAGCACCGACCCGACTCCCGTGCGCGTGGCCACCGCGAACGCGATGTCGCCGAGCCGCGAGGCACCCAGGGAGTCCGCGGCGATACCGGACACCTCCACCGGCACCGGTTCACCGGCGGCCAGCGCGGCGTGGAGCGTCGGGGCCGTGTGCGGCTCGACGCCGACCACGCGCGCCCGGCCTTCGACCGCCGCCGCGATGCCCGCCAGCAGGCCGCCGCCGCCCACGGCGACCAGGATCGTGTCCAGCCCGTCGACGTCGGCCAGTAGCTCGAGACCGATCGTGCCCTGGCCGGCGCAGATCTCCGGCTGGTCGTACGCGTGGCAGAAGAGCGCGCCGCGGTCCGCCGCGTCCTTCACCGCCGCGTCGTAGGCGTCCGCGTACTTCTCGCCGACCAGCTCGACGGCCGCGCCCAGCTGCCGCAGCTTCGCCACCTTGACCGCCGGTGCGGTCGCCGGGACGTAGACCCGCGCGGCCACCCCGAACTCCCTTGCGGCGTAAGCGACGGCGAGCCCGGCGTTGCCGCCCGACGCGGCCACCACCCCGGCCGCCGAAAGCTCGCCCGCCGCGATGATCCGGTTGAACGCGCCGCGGGCCTTGAACGACCCGGTGTGCTGCAGGTGCTCGAGCTTGAACCACACGCCGCCGTCGGCGAACACCGGCGTCCGGCGGACCCGGCCCTCGATCCGCGCGGCGGCCCGTTCGACATCCGAAGTGGTGATCATGCGCATCAGCATGCGCGCGGGTGGCCGTAAGCACCAGCGACGTCTCCTATGCTGACGTTAGCGACGCTTACGGCCGGAGGCTGCCATGCTCGACGCTCACCGCCTGACCCTGCTCGCCGAGGTCGCGCACGCCGGCTCCATCGCCGGGGCGGCTCAGCGGCTGTCCTTCACGCCGTCCGCTGTCTCGCAGCAGCTGGGCAAGCTCGAACGCGACGTCGGCGCGCCCCTGCTGCACCGCAACCCGCGCGGGGTCACGCTCACGCCGGCCGGGGAGGCGCTGCTGGGGCACGCGGAGACCATCGTGGGGGAGCTGCGCACCGCCGAACGGACCGTCCGCGCCCTGCGCGACGAGGAACCGGCCCAGCTCACCGTCGGTACGTTCGCCAGCGCGGGTATGACGCTCGTGCCCGCCGCGCTCGCCGGGTTCCGCCGCGACCACCCGGCCGTCGCCCTGCGGCTGCTGGACCTCGAACCGCCCGACGGGTACGGGCTGGTCAACTCCCGCGACCTCGACCTGCTGATCACCCACCGCTATCCCGGCGCGCCGCTGCCCGAGCCGCGCGGGCTGACCCGGACGCTGCTGCGCTCGGAGCGGTTCCGGCTGATCCTGCCCGAGGGACACCCGAAAGCCCGCGTCCGCCGGCTCACGCTGGGCGCCCTGGCCGGGGAAGACTGGATCTCGGGCAGCCCGGGCGTGCCCAACCGCGTCTGCCTGGAGCAGCTCGCCGACGCCGCCGGGGTCACGCTCGGCGTCGCCTACGAAACCCGGGATTACCAGGTGATCCTGGCGCTGGTCGAGGCCGGGCTGGGGATCGCGTTCGTACCGGAGAGCGTGCTCGCCCGGATCGGGCCGGCGCGGATCGAGGTCCGCGACGCCGCCGACGCCCGGCCGGCGCGCGACGTCTTCCTGGTGCACCACCGGCAGCCCGGAAAGCTGGTGACCGAAATGGTCGAACGGCTCAGTCCACAGTAGACGGTTCCGCGGTGGGGAACTGGATCGGGCTCAGCAGGTACCGCGTCCGGTCCGGGGCGGGCTCGTTGCCCAGACGGCGCACGATGACCTCCCGCAGCTCGCCGATCATGCCCTCCAGCTCCGCGCGGCTGAGCCACACCGCGTGCTGCCGGTAGCCGACGAGGTCGGCGGCCGGGTCGGCGTCTTCGCGGTCGAGGTAGGCGTTGAACTCCGCGATCAGCGTGGCCATCGCCGTGGCGAACACCCGCCGATGGTCCTCTTTGGACACCGACGCGGCGGTGGCGGCGTCGACCACCGCGCGGTCCCGCCGCAGGCGGTACCGGCGCTCGACGGCGCCGTGCACCCGGTGTTCCCCCTCGACCTCGAGGATCCCGCCGTCGGCGAGGACGCCGACGTGGCGGTACACGGTCGCCTTCGAGACGTCGGGCAGTCGCTCGCACAGTTCGGTCGTGGTGCGGGTCCGGCTGCCCGCCATCGCGTGCACGATCCGCAGCCGCACGGGGTGCACCAGCAGGCGCAGGGGATCCATGGCCATCATATTCTCATACGTGCTACCGTTCGCAAAGTTGAGAATGTAAGGAGCCGTCATGCCCCTCACCGCATCGCCGCCGCGCGGCCGGACCCTCGAGGTTGCCGGCCGCGCGCTGTTTCTCGACCGCGCGGGCTCCGGCGGGCCGCCCGTCGTGGTCCTGCCCGGCGCGGGGCTCGTCGGCCTGGACTACCTGAACGTCCACACCGCCGCCGCGGAGTTCACGACGAGCGTGCTCTACGACCGCGCCGGCACGGGCTGGAGCGACCCGGTCGCGCTGCCCCGCACGGCCGCCGAAGTCGCGACCGAGCTGCGAGACCTCCTGCGAACCGCCGGTGTCGACGGGCCGTACGTGCTGGCCGGGCACTCCCTGGGCGCGTCCTACGCGCGGCGGTTCGCGCAGCTGTTCCCGGCCGACGTCGCCGGCCTGCTCCTGCTGGACCCGGGGCACGAAGACCTGTTCGCCCACCTGCCCGCGGAAGCCGTCGAGCTCAACGACCGGATGAAGCAGACCGCGGCGGACATGCCGGACCTCACCGAGGACCAGCTCGCGACCGCGCGCGGGCAGTACGCCGAGCTGTTCGCGCAGTGGCCGGAAGACGTGCGCGAAGCGCTGGCCGAACACCACCTGACGACCTGGCGGACCGTCCTCGGCGAGACGGCGAACGAGGACGACGTCTACGCCGAACTGCGCGCCGGCGGGCAGCTCCCGGACGTCCCGCTGATCGTGCTCACCGCGATGGGCCGCAACCCGTACTGGTCGCAGTTCGGTTCCGAGGAGCTCATCCAGGCCGCCCAACGCGGGATCCGCGACCTGCACGCGTCGATCGCCGCCGGGTCGTCCCGCGGCGAGCACCGGGTCCTCGACGACGCGGCGCACCAGTTCCTGCACATCCAGCGCAAGGACGCGGTGCTGCGGGCGATCCGGGACCTGACCCGCTGACGCTTCAGCCGGTGGGCCGCCCCGCGCTCTGGAACCGCGCGGAGGCGGCCCTGAGCGCGTCGAGGCACGCACGCACCACGCCGTGGTCCTCTTCGCCCGCCCGGCAGATCGCGTAGATGGTCCGGGTCAGCGCCGGGCGCGTGGCCAGGATGCGGACGCCCTCGGGCTGCAGCTCGCGAGCCAGGCGCGGCACCAGCGCCGCGCCGACGCCGCCCGCCACCAGGGCCAGCTGGGTCGGGTAACTGCCGACCGTGCAGCTGATCCGCGGCTCCAGCCGTTGCTTGCGCAGCACCTGCACCAGCCACTCGTAGCAGCCGGACTCCAGCGTCCAGCCGATCCACGGCAGATCGTCCACTTCGGACAGATCGACCGCCTTGCGGTGGGCGAGGCGGTGCCCGGCCGGCAGCACGAGGTCCGCGACGTCGGAGAACAACGCGATCCGCGTCGTCGCCGGCGGCAGCACCGTCGGCCGGTCCTCCCAGCTCTCCAGCACCGCGACGTCGAGGTCGCCGGCCAGCACGCGGGGCATCGTCTGCTCCGCCTCGCCCTCGTGCAGCGTCACGGCCAGCCGGGGGTGCTGCGCGGCGAGCGTCGCTAGTGCGGGAGGCAGCAGCGCGTGCACGGTCGTCGGGATCGCGCCGACCCGCAGCGGCCCGATGACGTCCTCGCGCAGCAGTTCCAGGTCCGCCTTCGCCTCGGCGACCTGCGCCAGGATCCGCTCGGCGTGCCCGGCCAGCACCTGGCCCGCCTTCGTCAGCCGGACGCCCCGGCCACGCGGCTCCAGCAGCCGCTGCCCCGCTTCCTTCTCCAGCTTCGCCAGCTGCTGCGACACCCCCGACGGCGTGACGTGCAGGGACGCGGCCGCCGCGGCGACCGACCCCTGCGTGGCCACGGCGTGCAGCGCGCGCATCCGCTCGATTCCGAACACGGTAGGGATACTACCGAATTCCGCGCAGAAACATTCGCTTGTCCTTGACAGTCATCACCCGCACGCTGGAGTGGTGACCGCGACCGCGCCCCGCCCCATGACCGTCCCCGCGCCGTTCACCGAACGCTTCGACCCGCGCCTGCTCGCCGCGCTCGGCAGCTTCTGCATTTCCCTGTCGTCGGTCTTCATCAAGGTTTCGCACGCCAGCGGCAGCACCAGCGCGTTCTGGCGCTGCCTGCTGGCCCTGCCGGTGCTGCTCGCGCTCGCCGCGCGGGAACGGCGGAAGTCCGGCCCGGCGCCCCGCGTGTTCCTCCCGCTGCTGGCCGGCGCCGGGCTCGGCCTGGACTTCGTGCTGTGGGGCGAGGCGATCCCGCGGATCGGCGCCGGCATCGCGACCGTGCTGCTCGCCGTCCAGGTGGTCATCGTGCCGCTGCTGGCGTTCGTGTTCCTGCGGGAACGCCCGGCCAAGCGGTTCCTCATCGCCGTGCCCGTGCTGCTCGGCGGCGTCGTGCTGGCCGGCGGGTTCGCCGGCACCGCCTCGTTCGGCCCGGACCCGGTCACCGGCGCCGTGTTCGCGCTGCTCGCCGGCGCGGGATACGCGGTGTACCTCTTCCTGATCCGGCTCAGCGGCGGCGCGGGCGCGCAGGCGCAGTCCCTGGTGCTGGCGACGATCTCCGCCGGCGTCGTCGCAGTCGTGCTCGGGCTCCCGACCGGCTCGCTCGACCTGAGCCCGAGCCCGGAGACGCTGGGCTGGCTGATCGCGCTCGCCGTGGTGGGTCAGCTGATCGGCTGGATCCTCATCTCCGCCGCGCTGCCCCGGATGACGGCCACCGTCGGCGCGACACTGATGCTGCTGCAGCCGGTCGGCGCGGTGCTGCTGGGCATCGGCCTGCTGGGGGAGACGCCGAGCGTGCTGCAGCTCGTCGGCTGCGCGGGCGTCGTCGCCGCGGTCTGTTTCGCCGGGAACCGACGTTCTGCGGGCCGGCGAAGCCCCGGCTAACGTCGCGACCATGAGAGTGCTGGTGGCCGGGGCTTCGGGGTTCGTCGGCGGCCGGTTGTGCCCGGTGCTGGAAGAAGCGGGGCACGACGTCCTCGCGATGACCCGGCACCCCGGGAAGTACAGCGGCGCCGGGACACCCGTCCGCGGCGACGTCGCCGATGTCGGTTCGCTGCGGGACGCGCTCAAGGGCGCCGAAGCCGCCTACTACTTGGTGCATTCACTCGACAGCGCGGACTTCAAGCGCCGTGACGCCGATGCCGCCCGCGCGTTCGCCCGGGCGGCAGCCGACGCCGACGTGGGCCGGATCGTCTACCTCGGCGGCCTCGGGGACGATGACGACACACTTTCGGAGCACCTGCGCAGCCGGCGCGAGGTCGAGCGGCTGCTGGGGGAGACCGGCGTGCCGGTGACCGTGCTGCGCGCCGGGATCGTCGTCGGGCACGGCGGGACGTCGTGGGAGCTGACCCGCCAGCTGGTGGAGCACCTGCCGGCGATGATCACGCCGCGCTGGGTCGGCACGCGCACCCAGCCGATCGCGATCGCCGACGTCGTCCGCTACCTCGCCGGCGTGCTCGACCACCCGGAGGCGGCCGGCCGCACGCTCGACATCGGCGGGCCCGAGGTGCTGGCCTATCGGGACATGCTGCAGCGGGTCGCGGCGATCGAGGGGCGGCCGCTGGTGATCGTGCCGGTGCCGCTGCTCTCGCCGAGGCTCTCGTCGTACTGGCTTTCGCTCGTCACCGACATCGACGTCACGACCGGGCGGGCACTGATCGACTCGATGACGAACGAGGTCGTCGTCCGCGACGACGCGATCCGCCGGATCGTCGAGTTCGAGCCGATGGGGTACGACGAAGCCGTGCTGCAGGCCCTGGGCGAGCGGGCGAAGAGCCGGCGGCCCGCGTGAAGAAGGCGCTCCTCGCCGGGGTGACGGCCGCCGGGTCCGGCCTGCTCGGCGCGTCTTTGGCCAGCCGGTCGGGTTCGCGGCGGTTCCACGTCCTCACGGCGTCGGTCGCGGCAACGTGGTTCGCCGGCGCCGGACGGGTGCCCCGGGGCCGCCGGGATGTCGCGGGGCCGGTCCTGGCGGGGGCCGGCGCGTTCGGCGCGTTCTACGGCGGCGCGCTGGTGGCCCGCCGCATCCCGGTGCTGCGGCGCGCGATCGCGGGCGTGCTCGGCCACGCCCACCACGGTTCGGCGCCTTCGGTGGCGGCGACCACGCTCGTGACGGGCGCGGCGGAGGAGGTCTTCTTCCGCGGCGCCCTCTACGACGCTTTCGGCGCGCGTGGATCGACGGCGCTGTACGTCCTCTCGACGACGGCGACGCGAAACCCGGCCCTGGTACTGGCCTCGGCGGTGATGGGCACCCTGTTCGCCGTGCAGCGCGGCCGGTCGGGCGGGGTACAGGCGCCGCTGCTGACGCACGTGGTCTGGTCGGCGCTGATGCTCGCCTTCATGCCGCGCCTGTTCCCGCCGGAGCTCGACGGCTGATACCGCAACGGCAGTCAGTGGTGATCGACGTGGGGATGGATCGGCTGGATCGGGTGCGTGAGCGGATCGGCGGCCGGTTCGCGCGGCCGGAGCCGCCAAGTCCGGTGATCCCGATTTCGCAGGTCGCGGCACGAGGCGCCGAGGTTGCCGGTTTCAGAGATCCTTCGGGCAGGGATAAAACGTTTCGGGGCTGATTGACGCCGTCCAGTCACGGCTGGCACGGTCGGCCTGGCGAGAGTGTTTCACCCGACTGGGTTAGCAAAGGTGACGATTCCGACATTCTCCGCAACTGGGGTTGGTTTTCGGGGGAAGGCGGAAGACTGCATGGCGAGGAACGAAGGCCGAAGTGACCGCGCCTCGCCGGCGCCGTCGAAGACGAGCCGGTCGCCTGAAGTGGTTGCACTGCCGGTGACCTGATGACCGGAGACCTGCGGTTCCACGCGGCCGGCGTGCCTGCCGCACGCAGGGTTCGGCGTCGTCGGATTCGCGTCACATCCACTGACTCCGCGGGTGTGCGGCGCACCAGGGCGAACTGGTCGTCAACGCCGACTACATGCACCCCGATCGGCTATCTGCACTTCGAGAAGTCCTGACACCGGCGGGAAAGCCGTCAGACGCGGTGCACGGTGCCGGGTAGTGAACAAATACAGCTCGCCCAGATTTCTCTGTGCGAGCGTGAGAATGGGAGCCATACGATGCGTAACAAGATCGCGGCCTTGGTCGCGACGACTGCTTTCGTCGCCGGCGGGACACTCCTGACCGCGACGTCGGCGTCGGCAACTGTGGATCCCCCCGGCGGCAGCTGGGACCACACGTGGAAGACCACGGACGCCAACAAGGGTGGCACTGTCTACGTCGAAGAGAACGGCGACGTCGTGTCCGTCTGCGACTCGGCGGCCGACGGACTCTCCGCCCGGGCTGATATCGCCGTCGAGGAGAGTTCCGTTCCGGGTGCCTACGACACCCGTTACACGCTCGTCGCCTCCGGTGGATTGGGATCTTGCGCCACGGCCAGAGCTTCCGATGGCGGCACGCACGACCTCCCGGAACACTGGAACATCGGCGTCACGGTCTTCCTGGGCCCGAACTACCAGCACCCGAGCACCCACTACTACCTCAACGATCACTAGGCTTCTTCGGCGGTCCTGTCCGGACGGCCCGGTCGATGGATCCCGACCGGGCCGTCCGCGCTGGTCGTGGCGCGAACAGCCGTAGCCACCGACTGCCGGTAACAGCAGCCGCACGCCGCCCGAGACGCCCCCGCACGCCAGTACCGACTGCACCGCCGCGACCGAGCGGGCGTTGCCGTACCCGTTGATGGCGGGCAGTTCCGCACGCCGCCAGGCTTCGGGGTACGAATCCGAGACGCCGACGAGGAAACCCGGCGGCTTGTCGCCCCGCGGGTCGGGGATCAGCGGGGCGACCCGGTGGTCGTGCTCCGCTCCCAGCCCGATGTGGAAGTCCGCGCCGAGCGGGCCGGCCACCTCCTCGGCGAAGAACGTGCCGAGGCTGCGCCCGGTGACGCGGCGGACGACTTCGCCGACCAGGAAGCCGAAGGTGACGGAGTGGTAGCCGCCGGTGGTGCCGGGCTCCCACGCCGGAGCCTGCGCGGCCAGTCGCGCCGTCACGGCAGGCCAGTCGAAGAGGTCCTCGACCGCGATCGGGCCGTCGAAGTCCGGCAGGCCCGCGGTGTGCCCGAGCAGGTGCCGCACGCGCGTGGTTTCCTTGCCCGCGGCCGCGAACTCGGGCCAGTACCGCGCGACCGGCGCGTCCAGGTCGAGGTCGCCCCGGTCGGCCAGGACCAGCGCGCACAGCGCGGTCATCGTCTTGGTGGTGGACCAGACGTTGGTGATGGAGTCCCGATCCCACGCGACGGTGCGCGCGGTGTCGACATGTCCGCCCCAGAGGTCGGCCACCGGCTCGCCGTCCACGAACACGGCGACCGAGGCGCCCACGTCGTCGGTGTCCAGCGACTCCGCCAGAACGTCGCGCAGCTTTACCGGGTGGAGAACCTTTGTCCGGAACGAGCCAGAACCGGGCGGAATCCTTCAGAATCGGCCGCCGGCTTCCTATGCTGGAGCGAACCCCGGTGCGTGGAGAGGGATGTCGATGCGGACATTGCTCGTGCTGCTGCTCGTCCTCGGTTCCTTCACTCCGATGTCCCTCCGGCCCGCCGAAGCGGCCACGACGGTGTGCGTGACGTCGTGCGACACGCTCGATCCGTCGCGGGCCGCGCGGGAGAGCTTTCCCTTGCCCGACAAGGTGATCAACGGCCGCGTCGTGCGGCTGCACGCTTCCGACCCCGACGGCATGGCGTGGGCGAGCATCGACAACGGCGTCGCCGGCGACGCCGTCTGGCTCGACCGGTCCTGGGACGGCGGCGCCACCTGGGAAGGCCTGCTGGGCAAAGCGAGCATCCCGAGCACGTGGACCGGCACCCGCACGCTGATGTACAACCTCACCGATCCCCAGCACCACCACCGCGGACTGGTCCGGGCGTGCGGGGACGCGCAGGGCGTCGCGTGCACCGCGTGGATCTACCCGGACGTCTGCGACGCCGCCTGTGACCGCACCGCCCCGGGCACGGGTGACAGCCAGCCGGTGGCGCCGACTACGCTCTTCGGCCGCACGATCCGGCTCCACTTCGACGGCAAGGGCATGGCCTGGGCGGGAATCGAAGCCGGCGGCGCCGGCGACGAGATCTGGCTCGACCGGTCCTGGGACGCCGGCGCGAGCTGGCCCGACGGCTCGTCGCTGGGCCGTACGAGCGTCGCCGCGGGCGCCACCGGAACGCACACCACGGCGTTCGCGACGCGCGATCCGCGTGGCCGGCTCTACGGCGGCGCGGTGCGCGCCTGCGGCCGCGAAGCCACGCACGCGCAAGGGAGTTGCACGGCCTGGGCACGCCCGGCGACGACGCGGGCCGCCGGTGCGCTCGACGCGCTGATGTGGTCCTACGACCCCTACACCGCGTGGTGGCCGTCGAGCTGGTGGAACTCGGCGGTCGCGGTGACGGCGGTGGCCGACGCGGGCGGGTTCGACACCGCGCTGGCCCGCACCCTCGACGTCAACCGCGCCGCTTTCCCCGCCGGGGTAAGGAGTTCCGACGCGATCGAGGGCGACTTCGTCAGCCGCGCCATCGACGACAGCGCGTGGTGGGGCCTGGCATGGGTCGCCGTCTACGACCGCACCCACGACGCGCGTTACCTCACCGAGGCGACGACGATCGCGAACTACGTCCACGGCTTCTGGGACACCGGCAGCTGCGGCGGCGGGGTCTGGTGGAACCGCGAGCGGACGTACAAGAACGCCGTCACGGCCGGGCTGTACCTGCGGCTGACCGCGTCGCTGCACAACCGGCTCGCCGGCGACACGGTGTGGGGCCAGCGGGCCCGGACCGCGGGCGACTGGTTCCTGAACAGCGGCCTGATCAACTCCTCGGGCCTGGTGAACGACGGCCTGACGTCGTCCTGCGCCAACAACGGCCAGACGGTCTGGACGTACAACCAGGGCCTCGGCATCGGCGGGCTGCTGGAGCTGTGGCGCGCGACCGGCGTCCAGTCCTATTTGGACGCGGCGAAGCGGCTGGCCGACGCGGCGATGGCGCGGCTCACCTCGGGCGGCGTGCTCGTCGAATCCTGCGACACCGGCACGGGGTCCTGCGACGACAACCAGAAGCAGTTCAAGGGCATCTTCCTGCGCTACTTCGGCGACCTGGCCACGGCGACCGGCTCGGCCACCTACCGCGCGTTCGCGCAGAAGCAGGCTGACGCGCTGTGGACGGGCGACCGGGACTCGCTGAACCGGATCGGCCAGCGCTGGACCGGCACCACACCGAACGTGACGGACTGGCGGACCCAGGCCTCCGGGCTGGAAGCGATCCTGGCGGCCGGGTAGGTCCGCACGCCAGAATGGGCGCCGTGCGGATCCTCCTCCTCGCGGCCGTCGCCGTGCTCGTCACCGGGTGCCAGACCGAGGTGGCGGGTCAGGCCGCGCCCACCGGCTTCATCGTCAAGGACGGCACGCAGCTGCGCTTCCGGCCGGTGCTGGCCGAGCTGCCGGCGGGGCCGGCGACCGGCTCGGCGACCGAGCGGCAGAGCACCGATCCGGCCACCCAGCAGGCCGCCGCGCAGGCGTTCGACTGCGCTCAAGGGCAGCCGGACCCCCTGGACGGCCACGACGACCCGAAGCTGCCGCTGGTCAGCTGCGACCGCGCGCAGGGCACGAAGTACGTCCTCGCGCCCGGCTTCCTCAGCGGCGCCGACGTGAGCCGGGTGGACGCGGCGTTCGACCCGCAGACGGGGAGTCCCTACATCAGCATCCGCTTCACCGGCGCCGGGACGAAGACCTGGGCGGAGTGGACCGGGCAGAACATCGGCAAGCAGGTCGCCATGGTGCTGAAGAGCCGGGTGCTGACCGCGCCGGCGGTGCAGTCCGCCATCACCGGCGGGGAAACGCAGATCACCGGGAAGTTCACGCTGCCCGAAGCGCGGCAGCTGGCCCGCGACATCGCCGGCGGCTGAGGCTCAGCAGATCGGCCGCGTCACGGCTCCGTGCAGGCTTCCGCGTCCGTCTTGCTCGTCGCCTGGTGGAGCAGCTCGTAGAGCGTCTCACGCTGCTCGTCGGTGAGCCCGCACAGCACCTCGTCCTCGACCGCGGCCAGCGCGAACTCGGCCCGTACGAGCAGCTTCACGCCGACGTCGGTGAGCTCGACGACGTGGCGCCGCCGGTCGACGGGGGAGCGGCGGCGCTCGATCAGGTTCTCGGTCTCGAGGTCGTTCAGCAGCCCGACGACGTTCGTGCCGTCCATCTCCAGGACCTTCGCCAGGTCCTGCTGCGAGCTGCCGCCCCGGTCGCGCAGGACCGTGAGGGCGATCAGGTGGCGCGGCCGCAGGCCGAGCGGGGCCAGCACGGACTCGCTGCGCAGCCGCATCCGGCGCGAGAGGTGGTCGAGCAGTGCTCCGCACCGGTGGGGCGGCTGGTTGACGACCGGCAGCGAGGTCATCAGCCCAGTATATGGGCGAGCAGATGGTCGATGTGCTATTAATGGTTTGTCTTACATCAACGATCTATGGGCGGCTAACGACATGGCGCATCTCCTCCACATCGACTCGAGCATCCAGGGCGAGCGCTCGGTGAGCCGCCGGCTCAGCGCGCGGGCCGCGGCCGCGTGGCGCGCCGCGCACCCGGACGGCACCGTCACCTACCGCGACCTGGGCGCACACCCCCTCCCGCACCTCGACGCCGAGAGCGGGGCCGCCCGCACGGTCCCGCCGGAGCAGCACACGCCGGCCCAGGCCGCGTCGTGGGCGCTGACGCAGGAGCTCGTCGGCGAGATCAAGGCGGCCGACACGGTGCTGCTGGGCCTGCCGGTCTACAACTACGGCGCGCCGAGCAGCGTCAAGGCGTGGGTGGACCACCTCATCGCACCCGGGCTTTCGGTCGACCACGAGACGATGACCGGCCTGCTCGGCGGCCGCGACTTCATCGTGCTGGCCTCGCGCGGCGGCGGGTACGGCGAGGGAGCGCCCCGCGAAGGCTGGGACCACGCCGAGCAGTGGCTCCCGCACGGCGTCTCGCTGACCGGCCTGGAGCCGCGGTTCGTCACGGCGGAGCTGACGCTCGCGCACGTGAACCCGGCGATGGCGGAGCTCATCCCGCTGGCCGACGCGAGCCTCGCGACGGCCGAGAAGACCATCGACGCGCTCTGGGCCCCGGCTCGGGTCTGACGAGCGCCAAGGCGGTCTTCGGTGCGGCCGGCACACCGAAGACCGCCTTCCGGCAACCGTTCGGCGCGCAGATCTTCGTCTTCGCCGACTTGGCCCAGGGCCCCCGCTGTAGCAGCGCGGACACGGCCGGTACCGTGCCGCCCGAGGCCGGGTGGAAAGATGCGGAAACCCGGACGGTCCGCACCTGGGCGAGGAAGGTCAGGTTTGAGCGCGCACACCTCGCAGATGGACGATATCCGGCTGGTCGCGCAACCGAGCGCGTTGCCGGTCACGGAGCTGTTCGTCCGCCTGATTCTCACCGACTGGTCCCTGATGCCGATGCTGGAGCAGGTGACCGCCACCGCGAGACGGCTGGTCGAGACCGTCATCGAAGCCGGTGACCCCCGGTCGCCCGCCTTCGTGACGCTGCGGCTGCGGCTGCGTGCCGACGTGCTGGTGGTCGAAGTCGACGACGACGTGCCCGGCCTGCCGGAGCCGAAGGTCGCCGGGCCCGGCGAGCGCGTGGGCGTCACGCCCGGCGTGGGCGGGGCCCGCACGACCTGGTGCGAGCTCGAGCTGCCCGGCGGGATCAACGCGAAGCAGGTGCGCCTGCCGCGCCGGCAGGACCGCCGGACCCTGGTCGACGAGCCGGTCTCCGGTGCCCCGGTGGCCGCGGACCCGGAGGTGCTCGAGCGCCTGCTCACGCGGCTGAGCGGCTGGTCCGGCCAAGGCTGAGGTGGGCGCCCGTCCCGGCTCTCCGGTCGTCGTCGTGCTCTACGACGGCGTCCGGCTGCTCGACGTTTCCGGGCCGCTGGAGGTCTTCGCCGAGGCCAACGAGCACGGTGGCCGGTACGAGCTGAAGACGGCCTCGCCCGGCGGCGCCGACGTCCGCGCGAACACCGGGACGCGCCTGGGCGCCGACCTCGACCTCGCGGCGGCCGACCCGCGCGGGGCGACCGTGCTGGTACCCGGCGGTCCCGAGTGGGCCCGCACGATCGCCGACACCGCGCTCGTCGCGCAGATCCGGCGCCTGGCCGGCGGCGCGAACCGCACGGCGTCGGTGTGCGCGGGCGCGTTCGCGCTGGCCGCGGCGGGTGTCCTCGACGGCAGGCGCGCCACCACCCACTGGGACCTGACCGGCCGGCTCGCCCGCCGCTTCCCTCGCGTGCGGGTCGACGAGGACGCGATCTTCGTCAAGGACGGCCCGGTGATCACCTCCGCGGGCGTCACGTCCGGCATCGACCTGGCCCTCGCGCTGGTCGAGGAGGACCTCGGGGCCGAGGTGGCCCGGCTGGTGGCCAAACACCTGGTCGTCTTCCTGCAGCGGCCCGGCGGGCAGTCGCAGTTCAGCGTCCGGCTGGAGACCGGCCGCCCGCGCACCGAGGTGCTGCGGGCCGTGCTCGATGCCGTCGCGGCCGACCCGGCGGCGCCGCACACCCTCGACGACCTCGCCGCCCGCGCCGGGGTCAGCACGCGGCACCTGACCCGCCTGTTCCGCGACGAGCTCGGCCGCACACCCGCGCGATTCGTCGAGCAGGTGCGGCTCGAATCCGCCCAGCACCAGCTGGAACGCACGACCGAGCCCCTCGACGTCGTGGCCAGGCGAGCCGGCTTCGGGTCCGTCGAGACACTGCGACGTGCCTTCGCCCGCGGCCTCGGGGTGACCCCGAGCGACTACCGGGCCCGGTTCCGGACCACGGGCATCGGCTGAACCGGTCCCGGGGGCCGATCCGTGCATCCAGGCAGGGAGAGGACGTGGAGGCGAGGAGGCAGCCGTCGTGCGGATCGTGATCGCGGAGGAAGACGCCCTGTTGCGCGAGGGGCTGGTGCTGCTCCTGAGCAGCGAGGGGTTCGACGTCGCCGCCGCCGTCGACCACCCCGGTGACCTGCTGGCCGCCGTCCAGGTGGCGGAGCCGGACCTCGCCGTCGTCGACGTCCGGATGCCCCCGACGTTCACCGACGAGGGCCTGCGGGCCGCCCTCGAAGCCCGCCGGATCGCCCCCGGGCTGGCGATCCTCGCGCTCTCGGCGTTCGTCGAAGACGGCTACGCCGGCGACCTGCTGGCCGCCGGCGGGGGCGGCGCCGGGTACCTGCTCAAGGAGCGCGTCGGGAAGCCGGACGAGTTCCTCGACGCCCTGAAGCGCGTCGCGGCCGGAGGCACGGTGCTGGACCGCGACGTCGTCGCCGTCCAGCTGGCCCGGCCGCGGCCCGGCGACCCGGTCGCAACGCTCACCGCGCGCGAACGCGAGGTCGTCGCGCTGCTGGCCGAAGGCCACTCGGTGCCGACGATCGGGCGGCTGCTCGGCATCGGCACCGCCGCCGCCCGGCAGCACGCCGGGGACGTCAGCGCGAAACTGCGCGTCCCCGACGAGGCCCAGGCGATGCTCAGCTATTTACGAGCGTGAGGACTTCGGCCTGCTTCTCCCGGTACCGGGCGACGTTGGCCAGCTTGACGTCCTCGTAGCCGCGCACCAGATCGGGCAGTTCGGCCAGCGCCAGCACCCGGGCGCGGTCTACGTCGGCCGCGCGGAAGGCCTCGAGCACCGTGCCGCGGTAGTCCTCGATCAGCTCGCGCTCGACCCGCCGCACCTCGGCGCGGCCGAACGGGTCGAACCGGGTGCCGCGCAGCCGCCGCAGCGCGTGCAGCAACCGGAACGCCGGGCGGAACCACGGGCCCAGGCTGATCTTGCGCTTCATGCCGAGAGCGCGCAGGACCGGCGGGTGCAGGCGGTAGGCGTACTTCGTGCCCTCGCCGAACTGCTCCTCGAGATCGGCCGTGAACGCCGGGTCCAGCGACAGGCGCGCGACCTCGTACTCGTCCTTGTAGGCCATCAGCTTGTACAGGTGCTTCGCGACCGCCTCGGTAATCTCCGTCGGCCCGTCCTCCAGCACGCGCACCTGCTCGACGAACTCCGCGTACGCCCGCGCGTACCGCTCGTCCTGGTAGGCGACCAGGTCGGGGATCCGGATGTCGAGCAGCCGGGCCAGCTCGGACTCCGCCGCGGCGTGGACCAGCTTCCGTGCGGCGGGCTGCGCGACTCGTTGTGCGGGAGCGGGTGACGTCGTGAGCGCGTCCGGGTCGGCCACCAGCTGACGGCCGCGGCGGAAGGCCTGCAGGTTCGCGGCCACCGCGGTGCCGTTCAGCTCGATCGCGCGCTCGATCACCTCGGCGGGCAGGCCGATCGCGCCGGTCTGGAAGGCCGCGCCGAGCTGCAGCACGTTCGCGAACTGGTCGTCGTCGAAGAGCTCCTCGGCCAGGCCGCGCGCGTCCAGGGACACCGTTCGCGCCGCCGCGGCTTCCAGTGGGGCGAGGACGCTGCCGGGGTCGGGGAACGCCACCGTCGTGTCGACGACCATCCGGCCGGTCGGCACCTCGGTCGTCGACACGACCGCCGTGGTGCGGGACGCGTCGGCCACGCCGAGGTTGGCCGCGTCCGCCCCGACCAGCGCGTCGCACGCCAGGTAGAGGTCGCACTCGCCGGTGGCCAGCTTCGGGGCCTGCTCGACCGCCTCCGCCGTCACCTTCAGATCGGACACCACCGCGCCGCCCTTCTGGGCCAGCCCGGTCTGGTCGAGCGTGCGGACGTGCCGCCCGTCGAGCACCGCGGCGGTGGCGAGGATCTGCGTCACGGTGACCACGCCGGTGCCGCCGATCCCGGTGATCCGCACGGTGAAGTCCTTCGACGCGGCCGGGGGAGCGGGCACGGCGTCCGCGGCCAGCTCGCCGAGCTTGCGGCGCTGCTTCTTCCCGGCCGGTACCACGGTGACGAACGACGGGCAGTCCCCGGCCAGGCACGAGTAGTCGACGTTGCACGACGACTGGTGGATCGCCGTCTTGCGGCCGAACTCGGTGGCCACCGGCTGCACCGACAGGCAGTTCGACTTGGTGCCGCAGTCGCCGCAGCCTTCGCAGACGCGCTCGTTGATCACGACCCGGGTCGCGGGCGTCTCCTGCTTGCCACGACGGCGCTTCCGCCGCTTCTCGGCCGCGCACTCCTGCTCGTGGATGAGCACGGTGACGCCCTTGATGGCGGCCAGTTCCTCTTGCGTGGCCAGGAGTTCGGTCCGGTCGCGGACCTCGACGCCGGCGGGCACCTTGCGGCGCCGCAGCCGTCCGGGCGCGTCACTGGTGATCACGACCCGCTTCGCGCCTTCGACCAGCAGCAGCTCGGCGACCTTCTCCACCGGCAGCCCGCCGACGGCGTCCTGGCCGCCGGTCATCGCCACGGCGGAGTTGTAGAGCAGCTTGTAGGTGATGTTGACGCCGGCGGCGACCGCCGCGCGCACGGCGAGGCTGCCGGAGTGGGTGAACGTGCCGTCGCCGATGTTCTGGACGAAGTGCTCGGCCTCGACGAACGGCGCCATGCCGATCCACTGGGTGCCCTCGCCGCCCATCTGCGTCACGCCGAGGACGGTGCCGACCTGGTCGGGCTCCATGAACAGGGCCATCGTGTGGCAGCCGATGCCGCCGCCGACCAGCGTGCCTTCGGGCACCTTCGTCGACGAGTTGTGCGGGCAGCCCGAGCAGAAGTACGGCGTCCGCGCGAGCAGCGGCACGGAGATGCGCTCGCGACGGCGGCGCGCTGTGAAGGCGTCCACCGACGCGATGCCCCCGGGCAGCCGCCGGGCCAGGCCGGTCGCGACGACGTCCGGGTCCAGCTCGCCGAGCTCGGTGAACAGGGTGCGGCCGTCGCGGTCCTTCTTGCCGGTGATCGCGGGCGCGCCGGGGAGGCCGTAGAGGACCTCCTTGAGGGCCGTCTCGACGAACGCGCGCTTCTCCTCGACGACGATGATCTCGTCGAGCCCGTCGGCGAACTCGCGGACGATCCCGGGTTCGAGGGGGTGGATCGCGCCGAGCTTGAGCACGCGGATGCCGTGCTTTTTCAGTGTTTCCGGGTCGAGACCCAGTGCACGCAGGGCTTGCTGGAGGTCCAGGTAGGACTTCCCGGCGGACACGATGCCGATCCGGTCGGCCGGTCCCCGGTGCATGATCCGGTTGATGCCGGCCGCGCGCAGGTAGTCGAGCACGAGGGGCAGCCGGACGGTGAACAGGCTGCGTTCCAGCTCGGCGAGGGTGGTGCCGAGCAGGCGCGAGGTCGGCGCGTGGCGGTAGGCCTTGGCGATTTCGGGCGCGGTCCACTGCGGACTCACGGTCGCGGTGCCCGAGGCGTCGGCGACGTTGGCGACGACCTTCAGCGACGTCCAGACGCCGGCCGCCCGGGACAGCTCGACGGCGTGCATGCCGAGGTCGAGGACGTCCTGGGAGTCGGCCGGGTAGAGGATCGGGATCGCCAGGTCGGCGAGGGCGAGCTCGGACGCGCACGGGACGGTCGAGGACTTCGCGTTCGGGTCGTCGCCGACCAGCGCGACGGCGCCGCCGCGCGGGTCGGTGCCGGCCAGGTTGGCGTGGCGGAGGGCGTCGGAGGCGCGGTCGAGGCCGGGTGCCTTGCCGTACCAGAACCCGGTGACGCCGCGCCGCCCGCCGGCGCCCGCGACGAGCTGGCTGCCCATCACCGACGTCGCGGCCAGCTCCTCGTTGAGGCCTGGGCGGTGGACGACGTCGTGCTTCTCCAGCAGCTTCGCGCGGCGGCCGAGTTCGAGGTCGTAGCCGGCCAGCGGCGAGCCCTCGTAGCCCGAGACGAACACGGCGGGGTCGCCGCCGTGGGCGCGGTCGTGGCGGACGCGGTCGAACAGCAGCCGGACCAGGGCCTGGACCCCGGACAGGTGCACGGTCCCCGCTTCTCGCAGGTACCGGTCATCCAGCGTGAACGTCTCCACGGCGCGGGCCTCCTTCGCGTCGATGTGCTTCCGGGCACAGTGCGACGCGGACCACCCTCACGCAACAGGCACTGCCGGATCAAGGTCTCACACGCAAGTTTCGGCGCGCATCCGCGTCGGCTGGCCGTGATTTTTGCGTCCGTTTACGCTCGGACGCATGACCGAAGAGCTGCTCGACGCGACCGACCACGAGATCCTCGGCCTGCTGCGCGAGGACGCCCGCCGGACGCTGTCGGACATCGCCGGCCGCGTCACGCTGTCGACGGCCGCGGTCAAGCGCCGGATCGACCGGCTGCGCGAGACCGGCGTGATCACCGGGTTCACGGTGCAGGTCGACCACGCGAAGCTGGGCTGGGGGATCGAGGCGTTCACCGAACTGCGGTTCGTCGGCAACACGAAGGTCGCGGAGATCCTGCGCACCACGACGCGGATGCCCGAGGCGCAGGCGGTGTTCACGATCGCGGGCGACCCGGACGCGCTGGTGTGGCTGCGGGTGCGCGACATGGCCCACCTGCAGAAGACGATCGACGAGATCCGCCGTCACCACCAGGTGACCGGAACCAAGACGCTGATCGCGCTGGAGTCCTGGTCCCGGGGGAACTGACGTGCTCGTCACGCTGGCCCAGCGCCCGGACCTCGCTGAGGCGGCTTACGCGATCCCGTACGCGCCGGAGTCGCCGAAGTTCATGGCCGGCTGCGAGCCGCTGGCCGCACTTGGTCGTCGCGTTGCTCGAGGACGATCGGCCGGTCGCGAGGAGGATCATGGTGCCGTTCCTGGGCCGCGGTCCGCTCCCCGCTCGCGGCTGGGACGAAATGGCCGTGTGGGCTGCGGAGGACGCACTCGACGAGGTCGTTCCGGACACTGCTTGTGCGTTGGAGATCGCCGTGCATCGGGAGTACCAAGGGCGCGAGCATTCGCTTGCCGTGCTGGAGGGAATGCACACGGCGGCCGCCGGTTTGAAGTCGCGGCGATGCCGATGCGCGAGTATGTCGCCGAGACGCGGGTGGACGGTCTGCCTGCTGATCGTTGGTTGCGTACTCATGTGCGTGCCGGTGGGCGGATTCTTGGCGTCGCGGCTTGTTCTGCGACCGTGTCGGCTCCGTTGGCTGACTGGCGGGGGTGGACCGGGTTGCCGTTCGACCGCGATGGTGTCGTGGAGGTTCCTGGTGCTCTCGCTCCCGTGTTCGTCTCGATTGCTCAGGATTTCGCTGTCTACGTTGAACCCAATGTTTGGGTTTCGCATCGGGTTGGTTGATCACCTTTACTGATGCGGCTTCGCCGGGGCGTGGGAAATCGGCGGTGTGTCACGAACACGGAGAGGGGCTCTGGTAGGTAGGGCTTGTTGATGTGGTGCTGCGTGGGAGATGAAGGTTGTGGCCCTTCGGAGTCGCCCTGCGGGGGGAGGCTTCAAACCGCCTGCTGCTGCGTTGGCTGAAGACCGTCGTGGTGAGCGAGTAGGAAAAGGCGTCGTGTGAGGCGTCAGGTGGGGATTGGGAAGACGTTGCGTTGTAACTGGTGAAGTGTCGTAATTCCTTGGATGGCATCGAAACCGGGGTGTCGTCGAGATCCCGGGATGAGTCTGGCGGGTGCCCGTTTATTGGCCAGATGGTGTCCGGCATGGAGGTGACGTGAGTCCGATCTGCTGCTTCCGCGTGGAACGTGAGAAGGCGTGTCCTGATACTGCTGCCGCTGCTGGTGGCGATAGGGAGAGTCTTGGGCGGCTGAAACCGTGCGGGATTGAGTACCGTTGCAGGGTGCGCCGGCGGACCGGTTCGTAGTAGCGGAGAAGTCTCTGCTTGACGCGGTGGGGATGGAGCGAAGGGACCGGGTCATTCGTGACTGTTGTTTGTTCGGTCAACCGGACTGCGGTCTGGGAGGAATTGAGTGAACGAGTTGAAGTCGCCGGAGAAGTCGTTTGAGATTTCGAAGTGGGAAGTGTGGGAGGCGTGGGAGAAGGTTAAGGCCAACAGGGGCGCTCCGGGAGTGGACGGGTGCTCGGTCGAGGAGTTCGAGTCCGACCTGAAGAACAATCTCTATAGGGTGTGGAATCGGATGTCCTCGGGGAGCTATTTTCCGCCTCCGGTGCGAGCGGTGGAGATACTGAAACCGCATGGTGACGGGGTTCGGACGCTGGGTGTGCCGACGGTGGCGGACAGGGTCGCGCAGACGGTGGTGGCCAGGAGGCTGGAGGGTAAGGTCGAGGCGATCTTCCATCCCGACTCTTATGGCTATCGGCGTGGGCGGTCGGCGCTAGATGCGGTGGCGGCGTGTCGGGCGCGGTGCTGGAAGGCCGACTGGGTGGTCGATGTGGACATCCGGAAGTTCTTCGACACGGTGCCGTGGGACCTGGTGATCAAGGCGGTGGAGGCGAACACCGACCAGTCGTGGATCGTGTTGTATGTCAAGCGGTGGCTTGCCGCGCCCATGCAGCGGGTCGACGGCAGTCTTGTCACGCGGGACCGCGGGACTCCGCAGGGGTCTGCGGTCTCACCGGTGCTGGCGAATTTGTTCCTGCACTACGCGTTTGATTCGTGGATGGCCCGGGAATTCCCGGACGTCGAGTTCGAGCGTTATGTCGATGATGTGGTGGTGCACTGCTCCACGCGACGTCAGGCCGAGTACGTGCTGGTCGTCGTCGCCGAGCGAATGGAACAGGTTGGGTTGCGGTTGCATCCCGACAAAACGAGGATCGTGTATTGCCGGGACGGACGACGGGCAGGCTTCTCGGAGCATACGTCGTTCACGTTTCTGGGGTTCACGTTCCGTCAGCGCAGGGCGTGGGACAGGCGCGGCCGATCATTCAGCGGGTTTGTGCCTGCGATCAGCAAGGAAGCCCTGAGCCGGCTCAGTGCTCAGGTGCGGTCCTGGCGGCTGCATCGACGTACCGGTCTCTCCTTCGCGGAGCTCGCGCGATGGGTCAATCCGATCGTGCGGGGTTGGATGCAATACTACGGTGCGTTCTACCGCACCGCGTTGCTTCCGCTCCTGCAGCGCATCAATGCCTACTTGGTGCGGTGGATCCGCAAGAAATACAAACGACTGCGGAACCTCAAGAAAACCCGTGAGTGCTGGCAGGGGATAGTTGATCGATATCCCCGCCTCTTCGCGCACTGGCCATGGGTTTCCTCGGTTCAGCACGTCTGGTGATCAGGATGACAAGAGCCCGGTGACGGGAGACTGTCACGCCGGGATCTGTGGGAGCCGGAGGGTGAAACTCCCTCCGGCTACCCGACCTTCGTGTTGTTGCTTGCCGCTCGGTGCGGGAGCGCCGATTCCCCACGCGACGGTGTCCCTGCCGGACTTGCGCTGGATCATTCTTTCGAGTGATGACATGTGTTCGAATGTTGGTAATCTTGGTGTGTGGACAGCGAAGCGGTGTGGAAAGCGGATGCGGTGGCCCTGGCCGACCGCATCTCCGCGCTGCTCACTGTTGTGCGGTCTGCTGAGGCCGAGATCGGTTCTCTGCTGGTGGAAATCGAGTCGCGCGGTGTCATGGAGTTGTTCGGCTACCGTTCTGCGGCAAGACTCTTCGAGCACCTCGCCGACATCCCCAAGGCGGCCGCTGAGGCTGTGGTGAAACGAGCCCGCGCTCTCGCTTCTGGCTGCACCCTCGACGGCACTCCGGTCCCGGCTGTTGCTCCCGCCACCGGTCTTGCTGCCTCGGATGGCCGGTTGAGCAGCCCGATGATCGACACGATCGTCGGGGTGATGACCCAGATCCCACCCGAGCACCGCGACGAGGCCGAGCAGCACCTGCTCACGTTCGCCTCCGAGGCCGGCCACAAGCAAGTCGCCGCTCTCGGCGCCCGCATCGTGGCCCACCTGGATCCCGACGGGGCCGAACCCGACGAGACCGAACCAGCCACACCCAGCCGCGAACTGTCGTTGCGCCGCAAGAGAACCGGGTTCTGGGAACTGAACGGCCGTTTCGACGACGAAACCGGCGCACGCGCCAGCGCCCTGCTGGACTCCCTGGCCCAACGCCGCACGACCGACGAAGGCCCAGACTTGCGTTCCCCACTGGAACGCTACGGCGACGCATTCTCCGACGCGATCGACCTGGCCCTCAACTCCCCAGAGTTGCCGATGCAGGCCGGCGAACGAGCCCACGTGATGATCGCGATGTCGCTGGCGGACTTGAAGTCCGGCCTCGCCACAACAATCCTCGGCAGCACCATGCCCAAGCCTGCTACCGGCCCGGCCACCTTCGCCGATACCGGCACCATGCCCAAGGCCGGCATCGGCACGGCAACCCTCGGCGCCATGTCCGCTGCCGGTCAGGCCACATTCGGCGAATCCGGCGCTATGCCCAAAGCCGCGTCCGGCCGAGCCATGCCCGGCAACACCGGCACCGCACCCAAGGCCGGTGCTGGTCCAGCCATCCCCGGCAGAACCGGCACCGCCCCCAAGCCCGGCGCCGGCCGAGCCACTCTCGGCGACCTCGGCACCATCTCCGCAGCCGAAGCCCGAATCCACGCCTGCGACTGCATGCTCATCCCCGCAGTCCTCGGCACCAACAGCGAACCCCTCGACCTCGGCCGCCAACGACGCCTGATCTCCACCCCACTCCGCCGAGCCCTCTACCTCCGCGACCGCGGCTGCGCCTTCCCCGGCTGCCACCGCCCACCCCGACACTGTCACGGCCACCACGTCCGGCATTGGGCCGACGGCGGCCCGACCGAGCTGGGCAACCTGGTGCTGATGTGCGCCCACCACCACCGACTCCTGCACCGCTCCGGCTGGCAGGTCCGCATCGCCACCGACGGCCTACCCGAATTCCTCCCACCGACATTCCTCGACAAACGCCGAAAACCCAGGCGCAACAACCTCCACCAACCACTGCCATTCGCAGCATGAACGGGGTAGGCCCGCAGCCAACCGGCTACGGGCCTACCCCCACACCGCGAGTCGCAATGGCCAGCGTTCGAACCCAGCCGAGAGCTCACGGCTCAGGAGCGAGAACCGAAGCACCCCAACGAAGCAGCTCTCACCCGGCCGTGATCCAGCCTGAACCGCAGGTGCACCAGGCAATCCCCGGGCGCCCCAGGGCTAACCGTGCAGCAGCACCCCGGACGCACGCTCGCGCTCGAAGAAGAACTCCGGCCACAACAGACCATCCGGGGGCGCGTCGACCGCCACAGCCCGTCGGCGTAGCTCGTTCAGGAACTCCGTGTCCAGGACCGCGCGGGCCGACAACGGCTCCCGCAGGAGGAGATCCGCCGGGCCCTGGTACAGATAGGCGTCCACTCCCGGATACCCGCGCGTGCCCGGCGGGTATTCGCGGTTCGTCGGGAAGTATGCCGTGTCGAGTGCGCCCAGCCAGGAACCCTGGATCGGGGTCAGGGACGGCCACGAGCCCAAGCCCTTTTCGAGCCGCGCGTTGTCCGAAGTGAACCCGTAGTGGTCCGCGATCACGTAGGCCGCGCCAGGATACTCGCGCTCCAGTTGTGCGACCGCTGCGCTGCCGCCGTCGTGCTTCAAGTGTCCCAGGCCGAACAGCATCAGGACCTTGCGGTGCTTCTGCAAGGACTGCGTCTTCACCACGGACACGATCGACGCGTCCCGGTCGTGGAACGGCTCCAGGTCCGACGGCGTGTGGACGCGGCTCCAGTCGATCGGTGGGTCGCAAGCCAGCACGCGGATCTTCCGTGCGGCCGGCAGCGTCGTGTTGACCTGCCGCACCAGGGCGAAAAGCTGTTCGTAGAACAACGAAAACCCGCAGCTCGGCTGCGTCGTGTCCCGCCAGACGTGGCTGACGTCCGCGACGTCGCCGCCGCTGATGTAGGCGTCCAGGAGTGGCTGGTAGAGGGAGTTCCCGCACTCGACCGCGATGTCGTTCACCTTGCCGGGGAAACGCGGGTCCCGCACGAGGTCGAACACGAACGGCCCGGGGTCCGGGCTGGACTTCGCGACGATCGAGTGGGTGTCGTAGGCGGCGAGGAGGGCGCCGATGGGATCGGACGGCGGCCGGGGCTGGCCCGCGTCGGCGGGTGTGGCCACCACTGTGGCGGCCGTGAGCACGGCCAGGACGGTTTTGAACAAGCGCATGACAGCTCCCCAGGACGAATACCTGCTGTCTTACGACAGTAGGACAACTCGGCCAGCATCCAGCTCCGCCCGGGTCGCTGTCAAGGCCGGGTCAGTGCCGGAACGCCTCCGCGAGCCACCAGGAACCGCCGTCGTCGGCGATCTTCGCGTCGATGACCAGCGGCTCGCCGCGCGGACCCGCGAGCCACTCACGCACCGCGAAAAGGTCTTCGGCGGACCGGACCGTCACCCCCGCGCAGCCGAAGCCGCGGCCGATCGCGGCGAGGTCGGAGTCGGGGAAGCGGACCGTGGTCATGTCGGCGTCGCCGAAGTGGTGGATCTCCGCGCCGTACGCCGCGTCGTTGTAGACGATCACCACCAGCGGCAGACCTAGCCGGACCGCGGTGTCCAATTCGGACAGTGCCATGTGGAACCCGCCGTCGCCCGTGCCCAGCACCGGCAGCCGGTCCGGGCGGGCGAGTGCCGCGCCGATCGCCGTGCCCAGGCCCAGCCCGATGCTCTGGAACGCCTGGGTGAAGCAGAATCCCTGCTCGTCGGGCACCGACAGGTAGGCACTCGGGTAGCCCATGAAGTTGCCGGAGTCGATCGAGACGATCCGCTCGGCCGGCAGCAGCTCGTCGAGCAGCTTGCTCAGCGTGCGCGGGTCGATCCGGCCCTCGCGGGAGAGGTCCTCGTGCTCGACGTCGGTCCAGCGGCCGGCCGCGATCCGGGCGGCGACCTCTTCGGTGCGGTAGCCGACCGCCTTGTGGTCACCCAGCTCGCTCAGCACGTCTTCCGCGGTGCACCCGGCGTCGCCGACGACGCCGAGGTCGATCGGCCGGTGCGCGCCGAGGGCGCTCTGCTCGAGGTCGACCTGGACGAGGTCCGCGTGCGGGCCGATCAGCTTGCCGTGGCGGGTGGTCCACATGTTCAGCGCGCACCCCCACCCGACGACGAGGTCGGCGCCCACGATCAGCTCGGCGGCCGTCGGCGACGCGAACCCGCCCGAGATGCCCAGCGCGAACGGATCGCCGTGGAAGAGCCCGTGCGCGACGGCGGAGGTGGCCAGCAGCGCACCGGACCGCGCGGCCAGCTCCCGCAGCGGCTCCCGGCTCCCGCGGGCACCCCGGCCGGCGATGAACACCGGCCGTTCGGCGGCGATCAGCAGGTCCGCCAGGTCGGCGGCCACGCCGATGTCCGGCCGCATCGGAGCCGGCCCCTCGATCGAAGGCAGCGACGGCGCTTCCGATGGCGCGGGCTCGGCCTGGACGTCCAGCGGCAGGTTCAGCACGACCGTCCGGCGCTGCTGCCACGCGGTCCGGAAGGCCCGCACGGTGTCGGCGACCGCGCTCGCCGCCGAGTGCACGCGCTCCGGCACCGCGCCGACCGCGGCGGCCAGCCCGTCCTGGTCGATGCGGAAGTTCGACAGCACCGACGCGGCGGCCGAGTCGGCGGTGAGCACGACCATCGGCGTCCGGCTCTTGGCCGCCTCGGTGATCCCGGTGACGGCGTTCGTCAGCCCGCAGCCCTGGTGCAGCGAGAGCACCGAGACCTCGCCGCTCATCCGTGCGTAGGCGTCGGCCATGCTCGCCGCGCCGCCCTCGTGACGGGCGGCGACGAACCGGACGCCGCCCGCGCGCAGCGCGTTCGTCACCTCGAAGTTGCCGCTGCCCACCACCCCGAACGCCGTCCCGACCCCGAGGCCGGCTAGCGTGCGGCCGACGAGTTCGGCGACGTTCACCGCTCCACCAGGGCGAGCACACGCGCCGGGCTGCCGGACCCGCCGACGATCGGCAGCGGCGAGACCACCAGCAGCGTCCCCGTCGGCGGCAACGCGGCGAGGTTCTGCAACTGCGTCAGGCCGTGCTTCCCGGCGCCCAGCAGGAGTTCGTGGCACGGGAACATCGGGTCGAAGCCGGGCGCCTGGCCCGCGTCGGTGCCGACGGTCTCGACCCCGAGCCCGGTGATCGGGGTTTCCCCGGCGAGCCACCGCGCGCACTCGGGCGAGACGCCGGGGGCGTGCGACCCGGCCTCGTCGGCGTTGAGGAACCGCTCCTGGTCGTCGCTGCGCGCGTCCCAGCCGGTGCGGTAGAGCAGCCAGCCGCCGTCGGGCAGCGGGCCGTGCTCCGCCGTCCAGGCGCGGACGTCGTCGATCGACAGGAGGAAGTCCGGGTCCTCGGCCGCCTTGGCCGAGAAGTCCAGCACGACCGCGGGCGCGACCAGGGTCTTCAGCGGTACCTGCGAGACGTCGTGACCATCCTTTCCGGACACCCAGTGGACGGGGGCGTCGAGGTGGGTGCCGGTGTGCTCGCCGGTGTGGATGTCGTTCCAGTACCACCGCGGGCCGCGCTCGTCGTAACGGCTGATCTCCTCCAGCCGGAACGGGATGGTGTTGGCGAACGGTTCCGGCAGCCGCAGGATCGGCGTGCTCGCGCTCAGCGGAGCGGTGAGGTCGACGATCTCGATCGTCCCCCCGGCGATCGCCTTGCTCAGCCCGTCCAACAACGACATGCCTGCCTCCCGGTGCCGGTGTGCGTCTCGATCGAGACCTTATGCCCGGCGGGCGTTCCTTGACAGCGGCGCGTTCCCGGGTGTTGTCTTAATGTCGTAAGACAATAGGAAGGTGCCGGGTGATCGAGTTCGTCCTGGACGGCCGCTCGCGGGTCGCCACGTACATGCAGCTCGTCGTCCAGGTGAAGCAGGCGCTGCGGGTCGGCCTGCTGCGCCCGGGCGACCGCCTGCCGAAGGTGCGGGATGTGGCCCAAGCGCTGGCGATCAACCCGAACACCGTGCTCAAGGCCTACCGCGAGCTGGTCCTGGAGGGACTCGCGGAAGGCCGGCCGGGGGTGGGCACGTTCGTCACCGGCAGCCTGGCCGGGCCGTCGCTGGGCAGCCAGGGTCAGCTGCGCGACGAGCTGGTGGCCTGGCTGGAGCGCGCCGAAGCCGCGGGGATGTCGGCCGACGACATCGCCGCCCTGATCGAGACCACGTTGCGCGGCACCCCGGTGCCCCGCGACCTTGCGTAGGGAGTTCCGGAGATGGAGCTGGCCGTGCAGGCCCGGGCGCTGGGCAAGCGCTACGGGCGCACCTGGGCGTTGCAGGACTGCGTGCTGGAGGTGCCCGCCGGGCGGATCGCCGCGCTGGTGGGCCCGAACGGCGCGGGCAAGACGACCTTGCTGCACCTGGCCGTCGGGCTGCTACGGCCCGACGCGGGGGAGGTGCGCGTGTTCGGCCGCGACCCGCGGTCCATGCTCCCCGAAGTCGGGTTCGTCGCGCAGGACACCCCGCTGTACCGGGACTTCACCGCGGCGGAGCACGTCATCATGGGCGGCAAGCTGAACCGCCACCGCTGGGACGCCGCGCTGGCCCGCGAACGGCTGGCCAAGCTCGGCATCCCGCCGGGCCGGCCGGTGGGCAAGCTGTCCGGCGGGCAGCGGGCGCAGGTCGCGCTGGCGCTGGCCCTGGCCAAGCGCCCCCGGCTGCTCCTGCTCGACGAGCCCATCGCGAGCCTGGACCCGTTGGCGCGCCGCGAGTTCATGCAGGCGCTGATGGGCGCGGTGGCCGACAGCGAGACGACCGTCCTGCTGTCCTCGCACCTGCTCGCCGACCTCGAACGCAGCTGCGACTACCTGATCGTCCTGCAGCGGTCCCGCGTCCAGCTGACCGGCGCGGTCGACGAGCTGCTCGAGTCGCACCGCACGCTCGTCGGCCCGCGGGCCGGCAGCGAGTCCATCGCCGGTGTCGCGAAGGTGGTCCGCGCGAGCCACACCGAACGCCAGTCGACCCTGCTCGTCCGCCGCGACGGCGGACCGGTGGATCCGATGTGGACGGAGCACGAAGTGACCTTGGAGGACCTGGTGCTCGCGCACCTCGCCGAAGCGGAGACCCGCGTCGCCGCGACCGAATGGGGGGTGCCGGCATGATCTGGCTGACCTGGCGCCAGCACCGCAAGCAGGCGCTGTTCACGCTCGGCGCCCTGGTCGCGCTCGCCGCGATCATGGTGCCGACGGGCCTGGCGATGCACACGAAGTTCGACGACCTCGGCCTGCCCGCCTGCCGGGCCGCGCTCGGCAGCGCGTCGATGATCACCCAGACCGAGGAGGTGAGCCGCTGCGCCGGCCTCGGCCACCAGTTCGAGCAGCAGTTCGGCGGCATGGTGTTCGTCGCGGTGCTGTTCGTGGTCCTGCCGGTGCTGGTCGGCGTGTTCTTCGGCGCGCCGCTGGTCGCCCGCGAGGTCGAGCAGGGCACCCACCGTCTCGTGTGGACGCAGGGCGTCAGCCGCCTGCACTGGGCTCTGGTGAAGTTCGGCCTGGTCGGCGGGATCACCGTGGTGCTGGCAATCGTGTACGCGCTGGGCGTCTCGTGGTGGTTCGAGCCGCTGGTCACCGCGAGCACCGGGCGGCTGGGGTACTTCTCGTTCGACGTCCAGGGAGTCGTGCCGATCGCGTACACGCTGTTCGCGCTGGCGCTGGGTGTTTTCGCGGGGACGTACTGGCGCAAGGTGCTGCCCGCCATGGGGATCGCGCTGGTCGGCTTCGCGGCGATCCGCGTCGCGATCGAGGTACTGGCCCGGCCGCGCTACCTGCCCGCGCGGACGCTGACGTTCTTCCCGGACGGCAACCAGACGCCGAACACGGCCTCGGGCGACTGGGTGCTTTCCCAAGGCGTCCGCAACGCGGCCGGGGAGATGGTGCTGCCGAACTCCGAGATCGGCCCGTGCGGTTCCGGCGGCTGCGGGCAGAGCGAGGCCGGTGCCGGTGCGTACAACTGGCTGCAGTACCAGCCGGGCGACCGGTTCTGGACGTTCCAGGGCATCGAGACGGGGATCTTCGCGGTGCTGACGGCGGCGCTGGTGTACTTCGCGCTCCGCCGGCTGCGCACGCTCGCCTGACCGCGGCCGTTTCCCACCGGGCATCCCGCCGGGTGGTGAGTTGCCCACGGCGGCCTGGCGCTCCTGCGGCCGTTCGGGTGGTCTGCCAGGGGAAGCGGGCTAACCGGGCCCGGACCGTCGGTGCGCCGCCGTAAGGTCGCTCACGGTGAGGGAGCACAACGGAGAGATTTCCGCTGGGCGCGCGGGGGATTCGGAACCGTGGCGGGTGTGCTTGCTGGACTCGTCGGGCCGGGCACTGGGTGCCGGCATGCTGCTGGGCGAATCCACGGTCCTGACCTGCGCGCACGTCGTGCAGGCCGCCGGTGAGGAAGCGCTTGCGCCGCTGGGTGGCCCGGTCCCGCAGCTCGTGGTCCGGTTCGTCGGCCTGCCCGGGACACCGGAGGCGTACGCCGGCGTCCGGCCCGGGTGCTGGGTGCCGCCGCTGCCCGACGGCCGCGGGGACGTCGCGCTGCTGGAGCTGAGCGAAGCGTTCCCCGGCGTGCCGGGTGCGCCGCTCGTGCGCCTGGGTGCCGTCCGCGACCGGGTCGTCCACACCTACGGTTTCCCGGCACCGCACCAGCACGGCGTGTGGGTGAACGATGCCGAGCTGGCCGGCCCGGCCGGGGCGGGCAGCGAGTGGATCCAGCTGAACTCGAAGCCGCCGGGGGAACGCGTCCGCCGCGGGTTCAGCGGCGCCGGGGTGATCGACAAGGCCACCGACGCGGTGCTCGGCATGGTGGTCACCGAATACACCGACGAACGGCTCGGGCTCGCCTACTTGATCCCCGTCGAGACGATCGTCCGGCACGTCCCGGAGGTCGCCCGGTGGGTGGGCGAGCCGCCGCGGCCGCCGTCCGGTCCGCTGGTCGTCGTCATCGGCGACCGCGACTCGGCGGTGGTCCGGGACTTCCTGACCGAGGTCCGGCGCGAACGCCGCGGCGCGCGGCCGGGCCGGGGCGACCGGCTCGCCGCGATCGTCGACGCCACCGGCAAGACCGCCGACGAAGTGGCCGAGAACGTCAGCGCCGGCATCAGCACCGAGGAGGTCACCACGGTGCTCGCGACCAACCCGGAGGACGTCGCCGTGGCGGTGGCCGGGGTCGACGCCGCCCGCGCGCCGGAGGACGTCCTGACCGGCGCGGTCAAACCGCTGATGGACAAGGGGGCAACTGTGCTCGTCCAGTTCAGCGGGCCGGACTCGCCCGGCGTGCACCTGGCCCGCCGCTGGGAGAGCGAGCGGAACGCGCGGCGGCTGGAGCGGCTGGCGCTGCTGGTCGAGATGGTGGAGCACGAGGAGGAGCGGACGCGGGAGCGGGCTGCCCAGGTCGGCACGCGCGCACACCCCGCGGCCGAGGTGCCGGGCCCCGCCGCGGACCTGCGCCTGCGGCTGGCCGCACTGCGTTCGGCGGGCGAGCGCATCGACCCGGGCCGCGTCCGGCGCGCGCTGACGGTGACCGAGCGCGACGCCGAAGCGGCCCGCCGGGGGCTCATCCGCCTGCACGCCGACCTCGACGCGCACGCCGCCCGCCACGACGAACTGCGCGGACGCCTGCGCGGCTACAACGCGAAGGCGACCGACGCGGGCTTGATGGAGGACGAGGAGCTGGCCGAGTTGTACCGCCCGGCGATGGCGGCGCTCATGGAGGTGCCCGGCGACCTGGAGGCCGCCGCGGACCTGGTCGAACGCTACGTGCGCGCGGTGCGGCACCGGTTGGCGGGCTCATGAGGGCCGGGGATTTCTCGAAGGCTCGGCACACCCGGGGGGAGTGCGCATGACCGCCGAACCGGTGTGGTGTCACGGGCAGCCCGTCGGGCCGACGGGGTTCTGCGAAGTGTGCGGCCACCGCCGGGTGCCGGTCGAGGCTCCGGCCGTCGCGTTGAGCACGCCCGCGCCGGAGAGCACCCGGCGCAGTGTCGAGCTCTGGGGCGGTGAGGCCGACTTCCAGTCGCTGCCCGCCGTCGAGGTGCCGGATCCCGGGAAGCTCGTCCTCGCCGACCCGGACTACCCCGAGCAGCACCGGTTCTGCGGCCGCTGCGGGGAACCCGTGGGCCGCGCGTACGCCGGCGAACCCGGGTTCGCCGAGGGGTTCTGCGAGGGCGAGAACTGCGGAGAGCCGTTCTCCTTCCTGCCCAAGCTTTCGCGCGAGGAGCGCGTCGGCGACCGCTACGAGGTCCTCGGCTGCTTCGCCCGCGGTGGGCTCGGCTGGGTGTACCTGGCCGCGGACACCGCGCTCGCCGGCCAGCACGTCGTGCTCAAGGGCGTGATCAACAGCGAGAGCGCGATGCTGCGCGCGCTCGCACGGATCGAGCGGGACGTGCTCATCCGGCTCGACCACCCGAACATCGTGCGGATCAGCGACTTCGTCGAACACACCCAGCCCGCCGGTGGCGAGCCGGACACCTACCTGGTGATGGAGTACGTCGGCGGCCGGTCGTTGCGCGACCTCCTCGTCAAGGGCCCGCCGCCGCGCGTGGAGCACGTCATCGTCTACGGCCGGGCCATCCTCGGCGCGCTCGACTACCTCCACGGCGAAGGCCTGCTGTACTGCGACATGAAGCCGGAGAACGTGATCCACGGCGACAAGCGCGTCAAGGTCATCGACCTCGGCGCGGCCCGCGCGATCGACGACCCGGCCACTCCGAGCGTCGGGACCGAGGGGTTCCAGGCGCCGGCGCACGAGCTCACCCGGCACGGCCTGACCGTCCGGTCCGACCTGCACACCGTGGGCCGGACGCTGCAGGTGCTGCTGGACGGCGCGAGCGAGGACGCCGACCCGGATCGCGTCGCCGGCGGCCTCGACTCCCTGCGCCGGGTCCTCGAGCGCGCGGTCGCGCCGTTCGAACGACGGTTCGCCACCGCGTCCGAGATGGCCGAGCAGCTCGACGGCGTGCGCCGGGAAATCCTTTCGCTGCGCGACGAACGGCCGCGCCCGGCGCCGTCGGCGCTGTTCGAGGACACCGCGGAACTGCTCGACGACGGGCTCGGCGCGGTGCCCGGCCTCGATCGCTGGGTCACCGCCGCACCCGGCGGCGAAGAGCTCGACCCCGGGCTGCCGGGCGCCGCCGACGGGGCCGGCCGGCTGCCGATCCCGCGGGTCGCGCCGGAGGACCCGGCGGCGGAGTTCATCGCCGCCGCGGGGGCGCCCGGGCCGCACCGCTGGCTGGACAAGCTCGCCCTGTTCGGCGAACGGTCCGTCGAGATCGAGTTCGCCCGGACCCGGGCGCACGTCGCGGTGGGCGACTCCGACCGCGCGGCCGCGGCCTTGTCGGCGGCCGAAGAGCTGCTCGGCGCCGAGGCCGCACGCGACTGGCGGGCGGCCTGGCACCACGGCCTGCTGGCGCTCGTCCGCGGCGACGCCGAGCCGGCCGCGGCGGCGTTCGACCGGGTGCACCGCGCGTGGCCGGGCGAGCTCGCACCGAAGCTCGCGCTCGGCTTCTGCGCCGAACTGCGCGGGGACACCTCGCAGGCCGAGCGCTGCTACCGCTCGGTGTGGCACCGCGACCACGGCCAGGTCAGCGCCGCCTTCGGCCTGGCCAGGAGCTACTTGCGGGATCGGGGCCGCGACGCCGCGGTCGCCCTGCTCGACGCCGTCCCGCCGATCTCCCGCCACTACGACGCCGCCCGGATCGCCGCCGTGCGGATCCGGGTGGCCCGCCTGCCGTCCGGGCCGCCGGGCCGGGACGACCTCGCCGACGCGGCGCGGCGGCTGCCCGAGCTCTACCTCGACGGCGAGTCCCAGGACCGCCTGGAGACGCTCGTCCGCGAAGCCGCGCTGGACGCCCTCGGCGATGGCGCCGAGCCGGGCTGGAACGGCGGTGCCCTGCTCGGCGAGCACGTCACCGACGGCGGGCTGCGCACGCTGCTGGAGCAGTCCCTGCGCCGGCTCGCCGAGCGGGCTCGGGACCGGAACGAGCACGGCGTGCTCGTCGACCTCGCCAACTCCGTCCGCCCGAAGACGAGAAGGTGATCGGATGCCCGAGACCCCGTCGTTCACCCTGCAGCTGAGCCAGAACAAGTACCTGGCCCCCTCGGACGAGCGGATGGACGCCGTCCTCACCGTGCGGGTGGGCGACGCCGGGGCGACCGCGGCGGACGGCCCGCCGCAGACCGCGGAACTGCTGCTGGTGGACTGTTCCAGTTCGATGGACTGGCCGCCCACGAAGATCGAGGCGGCGCGGCACGCCTGCCGGGTCGCCGTCGACTCCCTGCGCGACGGCGTGCTGTTCGGGGTGGTCGAGTGCACCGCGCACGCCGAGCTGGTCTACCCGGCGACCCCGGAGCTGGCCGTCGCTGGCCCACGGACCCGGCACGAGGCGAAGACGGCGGTCTCCGGCCTCATCGCCGGCGGGGGCACCGCGATGAGCCAGTGGCTGGAGCTGGCCCGGGAGCTCTTCGAACGGAACCACCCGGAGATCCGGCACGCCGTGCTGCTCACCGACGGCAAGAACGAGTCCGACCGCATGGGCGCGCTCGACGCCGCGCTCGATCGCTGCCGGGGCGAATTCGCTTGTGACGCCAGGGGAATCGGCGACGACTGGGAGCCGCGGGACCTGCAGCGCATCGCGTCCGTGCTGCGCGGCAGCGCCGATGCGGTGCTGGAGGACGCCGAGCTGGCCGGGGACTTCCGGCGGCTGGTCGAGCAGGCGATGGGCCGGACGGTGCCGGACCTGCGGCTGCGGCTGACCACGATGCCCTACAGCAGGCTGAGGTTCGTCAAGCAGGTGTTCCCGACCGAAGTGGACCTCACCGCGCAGTGCCGGTCCAGCGGCCGGGTGCTCGAGTTGCCCACCGGCGCGTGGGGCGACGAGCAGCGCGAGTACCACCTCTGCCTCGACGTCGAAGCGACCGAGCTGACCCGCCACGAAGACCGGCTGCTGGGCACGGTCACGCTGCTCGAGGGCGCGGAAACCGTGGTGAGCGAACAGCTTCCGGTCGTCGGCTACCTGACCGACGACCTGGCGCTCTCGAGCGTGCCGGACGAGAACGTCGCCCGCATCACCGGGCAGGCCGAGCTGGGCCGGGCGGTCCGCGCGGGCTGGGACGCGTTCGAGCGCGAAGACCGGGCGGAGGCGGCGCGCGAATGGGGCACCGCGTACCGGCTGGCCACCGACCTCGGCAACGCGGAGATCCTCAAGCGCCTGGGCCGCATGATCGACGTCCGCGACGGCGCCGTCGCGATCAAGGAGGGCGTCCGCCCGCGCGACGGGTTCTCGCTCGTGCTCGGGTCGACCATCTCCACCTACACCGCCGAACCCGTCGCCCCGGTGGCCCGCTCCGAGGATGGCGGGGCGCCACGCAAGTGCGTCCACTGTGGACACAAGGCGCGACCCGCGGCGAAACGCTGCGGGCGGTGCGGCGAACCGTTCGAGGATCCGTCGTGAGCGCGACGAGCACCACGCGCAAGACCCTGTGGTGGCTGCGGCTCGGGCTGGTGGCCGGCAGCGCGCTGGTGCTGGTGACCGCGCTGGCGACCTTCCTCGGGGTGCGGGCGAGCATCGCCGAGGTGCGCGAGCGGACCGCGCCGGCCGTGCTCGAGGTGTCGCTGGTCAAGGAAGCGCTCGTGGCCGCCCACGGTGCCGCGGTGACCGCCTTCGAGCGCGACCAGGTACGCCTGACCGGCCCCAGCGAGCAGTACGAGGACGAGATCGCGCTGGCCAGTCAGCAGCTCGCCCAGGTCGCGGAGCACAACGCGGCCGGCGAGCAGGGCAGCCAGACGCTGCAGCTCATCGAAGGGCTGGTGCCCGCGTACAACAGCTTCATCGGGCAGGCCGACGCCCACTTCCGCCAGGACGATGGCGCCCCGCTCGCCGCGAGCAACCTGCAGTCCGCGTCGGACCTGCTGACGGCGCCGGAGAACGGCATCCTCGCGCGTCTCGACAGCCTGGCCGCCGCCCAGCGCGCCGCCCTGGACGAGCAGCTCGGCACCGACTGGCTGGACCCCGCGATCACGCTGCTGTGGGCACTGCCGCTGCTGCTCCTGCTCGCCCTGCTGGTGTGGGCCCAGCGGTTCCTCGCCCGGCGCTTCCGGCGGACGGTGAACTCGGCGCTGTTCGCCGCGACCGCGGCCTTGGTGCTGCTGGGCGCGGGAACGGCGCTGCTGCTCGGGGTCCAGTCCGACGCCCGGGACAGCGGTGCCGTGCTGGAGCAGACGGTGGACGCGCGTTCCGCGGCGACGACGGCCGCCGCGGGCGGGGCCCAGGGGACGCTCGCCAAGGTGCTGGTCGCCTCGTGCCGTGACCGGGGAGCGGACGCCTGCGGTGACACGGTGACCGCGTTCGCCGCGGCGACGGCCTCGCCGCCGGCCGTTCCGTCCGCGGCCCCGGCCGACGTCGACGAGTCGGCGCTGCTGGGCCCGGGGCTCACGGAACCGGGCTGGAACGGCCTGCTCGGCTACGGGATTCCCGTGCTGGCAGCGGGAATCGGGGTGCTGGTCGTGGGCGGCCTGCAACCCCGGCTCGACGAATACCGGTTCCGGGGGGCGAAATGAGCAGGCGCATCGCCGCCGCCGCGCTGGCTGTCGTGCTGGCAGCCGGGGTGCCCGGCTGCTCCGCGGGGTCCGGCGCGGAGATCGTGACCGTGCTCGGCTCGTGGACCGGCGACGAGCAGGCCGCGTTCCAGCGCGTGCTCGACGGGTTCACCCGGGAGACCGGCATCCCGACGAGCTACCAGGGCACCCGTGCGCAGAACCAGGTACTGCGCGGCGACCTGCAGCAGGGCACCCCGCCGGACGTGGCGGTGCTGTCCAACCCGGCCGAGCTCGCCGGGTACGCGAGCTCGGGCGACCTGAAGCCGCTCGACGCCGTCCTCGGCGCGGAGGCGGCCCAGACGTACAGTCCACAGTGGCTCAAGCTGCAGCAGCTCGGGCGCGGCGCGATGTACGCGGTCGCCGTCAAGGCCGACCTGAAGAGCATCGTCTGGTACTCGCCGAAGACGTTCACCGGGCCGGAACCGGCGACGTGGGACCAGCTCCTGACGACGTCGCGGCAGCTCGCCGCGAGCGGGCGGCGGCCGTGGTGCCTCGGCATGGGCGCGCCGCCGAACTCCGGGTTCCCGGGCACGGACTGGATCGAGGACATCCTGCTGCACGGCGCCGGCCCGCAGGTCTACAGCGACTGGGCGGCGGGCGAACTGCCGTGGACCGACCCGGCGATGCGTACCGCGTGGCAGAGCTGGGGCGAGCTGGTGCTGGCGCCGGGCGCGGTCCGCGGCGGCAGCACGGCGGCGTTGCTGACGTCGTTCGCCGACGCCGGCAAGGCGATGTTCGCCGAACCGCCGGGGTGTGTGTGGGAGCACCTGGGTTCGTTCGCGATCGGCGGGTACACCGCGCTCCCGGGGCCGCCGGTGCCCGACCGCGACTTCCGGTTCTTCCCGTTCCCGGGCGCGGGTGGGAGTGGCCCGGCCGAGGTCTCGGCCGACCTCGCGGCGATGTTCCACGACACGCCGGCCGCGCGCAAGCTCATGGTGTACCTGGCGAGCGAGGCGGGCCAGCGGATCTGGCCGTCGGGCGGGACGACCTTCTCGGTGCACCAGCGGCTCGTGGACCAGGGCGTCTACCGCAGCGACGTCACCAAGCGGATCGCGACGACCCTCGCACAGGGGAAGGACCTGTGTTTCGACGCGTCGGACCTGATGCCGTCGGCGATGAGCAGCGCGTTCTACCAGGCGGTGCTGGAGTACCTGGCCCACCCGGACCGGCTGCCGGACCTGCTCGTCCAGTTGGACCGGGTGCGCCTCGGCATCGGCCGGGAGCAGTGGCTGGATTTGCGTTGTTGATTGTTTCTGCTTCAGGAGGATTACTTGCCGGAATTCGTGCGTTTCCCGCTGGCCGACGGCGGATCGGTGCTGGTCGAGATGGAGGTGGAGCCGGGCCTGGAGCGCGCTTCGGCGCCGTCGGGAGTACTCCGCAAGGCAACGACGACGTTCGAGCACGCACTGGGCGAGGTCCGCGCGGCAGCGGGAGCGGCGTTGGCCCAGTTCCGCGGCTTGGGCCCGGACGAGGTGGAGCTCAAGTTCGGCGTGAAGCTGGACGCCCAGGCCGGCGCGGTGATCGCGCGGACGGGGCTGCAGGGGCAGTTCGAGGTGAAGCTGAAGTGGGTGCGCGAGGGGTCCACTGAGGACGGTGCGGAGGAGGAGCCGCCCAAACCGGCGGCGGGCGGCGTTGCCGGACCCGACCCGGCGGGGAGCGGAGCCGACCCGGTCTCGCCGAACGTGCCGTAGCCCGCCCACGTGCGGAGCCGGCCGGCCCCAGCCGCCCCGAAAAGTCCATGAGGGGCACCCCCATGGACTTAAAAGCCATGAGGGTGCCCCTCATGCGCTTTTCGGCCGCTCCGACGAACGGCGGATTTACAACGTTGTATCCACCGAGTAAAACCTACTTTTACAACGTTGTAAAGACGAGCGGAGGCCATCCCGTGTCGCTGAGCCGCAGGCAGTTCGTCACTGGAGCCGGAGTTGCCGCCGCCACCGTGCTGGTCGGTGCCAACGCGAACCAAGCCGAGGCCGCCGCGCTCAGAACGCTCGCCCCCGCGCAAGGCGGCCTCTACACCCCGAACGCCGCTCCGCTGAAGCCCGCCGCCTTCCTGAAACTGCCGCCCGGGGCCGTCACCGCGCGGGGCTGGCTCGCCGGCCAGCTGAAACTGCAGCTCGACGGCCTCTGCGGCCACTACCCCGAGACCTCGCACTTCCTCGACTTCGCCACCAGCGGCTGGGTCCACCCCGAGCGCGCCGGCTGGGAAGAAGTGCCCTACTGGCTGCGCGGCTACGTAGACCTCGCCGCCGTCACCGGGGACGCCACCGCGAAAGCCACCGCCGCCAAGTGGATCGACGCCATCCTCGCCACCCAGCAGTCCGACGGCTTCTTCGGCCCCACCGCCCTGCGCACCGCGCTCAACAGCGGCCCCGACTTCTGGCCGTACCTCCCGCTCCTGCAAGCCCTGCGCTCCTGGCAGGAGTACACCGGCGACACTCGCGTCATCCCGTTCCTCACCCGCTTCCTCCGCTACATGAACGCCCAGGGCAAGAGCGCCTTCGACTCCAGCTGGGTGTCCGTCCGCTGGGGCGACGGCCTCGACAGCGTCTTCTGGCTCTTCAACCGCACCGGCGACACCTTCCTGCTCGACCTCGCCGACAAGATCCACGCCTACGGCGCCAACTGGGTCGGCAACCTGCCCAGCCTGCACAACGTCAACATCGCCCAGGGCTTCCGGGAACCCGCCCAGTACGCCCTGCGCTCCGGCAGTGCGAGCCTGACCCAGGCCACCTACCAGGACTACGACACGGTCATGGCCACCTACGGCCAGTTCGCCGGCGGCGGTTTCGCCGGGGACGAGAACGCGCGGCCCGGCTTCGGGGACCCGCGGCAGGGCTTCGAGACCTGCGGGATCGTCGAGTTCATGGCGAGCCACCAGCTGCTCACCCGGCTGACCGGCGACCCCGTCTGGGCCGACCGCTGCGAAGACCTCGCCTTCAACTCCCTGCCCGCCGCGCTCGACCCGGCCGGGCGCGCCGTCCACTACATCACCAGCGCGAACGGCGTCGACCTCGACAACGTGCCCAAGAGCGAAGGCCAGTTCCAGAACGGCTTCGCGATGCAGGCCTACCTGCCGGGCGTCGACCAGTACCGCTGCTGCCCCCACAACTACGGCATGGGCTGGCCGTACTTCACCGAAGAGCTGTGGCTGGCCACGCCGGACAACGGCCTCGCCGCCGCGTTGTACTCCGCCAGCAGCGTCACGGCGAAGGTCGGCGACGGCACTTCGGTGACCATCACCGAGGACACCACCTACCCGTTTTCCGAGCAGGTCACCTTCACCGTCCGGACGGCGAAGCCGCTCGCGTTCCCGCTGTACTTCCGGGTTCCCGCGTGGTGCGCCGCGCCCCGGCTGGTCGTGGCGGGGGCGACGGTCGCGGCGACGGCCGGGCCGTCGTTCGTCAAGGTCGACCGGACCTGGGGAGGTGGCGACGTCGTCACGCTCACCCTGCCGCAGCGCACGACGACGCGGACCTGGGCGGCGAACCACGACTCCGTCTCGGTCGACCACGGCCCGCTGACCTACTCGCTGAAGATCGGGGAGAGCTACCAGCAGATCGGTGGGAACGCGCAGTTCCCCGAGTACGCGGTGCACGCGACGACGCCCTGGAACTACGGCCTCACCCCCGGCGCGGCGCTGACCTTCTCCGCGGCCGGCGGCGCGCTGCCCGCCAACCCGTTCACGCCGGACACCGCGCCGGTCAAGATCACCGCGCCCGCGCGGAAGATCGCCGAATGGACGGCCGACGACCAGAACGTCGTCACGCCGCTGCAGGCGTCACCGGCACGCAGTGAAGCGGCGGTCGAGACGGTCACGCTGATCCCCATGGGCGCGGCCCGCCTGCGCGTCACGTCGTTCCCGACGGCCGACCCGAACGGCCACCCGTGGTCGCCGGGTGGCGGGGGAGCGGGCTTCCGGATCGTGAACCGCAACTCCGGCAAGGTGCTCGGTGTCGACCAGATGTCCACTGCGGACAGTGCGCGCGTGGTGCAGTTCGCCGACAACGGCACCGACGACCACGTCTGGCACCTCGTCGCGAACGGCGACGGCTGGTACCGGATCCGCAACCACCACTCCGGCAAGGTGCTCGGCGTCGACCAGATGTCCACAGCGGACAGTGCGACGGTCGTGCAGTTCACCGACAACGGCACCGCGGACCACCTCTGGCAGCTCGTCGACAACGGCGACGGCTGGTGGCGGCTGAAGAACCGCAACTCCGGCAAGGTCATCGGGGTCGACGGCATGTCCACCGCGGACAGTGCGCTGGTGGTGCAGTTCGGCGACAGTGGCACGGCGGATCACGTCTGGCGGCTGGTTCCGGACGGCCGGGTGCGGGTCGGGAACCGCAACTCCGGCAAGGTGCTCGGCGTCGACCAGATGTCCACTGCGGACGGCGGGCGGGTGGTGCAGTTCGCCGACAACGGCACCGACGACCACCTCTGGACGTTCGAGGCCGTCGCCGACGGCTGGTTCCTGATCCGCAACGTCCACTCGGGCAAGGTGCTGGGGGTCGACCAGCTGTCCACGGCGGACAGCGCGATCGTCGTCCAGTTCACCGACAACGGGTCGGCTGATCACCTGTGGCGCCTGCGCGACGACGGCAGCGGCTGGTTCCGGATCGTGAACCGCAACTCGGGCAAGGTCCTCGGCGTGGACCGGATGTCCACGGCCGACAGTGCCCAGGTGGTGCAGTTCGGCGACACCGGAACCGCGGACCACCTGTGGCGGCTGCGTTAGCGGTTGGTCCAGTAGACGATGTCGGGCACCACGACCAGCAGTGCCACCGCGAGCCAGTAACGGCCCGCTTTGAGCTGCGGTGCGCGGAAGGCGAACAGGGCGTTCAGGCCGGCCACGACCAGTCCGGCGAGTACCAGTGCGACCAGGCCGAGCCCGATCACGAGGCCCGCGCCGTCGTCGACCACAGTGGGGTCGGGCGTGCCCCAACCGAGCTCCCACGCGAGGACCTGCGTCCCCAGCATCGCGTACGCGACCGGGTAGGCGCACGGGATGGCCAGCAGCAGGTTGAGCGGAACGCCGATCAGCCATACCTGGTGCGGGCGGAGCTGACGACTGGGCACCCGCTCATCATGCCGGAACACCCGGAGGCGTCAGCGGGCAGTCCGGCCGCGGTGAATCGGGCTAGCGCTTGACGCCGACGATCCCGGCCACGCACTTCGCCGACCCCGACAGGGGCGTGAGCCGGGGGCCGTCCGGCCACCACTCGTCGCACACCGCGAGGCCCGGCCCGGAGGTGGCGTTCGGCGGGAGGAACTCCAGCCCCGGCAGCATGGCTTCGATCTCCGCCCGCGTGCGGAACCGGCCGGCGCCGAGCGGGCCCTGGGTCAGGATGTCCTCGATGCGCTTGGCGATCGCGGTCAGCTCCGGCACCTCGGGGTCGAAGAAGTGCGACAGCACCACGTACGAACCCGGGGCGAGCGCGTCGATGTACTCCCGCAAGACGTCGACGGCGCCGTCGCCCTCGAAGTGGTGCATCGTGCCGACGTGCAGCAGCGCGACCGGCTCCGAGAAGTCGATGTGCTGGAGCACGGTCTCGTCGCGGAGCACCGCCTCCGGCTTGAAGATGTCCGCTTCGACCATGTGCGTGAAGTCGTTCTCCACGAGCAGCGCCCGGCCGTGCGCGAGGACCACCGGGTCGTTGTCGATGTAGACGACCGTGTGGTCCTTGTCGATGCGCTGGACGATCTGGTGCGTGTTCTCCGCCGTCGGCAGCCCGGACCCGCAGTCGACGAACTGCCGGATCTTGGTCTGGGCGGCCAGCATCCGCAGCGCGCGGTTGTGGAAACCGCGGTTGCCGCGGGCGATGTCGACCGCTTCCGGGACCGCCGCGCGGATCTTCTCCATCACCACGCGGTCGACCTCGTAGAAGTTGTTGCCGCCGAGGAACCCGTCGTAGATCCGCGCGATGCTCGGCCGGTCGGGGTCGACCCCGACGGGCTTCTGGCTCGGGGACAGCGACTCGGACATGGCGACCTCGCAGGACTTCGGCGCGTGGCGTGGGGCCACCCAGCGTAGTAGCCCGGGTCCGCGCGGTAAACGCCAGGTCAGCCGCTCGGCCGAAGCCGCTGGTCAGGAATGTCGTCCCGGGCGCGCTCGGCGCGTTCGCGGCGCAGCCGGGCGAGGTGCTGCTCGATCCGGCGGTCGAGGTCGCGTGCGGCCTCGGACAGTTCCGTCAGGTCGCGACGGGACGCCGGGTGGCCGACGGCCCCCGTGTCCACTTCGTCCCCTGCCCTGTCCACTACCGGCACCTCCCGGGTCGGATCGGCCTTGACCTCGTCAAAGCGTTACTGCCCCAACCGGCCCTGACCAAAACAACGACGGCAGTGAGCCTCGGCACGCCGGTGCGGCCGTCCGGTGGACCGGCCGCGAAATCCCTGGTGTCAATTTTGACCAAGTGGTAGAAATTCAAGGAACCCCGTGACCTCCAGGAGCCGGTGATGAGCGAGCTTTCCGTGCAGCTGTACTCGGTCCGCGACGCCTTCGCGGCCGACCCCGCCGACACCCTGCGGCGGCTCGCCGCGATCGGCTTCACCCACGTCGAGCCGTACGGAGTCGTCGAGAACGTCGACGCGCTGCGGGCCGGGCTGCCGGCGAACGGCCTGACCGCCCCGACCGCGCACGCCCGCCTGATCGGCGCCGACCAGGCGGCCGTCTTCGCCGCGGCGGCCGAGCTGGGCATCGGCCTGGTCATCGACCCGCTCGTCAAGCCGGAGCAGTGGCAGGACCCCGCCGACATCGCCGCCACGGCGGACGCGCTCAACGCCGCCGCCAAGCTCGCGGCCGAGCACGGTGTCCAGGTCGGCTACCACAACCACTGGTGGGAGCTCGAGTCCCGGATCGACGGCCGCAGCGCGTTCGAGGTGTTCGCCGACCAGCTCGACCCGGCCGTCGCGCTGGAGGTCGACACGTACTGGGCCACCGCGGGCGGCGAGGACGCGCCCGCCCTGCTGCGCCGCCTCGGCGACCGCGTCCGCGCGATCCACGTCAAGGACGGCGCCCTGGCCACCGACGCCACCGGCCAGGTGCCCGCCGGGCAGGGCCGGGTGCCGCTCGCCGACGTGCTCGCCGCCGCGCCGGACGCCCTGCGCGTGATCGAGTTCGACGCCTACGACGGCGACCTCTTCGAGGCCATCGCCGCCAGCCGCACCTTCCTGACCGGCGCGGCCCGGTGACCGGCGGGCCGGTCGGCGTCGGGATCGTCGGCGCCGGCGTCATCAGCGGCACCTACCTCGAGAACCTGACGAGCTTCCCGGACGTCCGCGTGCTGCGGGTCGCCGACCTCGACACCGAGCGCGCCGCGGCCCGCGCCGCCGAGTACGGCGTGCCGGCCTCGGGCACGGTCGCCGAGCTGCTCGACGATCCCGAGGTCGAGATCGTCGTCAACCTGACCATCCCCGCCGCGCACGTCGACGTCGGGCTCGCCGCCCTCGAAGCGGGCAAGCACGTCTGGGCGGAGAAGCCCCTCGCGCTGGACCGCCAGACCGGGCGCAAGCTGCTGGATCGCGCACGGGAGAAGAACTTGCGCGTGGCGAGCGCGCCCGACACCGTGCTCGGCGCCGCGCTGCAGACCGCGCGCCGGGCGGTCGACGAGGGCCGCATCGGCAGTCCGCTGACCGCGTTGGCGTTGTTCCAGGTGGCGGGCCCGGAGCTCTGGCACCCGGCGCCGGAGTTCTACTACCAGCCGGGTGGCGGGCCGCTGCTCGACATGGGCCCGTACTACCTGACGGCCTTGGTGCACCTGCTGGGCCCGGTCCGGCGCGTCACCGGGGCCGGCGGGCGGGCCCGGGACACCCGGGTCGTCGGGTCCGGGCCGCGGGCGGGGACGGAGTTCCCGGTGACGGTGCCGACCACGGTCGTCGCGCTCGTCGAGTTCGAACGCGGGTCCGCGCAGCTGGTCCTGAGCTTCGACTCGGCGCTCAAGCGGACCGGGCTGGTCGAGCTGACCGGCACCCTCGGCACCGCCGTCCTGCCGGACCCCAACCGGTTCGACGAGCCGACCCGGCTGCACCTGCTCGGCCGTGACGAGCCGGAAGAGCTGGCGCCCGCCGGGCACGCGGCCTCCCGCGGCACCGGGGCGCTGGAGCTGGCCCGGGCGATCCGCGCCGGAGTGCCGGAACGCGCATCCGGCGAGCTGGCCTACCACGTGCTCGACACGATGCTGGCCATCGAGGAGTCCCTGACCCGGGAGCAGACCGTGGACGTCGGCAGCAGCGTCGAGGTCCCGCGCCTGTTGCCGGTGGGCTGGGACCCGTACGCGAAGACCCTCTAGACCGGGACGGTGAGCAGGTTCTGCAGGTAGAAGCGCAGCGATCCGACCAGGTCCACGTCGCCGGGGACCGTCAGCCACTGCACCTGCAGGCCGTCCATCAGCGCGATGAACGTCAGGGTCGCCAGCCCGGGGTCGACGCCGTCCCGCAGTTCGCCGCGGGCGGCCAGGACCGCGAACGACTCGCGCACGCCTTCGCGCGCGGCCCGGTAGTGGCGCACGAAGTACTCGTGCGCCGGGTGGTCCGCGGCGACGGCTTCGGCGGCGAGCCGGGAGTAGAGGTCGACGATCCCGGGGTGGCGGACGTTGTGCTCGGCGAGCGCGACGAAGTGGCGAAGCACCTCGAGGCCGGGCGGCACCGTCAGCTGTTCGCGCTCGGAGTCCTCGGCATCGCGCCGTTCGAGCACGGCGGCGAGCAGGGCTTCCTTGGTGGGGAAGTAGTACAGGAGGCCGGCGTGCGAAATCCCGACGCGCTTGGCGATCTCCCGCAGCGACGAGCCCTGGTAGCCGAGCTCGCCGTACGCCGCGGCCGCCGCCGTGATGATGTCCTCGCGGCGGATCCGGCCCTTCAGGTAGCCCCCGGTCACGGGGTCGCGGTGGTCTCGGCGGCGTGCACGGCCCCATCATGCCGCAGCGGTGTTTCGCACATGCGACGTGAGTGGACGAACAAATCGGTTGTGCGAACGCTCGCGGCTTGCGAACATCGCGGCGTGAAGAGTGCGGAACGGCAGCGGATCATCGTGGAGCGCCTGCGCGACGCCGACCAGGTGGCCGTCGCGGACCTGGCGTCGGCGACCGGCGCGTCGGAGATGACCGTGCGCCGCGACCTCGACCACCTGGCCTCGCGCGGCGTGCTGCGGCGGGTGCACGGCGGAGCCGTCCCGGCGTCGCCGTCCGGGATCGAGCCGCCGTTCGCCGCCCGCGCGACCGACTCGGTCGCGGCGAAGCGGGCCATCGCGGCCGCGGCGGCCGAGCTGATCCGCGACGGCGAAACGATCGTCCTCGACAGCGGCACGACCGCGCTGGAACTCGCGCGGCTGCTGCGCGGGCGCCCGGTCACCGTGATGCCGCTTTCCCTGCACGCGGCCCGCGAACTGGCCGACGACGGGGAAGTCCGGCTGCTCCTGCCGGGTGGCGAGCCGAGGCCGGGGGAGCAGGCCCTGGTGGGCCCGCTGACCCTCGCGTCGCTGCGCGCCCTGCGGTTCGACGTCGCCGTGCTGAGCCCCTGCGCGTTCGGCCTCGACGCCGGGCTCACCGCGTTCGACCTGGGCGACGCCGAGGTCAAGCGGGCGGCCCTCGACGTCGCGGCCCGGGCGATCGTGCTCGCCGACGGCGCCAAGTGGGGCCGTGCCGCGCTCGCCCACGTCTGTCCCGCCGACCGCGCGGACGTAGTGATCACCGACCCGGGTGCGCCCGAGGACCAGCGTGCGGCGCTGGCCGGCCTCGGCGTGCTCGTGCACGTCGCCGTCCCCTTGGAGAACCGATGACGACCGCTCCTCCCCGCCCGCGTGCCGCCCGGTTCGCGACCTTCATGTTCTTCGGCCTCAACGGCTTCGCGATGGGCATGTGGGTCGTGCACATCCCGAACGTCGAGCGCGCGGCCGGCATCTCGCACAGCACGCTGGGCGCGCTGCTGCTGGTGCTCGGCGGCGCGGCGTTCGCGGGCATGCAGATCTCCGGGCCGCTGGTCGACCGGCTCGGCCACCGCCGCCTGGTCCCGGCGGCCGGGGTGCTGCTCGGGCTCGCGCTGCTCGCGCCCGGGTTCGCGAACTCGTGGTGGACGCTGGGGCTTTCGCTGATCCTGTTCGGCTTCGGCAACGGCGCGATCGACGTCGGGATGAACTCCCACGCGGTGGTGGTGGAGCGGGCCTACCCGCGCCCGATCATGGCGGCGTTCCACGCGATGTGGTCGATCGGCGGCGCGTTCGCGGCGGTCATCGGCGCGGCGACGCTCGGCGCGGGCGTGCCGACGGGCGTGACGCTCACCGGCACCGGCCTGCTGTGCGTGCTGCTTTCCCTGGCGTCGGCCCGGTTCCTGATGGAGCCGTCGGACGCGCCGGTGGTTTCGGAGTCGCCCGCCGACGCCGCGCCGGCCCGCCGTCGCACGCCGGGCCGCGTGGTGTGGCTGCTCGGCCTGCTGGCGCTGGCCCTGATGCTGTCGGAGGGCGTGGCCAACGACTGGGCGGCGCTGCACATGGAGAAGGTCCTGGGCACGTCGTCTTCGACGGCGGCGCTGGCGTACGGCGCGTTCGCGGTGGCGATGACGACCGGCCGGTTCCTGACCGACCGCGTCGCGGCCTGGGCGGGCCCGGCGGCGATCGTCCGGTACGGGGCGGCGCTGGCGGCGGTGGGCCTGACGACGGCCGCAGCGGCGCCGTGGGTCCCGCTGTCCCTGGTGGGCTGGGCGGTGTTCGGGCTGGGCCTGTCGGGCGGGGTCCCGCAGCTGTTCACGGCGGCGGGCAACTTGGACACGCGGGCGTCGGGGGCGTTGATGGCCCGGGTGGTCGGGCTCGGGTACGTGGGCCTGCTGGCCGGCCCGGCGTTGATCGGCGGGTTGACGCGGTGGATGCCGTTGAACGTGACCTTCGCGGTGCCGGTGGTGCTGTGCGTGCTGGCGGCGGTGTTCGCGGGAGTGCTGAGCCCGAAGCCGGAGCCGGCGGAGCAGCCCGTCGGCTGACCCCTCGCGCAGGTCCCTGAAGGCCTCCTCGCCGGCTCTCGAAGCCGGTCAGGGGGCTTTCGTGGTTCCGGTCGGTCTGCCTGTAGTGAAGTGGCTAGTGTCGACAGTTCGCTACTTACTCGATTCCGACTCCTTGACACTTGCGGGTGCACGGACGCAGACTCTCTCGAAGTGTCGACACCTTGCGATCCGCAGTGCAGCCATCGGCAAGGAGGAGCGGTTGTGAACCACCCAGAAATCCCGGGGACGCGCTGATGTCCGTCCCGACCACCTGCCTGGACGCGCGGGACCTGCTGCTCGGGCACCAGGCCCGGCGCGGCGGCGGGTTCTCCACCGCGTGTCTCGACCTGAACCTGCAGATCCGCGACGAGGAGTTCGTGGTCATCGTCGGCCCCAGCGGGTGCGGCAAGACCACCTTCCTCGAGGCCGTCGCCGGGCTCGTGCCGGTCGCCGGCGGGGCCCTCGAACTCGGCGGCCGCCCGATCACAGGGCCCGGGCCGGAGCGGTCGCTGGTCTTCCAGCACGCCTCGCTCTACCCGTGGCGGACCGTCCTCGACAACGTCCTCTTCGGACCCCAGGTCCAGGGCAGGCTCACTGCCCAGACCCGGAAACGCGCCGAGGAGCTCCTCGACGTCGTCGGGCTGGCCGAGGTCGCGAAGAAGTACCCGCACGAGCTGTCCGGCGGGATGAAGCAGCGTGTCAACCTGGCGCGCGCCCTGGCCACCGACCCGACGCTCCTGCTGCTCGACGAGCCCTTCGGCGCGCTCGACGCCCAGACCCGCGAGAACCTGCAGGACGAGCTCCTGCGGATCTGGCAGGCGGACGCCGTCACGAAGAAGACCGCGATGTTCGTGACCCACGACGTCAACGAGGCCGTGCTGCTCGCCGACCGCGTGCTCGTCTTCTCCCCGTCACCCGCGCACGTCGCGCTGGAAGTGGTCATCGACGTGCCCCGACCGCGTGACGCCGCCTGGCGGCGCAGCGCCGAGTTCCTCGCGTACGGCGACAAGATCCTCTCGGCCCTCCACCACGAACCCGCAGCTTCGGAGCCGAACCATGACAACAGCGTCTCTCCCGCGCACGACGCCGGCCCCGCCCCCGCCGCCGGCACTGTCGGCGAACTCCGGCTGGGTGCGGCGACACCGTAGCGGGCTGCTCGGCACGGCCGGGATGGCGATCGTCCTGGTGCTGTGGCAGCTGGCGACGGCGCTCGGCCTCGTCGACGTCTCCTTCAGCAGCAACCCGCTGCGCATCGCCGCGGCCGAGGCGAAGCTCTTCGGCTCCGGCGAGATCTACCCGGCGCTCGGCGCGACCGGCCTGGAACTGCTGTGGGGCCTGGGCATCACGTTCGTCCTCGGCATCCCGATCGGGCTCGTGCTCGGCCGCAGCCGGGTCCTGCACGACATGACCGAGCCGATGGTCAACATCCTCTACTCGGTGCCGTACGTGATGTTCCTGCCGATCATCATCTTCTGGTTCGGCATCGACAACACCTCGCGCGTGATCGTCATCGTGTGGGCCGCGATCCTGCCGCTGATCATCAACATCACGGCGGGCGTGCGGAACCTCGACAGCGACTACACCCGCGTCGCGACGGTGTTCTGCACGCCGCGGCTGAAGTTCTTCTACGCCATCGCGTTGCCCGCGACGCTGCCGTACATCCTCGCGGGCGTGCGGCTGGCCGTCGGCCGGGCGCTGGTCGGCGCGATCGTCGCCGAGCTGTTCCTGGCGAGCCAGGGCCTCGGCTACTTCGTGCAGACGCAGACCTCGAACTTCAACATGGACTCGGCGATGGCCGGGATCGTCATCCTCGCCGTGCTCGCCCTGCTGCTGAACTGGGCCGTCCGGCTGGTCGAACGCCGTTTCACCCACTGGGCAGGTGCACAATGAAGACACTTCTCCTGGCAGCCGCTCTCATGCTCGGCCTCACCGCGTGCGGGGGCGGGGCCGGCGGCACGGTCACCGCCGACGCCAGCGGCGCGCTGCCGGTCACCATCGGCTACACCGCGCTCGGCGCGGGCTACTCCGACCTCTACACCGCGCAGGACTACGGCATCTTCGCCAAGCACGGCCTGAACGTGAAGCTCAGCCGGCTCAACGACAGCTCGCAGCTGGTCGCGGGGCTCGCCAGCAACAGCGTCCAGATCGGCGTCGGCGTCGCGGCCGACACCGCCGCGGCCATCATGAAGGGCGCGGACCTCAAGTACGTCGCGATGTCCGAGCCGCACTACAACCTCGAGATGTGGGCGAGCCCCGACGTCAAGTCGGTCGTGGAGCTCAAGGGCAAGAAGGTCGCGATCACCTCGCCCGGTTCGGAAAGCGACTTCGGGCTGACCGCGCTGCTGGAGGCGAACGGCCTCAAGCGCGAAGACGTCACGGCGGTGTTCGTCAAGGGCGTCCCGGCCGAGGTGGCCGCGCTCGGCAGCGGTGCGGTGTCGGCGATCCTCACCCAGCCGCCCAACGGCACCGAGAGCCGGAACAAGGGCGCGCACCGGCTCGCCGCGTTGTCGAACATGCCGTTCCCGCTCGGCGCCTACACCGTGCAGTCGAAGTTCCTGCAGAACAACCGCGAGGTCGTCAAGCGGTTCGTCGCGGCGGAAACCGAGGCGCTGCAGTACATCCGCGGCCACAAGGACGAGACGGTCAAGAGCATCCAGAAGTACAGCGGCGTGCAGAGCACCGAACTGGCCTCCTACGCCTACGACTTCTTCCTCGACGTCTGGGCGAAGACGCCGGTGGTGGACGAGAAGGTGATCAAGCAGGCCTTCGACGAAGCCGCCGAGAACGCCAAGACCACTGCTCCATCGGACATCGCGAAGTACATCGACAACAGCTTCACGGCGTCATGAACTTCGAAGCCGAGTGGACGAAGTACCTGACCGAACGGGACCGCGCGGTGCTCGCGGCGACGTCGTGGGCGAAGCGGGCCCCGTTCGGTCTGGGTGCCAATCCGGTTGTGCTCGTCGTCGACCTGTACTACGCGGCGCTGGGCCTGCCCCGGCAGGACATCGTCGCGGCGGTCGAGGACTGGCCGAGTGCGTGCGGTGCGGACGGCTGGGCCGCCGTCGACCGCACCGCCCCGCTGCTGCGCGCGGCCCGGGACGCCGGCGCCCCGGTGATCTACTTCCACGCGACGCCGCCGCGGTACGGCCGGTGGAACCGCAAGCCGGGCTCGGCGCTGACGCCGAAATCCACTGTGGACCCGAATGCGATCGTGTCCGAAGTGGAGCCGTGGGCCGGGGACATCGTGCTGGAGAAGATCGGCCCCAGCTGCTTCCACGGCACCCCGCTCGACACGATGCTGCGGATGGGCGGCCACGACACCCTGCTCGTCGCCGGCGAAGCCACGAGCGGGTGCGTGCGTTCGACCGTCGTCGACGCCTGCAGCCGCGGTTACCGCGTCGGCGTCGTCGGCGACTGCTGTTTCGACCGGTTCGAGGCGTCGCACTGGCTGAGCCTGTTCGACATCGACCAGAAGTACGCGGACGTGCTCACCGCCGAGGCGGCGATCGGCCACCTCCGCCAGACCTCGCGAAGGATCCCGGCATGACCGACCTGCGGAAGTGGCTCGCCGAAGCCGAGACGGCCGGGGAGGTGCAGACCGTCGAAGGCGCCCACTGGGAGCTCGAGATCGGCGCGCTGTCCCAGGTCAACTACCGGCGTTCGCACCCCAAGGCCCTGATGTTCGACTCGATCAAGGACTACGCTTCCGGTTCGCGCGTGCTGTCCGGCTCGGTCAGCAACCCGCGGCTGCTCGGGTCGGTGCTCGGGCTCGGCTGGGACAACACCGACGAGGACCTCGTCGAGAAGCTCGCCGTCAAGCCGGGGGAGTGGATCTCGCGCTCGGGCGACTTCCACGCTGTCAGCGTCGACGACGGGCCGCTGCTGTCCCATGTGGACGACGAGGTCGACCTGCTGAAGTTCCCGGTGCCGCGCTGGCACGAAGGCGACGGCGGCCGCTACATCGGCACCGGCTGCGCGGTCGTGACCCGCGACTACGACACCGGCCGGATCAACCTCGGCGCGTACCGGATGCAGGTGCAGGACGACGGCCGCGCGGTGAGCGTCAACATCGAGGCGGGCAAGCACGGCGCCCAGCACCTGCGCCGCTGGTTCGAGGCCGAGGGCCGCGCCCCGATCGCGGCGTCGCTGGGCCACCACCCGGCGTACCTGGTGGCGGCCGGCGTCGAGGTGCCCGGCGACGTTTCGGAGTACGACTACGTCGGCGCGATGGCCGGCGCCCCGGTGCGCACGATCGCCGGGCTCGCGACCGGGCTGCCGCTGCCGCACGACGCCGAGATCGCCGTCGAGGGCTGGGTGCGGCCGGACGACAAGCGGCCGGAAGGCCCGTTCGGCGAGTGGACCGGCTACTACTCCGGCTCCCGCGACCCGATTCTCACCATCGACGTCGAGAAGGTGTACTACCGCGACGACCCGATCCTGCTCGGCGCGCCGCCGGGCAAGCCGCCGCACGACTATTCGTACATGCGGACGGTCATGAAGTCCGCGATCATCACCGACTCGCTGCGCAAGACGGGCTTGCCGGGGCTGCGGGGCGTGTGGGCGCACGAAGCGGGTGGTGGGCGGTCGCTGCTGATCGTGGCGATCGAACAGCGTTACGCGGGGCACGCGCGTCAAGCGGCGTACCTGACGTCGCAGCTGCCGAGTGCGGCGTACATGAACCGGTTCACGGTGGTCGTCGACCACGATGTCAACCCGCGCGACCTCGGCGAGGTCGTCTGGGCGATGTGCGGGCGGACCGACCCGTCACTCGACATCGAGGTGATGAAGCGGACGTGGGGCAGCCGGGTCGACCCGCTGACGCTGCCGGGCGCGGTGGCGTTCAACAGCCGCGCGATCATCGACGCGTGCCGGCCGTACGAGCGGCTGGGCGACTTCCCGGCGGTGGCCGAGTCGAGCCCGTCGCTGATCGCCGACGTGAGCCGGCGCTGGCCCGAGGTCCTCGGCTAGTGACGGCGGTGGACCTGCCGGACTTGCGGCGGGAGCTGCTCTTCACCGCGTTGCGCGGGGTGGAGGGCGGCTCGTCGCTGGCGTTCACGATCTTCCAGGAGATCGCGGTGGGCATCGTCGAGGGGCGGCTGCCGCCGGGCCACGAGGTGAACTCGGCCGAGCTGGCCCGCCGGTTCAGCACATCGCGGACGCCGGTGCGGGAAGCGTTGCTGCTGCTGGAACGCGAGTCACTGGTGATCATCCCGCCGCGCCGTCGGCCGTACGTGTCCCCGGTGGACATGGCTCAGGTGCGGGAGATTTATGAGATCCGGGCTTCGCTGTACGCGCTGGTCAGCGAGCTGCTGGTGGCGCGGGCATCGGACGAGGAGATCGCCGGGCTGCGGCGCTGGCAGGGTCTGCTTTCGGCGGACGCTTCTTGTGGTGACGTGGATGCGTACTTTTGGCACAACGTGGGGTTTCGCAACGCCGAGGCGAGCTTGTCGAAGAACGGCGAGCTGCAGCGGCGGTTGAGTTCGCTGGGCCTGCAGATGCACCGGTTCCGGCACTTGAGCTTGTCGTTGCCGGGGCGGCTGCTGCATTCGGTGGCGGACCACGAGAGGCTGGTGAACGCGTACGCGGACCGCGACGCGGGGTTGGCGGCAGCGGTGAGCCGGTCGTTGGTGATGAGGGGCTACCGAGCAATCGAACGCGCCGGCGGCGTGTGACTCACTCCGCCAACCCCGACCACCCGGAAGCCTCGATCGAATGCAACCCGGTCATGATGATCGACCGCGTCAACGCGACCGCCAAAGCAGCATCCCCATCTGCATAAGCCGCCAGCAGCCGCTCGTGATCGGCCACCGACCGGTCCAACCGCCCCGGCAACGACAAACTCACGTGCCGCAGCTGCAAAGTCCGCAACCCCAACGACCCCAGCAACCGCGTCAACTGCCGGTTCCCCGCCACTTCGGCCTCGGCCTGGCGAAACGAAACGTTGTGCCAAAAGTAAGCATCGACGTCCCCGCGTGCAGCGTCGTCCCTCAGGTGCGCCTGCCACGAAGCCAGCACCGACAAATCCGGAGCACCGGCCACGATCAGCTCGCTCACCAGCGCATGCAGCGACGCCCGGATCTCGTACAGCTCCCGCGCCTGGGCGAGCGTCACCGGCGCGACCCGCGGCCGGCGGCGGGCCGGGATGTCCACCAGACCCTCGCGCTGCAACGTCAGCAGCGCCTCCCGGATCGGCGTGCGCGATGTGCTGAACCGGCGGGCCAGCTCCACCGAGTTGACGTCCGCGCCCGGGGGGAGGGAGCCGTCGATGATGCGGCGGGCCAGGTCCTCGACGATCCGGTCGACCAGGGAGACGTCCGCGCGCCCGTCGAGCAGCATCCGGCGCAGGACGTCGGGCGGTTCGGTCACGCGTGTTCCTCCGGGTCGGTCGTCGCCACCACCCGCAATACTTCCAGCATCTGCCGCGCCGCGGGGGGATGACTCGCTTCCAGGAGGCGCACTGCCGCGATCCGCCGCCGTGGCGTGGGCCCGGCGATCGGCACCGCGACGACGTCGGGGCGCTGCGCGACCAGCGCCAGCCGCGGGGCCGCGCCGATGCCGATCCCGGCCGCGACCAGGCCCTGTACCGACAGGTAGTCCTCGGTCGCGAAGCCGATCCGCGGCTCGAAACCGGACAACCGGCACAACGTCGTGAACGCCTCGTCGTACGGCGGCCGGTGGCTGCGCACCACCCACGTCTCGCCGGCCAGCTCCCGCAGCTCCACTTCGGACTCCCCGGCGACCGGATGGTCGAGGGGCACCAGCACGCTGAGCGGGTCGTCGGCCAGGTGGACCCACTCGACGTCGGCGGGCACCGACCGCGGGTCGAAGTCGTAGTCCCAGACCAGGCCGAGGTGGATCGAGCCGTCGCGCAGGGCCGCCGTCATGTCGGACGCGTGCGCCGAGCGCAGCACGATCTTCGTCTCGGGATACCGGCGCTGGTACTCGCGCACGACGCGGGGGATGAGGTCGGCGCCGGCCGTCGGGAACGCACCCAGCCGCACCGACGCGTGCTGCGCCTTGAGGTCCGACATCTCCTGCTCGATGTGCGCGATCGTGCCGAGCAGGCCGGTGCTGCGTTCCGACAGCAGCTTGCCCGCCTCGGTGAGCTCGATCCCGCGCGGCCCGCGGATCATCAGCGGCACGCCCAGCTGCCGCTCCAGCAGCGCCATCTGCTGGGAGACGGCGGAATGCGTCATGAACAGGGCCTCGGCCGCCGCGGTGAACGAGCCGTGCTCGGCCACCGCGGAGAAGATCTGCAGCCGCCGCGCCTCCAGCACCCCGGTCCCTTTCGTCACCGCCCCAGCAGGTCGGCCGGGTCGGCTCTGGTCAGTTCGCCGTCCCATGGTTGCGGCGCCAGCTCCCATAGTCCCACCCGGGCGAGCGCGCGGCGAGCCGTGTAGTCGACGAGGTCGCCGACGGTCCGCGGCCGCGGGTAGAACGCCGGCACCGGCGGCGCGATGATCGCGCCCGCCTCCGTCACCGCGACCATCGACTTCAGGTGCCCCAGGTGCAGCGGGGTTTCGCGGACCATCAGCAGCAGCGGCCTGCCCTCCTTGAGGCAGACGTCGGCGGCGCGGCTGACCAGGTCGTCGGTGTAGCCGGTGGCGATCGCCGAGAGCGTCTTGACCGAACACGGCGCGACGAGCATCGCCGCGACCGGGAACGAGCCGGACGCGATCGTCGCCCCGATCTCGCCCGGCCGGTAGGTGACGTCGGCGAGCGCGCGGACGTCGGCCAGCGTGAGGTCGCATTCGTGGCGCAGGGTGAGGATCCCGGCCTTCGACAGCACCAGGTGCGTCCGGATCCCGGGCTGCTCGCGCAGCAGTTGCAGGACGCGCACACCCAGGCACGCTCCGCTGGCGCCGGTGATCGCCACGACCACGTTCCGGGTTTCCGTCACGACCGCCGCCTTTCCTCAATGGACTCCTCCGGTCATCGCAGCACGAACCCGCGCCGGAAGCGAGGCCCCGGCTGTCAGTTCTCCTTACGCCTGCTGCCAGGAAAGCGCGCTGGTGACCCGCGCGGTCCCGGCTTAGCGTCGAGGCACCAACCCGACCGGTGGAGGTGAGTCGGACGGAAGTCCTCGACACGCACGCGCACATCGTGCCGCCCTCGCTGCTGACCGCGCTGGAGCAGGCCCCCGTCGCGGGGTTCTCGGCGCGGCGCACCGAGGCGGGCTGGGTGGTGGCGGTGCCCGGCACCGGCGAGACCCGCCCGATCGGCGCGCGGATGACCGAGCCCGGCGCCCGGGCCGGCTGGCAGCGTCAAGCCGGCGTCACGCGGCAGATCCTTTCGCCGTGGCTGGACATCCAGTCGGCCCCGCTGAACCCGGCCCGCGCCCGGGACTGGGCGCGCACGGTCAACGACGCGATGGCCGAGTCGGCCGCCGGCACCGTCGCCCTCGCTTCGGTGGCCACCGACGACGGCGACCAGGCTGCCGAGGACCTGCTCGAAGCGTGGAAGCGGCCCGAGTTCGCCGGGTTGATCCTGAACACCGACCCGCCCGCAGGCCCGGCCCTGCACGAGGCGTCGTTCGATCCACTGTGGACTGTAGCCGCGGCCGAGGGGATCCCGGTCGTGCTGCACCCGCCGACGTGCGGGCCGTCCGGCGACCTCGCGTCGCTGGGCACGATGGGCAACGTCCACGGCAGGCTGATCGACAACACCGTCGCGGTCACCAAGCTCATCCTCGCCGGGGTGCTCGACCGCCACCCGGACCTGCGGCTGGTCCTCGTGCACGGCGGCGGTTTCCTGCCCTACCAGGCCCACCGGCTCGACGGCGGCTATCGCACCAAGGAAGCCTTCGCCGGAGAACTCGGTCGTGAGAAGCCGTCCGCTTACCTCGGCGACTTCCACTACGACACGGTCGGGCTGTCCGGCCCCGCGATCGCGTTCCTGGCCGGGCTCGTCGGACCCGGGAAGGTGCTGCTCGGCAGCGACTACCCGTTCGCGCTCGGCGACCCCGAGCCGGTCCGGACCGTCCGTGAAAGCGGCATCGACGCCGAGGCGGTCGAAGCGATCCTGCACACCAACGCCGACACGCTCTTCCGGAGGCCCGCATGAGCAAGCCCCTGGCCGTGCGCCGCCGCGGCGCGGGCGAGCCCCTGGTCCTGCTGCACCCGCTGGCCCTCTCGGGTGACCTGTGGACGCCGCTCGCCGAAGCCCTTTCCGACGAGTTCCAGGTCTTCGCCCTTGACTTGCGCGGCCACGGCGACAGCCCGTGGGACGGCAAGCCGTTCACCATCGAGGACCTCGCCGACGACGTCGCCCGCACCCTCGACACGCTCGACCTGCCCTCGGCGAGCCTGCTCGGCCTGTCGATGGGCGGCAGCGTCGCGGTGAACTTCGCCGGCCGTCACCCAGAGCGCGTCCGGTCGCTCGTGCTGGCCGACACCACGGCCTGGTACGGCGAAGACGCCGTCACGACCTGGGCCGAGCGGGCGCAGAAGGCCGTCGCCGTGCCGCGGGCGAAGCAGGTGACCTTCCAGCTGGACCGCTGGTTCTCCCCGGAGTTCCTCGACCGCCACCCGGAGGAAGCCGACCGCGTGGTCAAGGTCTTCCTGCGCACCAACAGCGAGGCTCATGCGGCCGCGTCGATCGCCATGGGGGCCATGGACTCGCGGCCGTTGCTGCCGTCGGTCACGGCGCCGACCCTGGTGCTGGTGGGGCGGCACGACTACGCCACCCCGCCGTCGATGGCCCGCACGCTCGCCGACGGCATCGACGGCGCCGAGCTCGAAATTCTGCCCGACCTGCGGCACCTGTCGCTGATCGAACGCCCGTTGCTCGCCGGCCGCGTCCGGCAGCACCTGCGCCGCGTCACGGAGACCCGATGAAACCCGCCCGCTTCACCTACCACGCGCCGCGCGAGCTCGACGAAGCCCTCGAGCTGCTGCGCGACCTCGGCGACGACGCCAAGGTCCTGGCCGGCGGCCAGAGCCTGATGCCGATGCTGAACTTCCGCCTGGCCCACGTCGAGCACCTCGTGGACATCAACCGCATCGGTGAGCGGTGGGCGGCGCCGACGTTCGGCGAGGACTCGATCACGATCCCCGCCCTGGTGCGCCAGCGGCAGCTCGAACGCTCGGCCGAGGCGGCGCGGCTGCTGCCGGTGCTCACCGAAGCCCTGCACCAGGTCGCCCACCCGCAGATCCGCAACCGTGGCACGATCTGCGGCAGCCTGGCCCACGCCGACCCGGCCGCCGAACTGCCGAGCGTGCTCACCGCGCTGGACGCGAAGTTCACCCTCGCCTCGGCCCGGGGCGTCCGGACCGTGCCGGTGGCGGACTTCTTCCTGTTCCACCTCACCACGGCGCTGGAGCCGGACGAACTGCTGCTGGAGGTGAGCGTCGACCGGCCCGGCGCGAACCAGCACTCCGCGTTCCGGGAGTTCGCCACCCGGCGCGGCGACTTCGCGCTGGCCGGGGTCGCCGTGGTGTGCGAAGTGGACAACGGGGTCGTCACCGCGTGCCGGATCGCGGCGGCCGGGGTGGCGCCGACCCCACAGCGGCTGACCGACACCGAGCAGCTCGTGATCGGGCAGCCCCTCGGACCCGACCTGGGCGCGGCCGCCGAGGCCACCGCCCGCGCCCAGGTCGATCCCACCGGCGACATCCACGCGAGCGCCGAGTACCGCGCCCGGCTCACCGGTGTGCTGGTCAAGCGCGCGCTCGCCGACATCACGGAGAAAGCCCATGCCTGAAGTCACCCATCCGGTCCGGGGCACGGTCAACGGCGAGCCCTTCGACGAAGCCGTCGACCCGCGGATGACCCTGGCCGACTTCCTGCGCGAGAAGCTGCGGCTCACCGGCACGCACCTCGGCTGCGAGCACGGCGTCTGCGGCGCGTGCACGGTGATCGTCGACGGCGCCGCGACGCGCGCGTGCCTGATGCTCGCCGTGCAGGTGGACGGCGCGGCCGTCGAGACCGTCGAAGGCCTGGCCACCGACGGCGAGCTGGCGCCGCTGCAGCAGGCGTTCAAGCGCAACCACGCCCTGCAGTGCGGGTTCTGCACGCCGGGGTTCCTGATGAGCGTCACGGCCGCGCTGCGCGAAGACACGGTCCGCGACGCCACTCAGGCGCGCGAAGTGCTCAGCGGGAACATCTGCCGCTGCACCGGCTACACCGGGCTCGTCCAGTCCGTTTTGGACGTCGCGAAAGGACACGCCGATGCCTGACGCGATGATCGGCGCCCGGCTCCCGCGCCGCGAAGACCAGCGGCTGCTCACCGGCCAAGGGCGTTACCTCGACGACCTCGACCTGCCCGACGCGCTCGCGGCGGCCTTCCTGCGCTCGCCACACGCGCACGCCCGGATCACGGCGTTCGACGCGAGCGAGGCTCTCGCGCTGCCCGGCGTCGTCGCGGTGCTCTCCGGTGCGGACCTGGTGGAGATCCAGAAACCCTTGGCGCCCAAGGTGCTGCACCCGCAGCTGCGCGACTACCCGCGGCTGCCGATGCCGCCGGAGGAGCTGCACTACGTCGGCGAACCGCTCGCCGTCGTCATCGCGGAGTCCCGGTATCTCGCCGAAGACGCGCTGGAACTGATCGACGTCGACTACGACGTGCTGCCCGCGGTCGGCTCCACCGCGGCGGCGCTACGCCCCGGCGGCCCGCTCGCGCACAGCGGCGACGAGTCCAATGTGGCCGTGCTGCTCACCCAGAGTGCCGGCAACGCCACGGAAGCGCTGAGCGCCGCGCCGCACACGCTGAGCGAAGAGTTCTACCAGATGCGCGGCGGCGGCCACTCGATGGAACCGCGGGCGGTGGCCGCGCGGTTCGAGCCGGCGACCGGGCAGCTGACCATCTGGGACACCACGCAGTCGCCGCACTACGCGCGCCAGCAGCTGTCGATGATCTACGAGATGGCCGAGGACGACCTGCGCGTGATCGCTCCGCCGGACGTCGGCGGCGGGTTCGGCCCCAAAGCCCAGTTCTACGGCGAGGAAGTCGTGATTCCGTGGGTCGCGAAGAAGCTGCGCCGCGCGGTGAAGTGGGTCGAGGACCGGCAGGAGAACTTCGTCTCGGCGATGATGGAACGCTCGCAGACGCACCGGATCGACGTCGGCTTCGACGGCGACGGGCGGCTCCTCGCCGTCAAGGACGTGATCGAGCACGACCAGGGCGCGTACTGTGCCGGACTGCAGGTGCCGTCGATCACGACGTCGACGGTGCCCGGCCCGTACAAGGTGCCGAACATCGAGATCGAGCTGCGGGCCTGTTACACCAACATGGTCCCGACCTCGTCGGTGCGGGGCGCGGGCCGGCCGCAGGCGGTGTTCGTGATGGAACGCATGATGGACCGGATCGCGGCGCACCTCGGCCTCGACCCCGCGGAAGTGCGGCGGCGCAACCTCATCCAGGCCGACGAGTTCCCGTACCGGGTCGGCATCATGTTCCGCGACGGCAGCCCGCTCACCTACGACAGCGGGAACTTCCCGGCGCTGCTGGAAGGCGCGCTGGAGCGCATCGGCTACGACGAAGCCCGCCGCGAACAGGCGAAGCTGCGCGAGGAAGGCCGCTACGTCGGCATCGGACTTGCCGTGTACGTCGAAGGCTGCGGCCTCGGCCCGTACGAAGGTGCGAAGATCCGCGTCACCAACCGCGGCCGGATCCTCGTGACGCTCGCCGCGGCCGGGCAGGGTCAGGGCTACGAGACGATCTACGCCCAGATCGCCGCCGACGGCCTCGGGCTCGGCATGGAGTACATCGAGGTCACCACCGGCGACACCGCCCGGATCCCGTTCGGCCAGGGCACGTTCGCCTCGCGCATCACGGCCACCTGCGGGCCCGCGGTGTTCGACGCGGCCAAGCAGATGCGGGCCCGGCTGCTCGACACGGCGGCGGTGCTGCTCGGCTGTGACGCGTCCGAAGTGGACTTCGACGGCGACCACGCCTGTCTCGGCGGCGACCGCGAGAAGTCCGTTTCGCTGCAACAACTCGCGCAGGTGGCGAACATCGGCAAGCACGGCATCACACTGCCACGCGGGATCACCGCCGGTCTGGAGACGGCCAGCTACTTCTCGCCGGAACGCGCCGCGTACGCCAGCGGCGCACACGCCGCGCTGGTCGAGGTGGACCCGGAGACCGGCGAGATCACCATCCTCAAGTACGTCATCGGCCACGACTGCGGCACCGTGATCAACCCGCTGCTGGTCGACGGCCAGGTGCTCGGCGGCTTCGCCCACGGGCTCGGCAACGCGATGTACGAGGAAGCCGTCTACGACGAGGAAGCCACGCCACAGGCCACGAGCTACCTCGACTACGCGCTCGTGTCGTCGGCCGAGGTGCCGCCGGTCGAGCTGTTCCACATCGAGTCGCCCAGCCCGCTCAACCCGCTCGGCGCGAAGGGCGCGGGGGAGGGCGGCACCGTCCCGCCGCCCGCCGCGATCGCCAACGCCGTCGAGGACGCGCTGCGCCCGCTCGGCGCCCGCGTGACCCGCGCGCCGGTCACCCCCGCCCGCATCGTAGACGCCCTGCTCGCCGCCGCCGCCGAAAAGAGGGTCTCCTGATGCTCATCGAGAACTCCTTCGAGGTCGCCGCCGACCCCGACGAGGTGTACCGCTTCCTGCAGGACGCCCACAACGTCGCCGCGTGCTTCCCGGGCGCGGAGCTGACCGAGGATCTGGGCGACGACTCCTACCAGGGCAAGGTCAAGATCAAGGTCGGCCCGGTGACCGCGGCCTACCAGGGCGTGGCGAAGGTGGTCGAGCGCGACGCGGTCGCGCGCACGGCGGTGCTGCTCGCCGACGGCAAGGACACGCGCGGCTCCGGGACGGCCAAGGCGCGCGCGACGATGCGCGTGACACCCGCGGGCGAAGGGTCCAGCGTCGTGCTGGCCACGGATCTGACGATCTCGGGCAAGCTGGCCCAGTTCGGCCGCGGGATCATGGCCGACGTCTCGGGCCGGATGGTGGGGGAGCTGGCGTCCCGGGTGCGCGAGCGGATCGAGCAGGGCGAACCCGCTGCCGCGCCGACGGCCGCCGCGCCCGCGAATGCCGCCGCCACAGAGCCGTCGGCCGCCCAACCCGCCCTTGCCGTGCCCGCCCCTGCCGCACCCCCGGTGAGCAAGCCGCGAGCCGAAGTCCCGCCGATGAAGGCGTCCGAACTGATCCGCATCGTGCTCGCCGGGATGCTCGAACGCTGGGCCGCCCGGCTGCGCGCCCCTCGTCCCGTCCGCTGACCCGCCCACCCAGGAGTTCCCGTGGCCACTCGCATCACCGCCGACGCGCCGGCCGAGCCCGTCCCCGTCTTCGACGTCGGCATCGACGACAAGGTCCGCGTCGGCAGCGCGGTCGGGCTCGGGATCCAGAACATCCTCGGCATGGCAGGCCTGCTGATCTTCCCCGCACTGATCGGCACGGCGTTCAAGCTGTCCGCCACCGACACCGCCTACCTCTACGGCGTCACGTTCATGACGTCCGGGCTGGTGGTGATCCTGCAGTCGGTCTTCCTGCTGCGGCTGCCGATCATCCAGGGCCCGTACGCGGGCTCGCTGGCCGCGCTCCTGGCCGTCGGGCACGGGCGCGGCGGCCTCGGTGCCGCGTTCGGGTCGATGGTCGTCGCCGGGCTGATCTGGTGCGTGATCGCGATCCCGCTCAAGCGGTTCGGCCCGATCACCTACCTGGCCAAGTTCGTGCGCGACCCGATCATCTCCGGCGTGCTGGTGCTGATCCTGGCGACCCAGCTGACGAGCACGGCGCTGCCCAACTGGCTGGGCACGCCGACGAGCCCGGGTTTCCCGTGGGTGAACCTCCTCGCGGGCGGCGTCGCGGCGGCCCTCGTCATCGCGTTGACGTTGCTGCGCCGCGGAAAACTGCTGCGCCGCGGTGCGGTGCTGGTCGCCGTGGTCGTGGGCACGCTCGTCTACGCGCTGCTGGCGCCGACGAACTTCGGCGCCGTGGGGGAGAACCTCGGCGTCACGGTGCCGCGGATCTTCCCGTTCGGCTTCGAGGTGCACGGCGACCTCGTGCTGATCTTCTTCATCACCCTGCTGCCCGCGATCGCCGAGAGCATCGCCACCTACGACATCGTGGCCGACTGGGGCAGGCAGGAGCTGTCCGGGTACCGCGTGTCCCAGGGCGTGTTCGGCGAGGTCCTCGGCAGCACGGTCGGCGCGGTGTTCGGCGGACTGTCCACGTTGGCCTACCCGGACAACATCGGCCTGCTGCGCGTGACGAAGGTCGGCTCGCGGTACGTCACCCTGGCCACCGGCGTGATCCTGCTGGTGCTGGGCGGCCTCGGCCCGTTCGACCGGCTGCTGCAGGCGGTCCCGCTGCCGGTGCTGGCCGCGGCGGGCACGGTGCTGTTCGGCGTCCTGTTCGCCAGCGCGATCGACGTCCTCTCCGGCGTGCACTGGTCCCGCGACAACCTGATGCTGGCCGGCTTCCCGTTCATCACGGCGATCGGCGGCCTGTTCGTCCCGGCGCCGACGCTGAAGGCGATGCCGGCCCTCGTCCAGCTGATCCTCGCGCAGCCGCTGATCCTCGGCACGGTGCTGCTGGTCGTGCTGAAGCTGATGTTCGGGCTGCGGCGGGGCTAAACCGCCCGGCCGTCCCGCGCGTGCCCTTCCCGGGGGTGGTAAGGGTGACGGGGTTCGGTGACGCGCTGCGCGTCCGGGAGTTCCGGGCGCTCTGGCTGGCCGAAGGACTGTCGGTGTGCGGCGACCAGGTCGCCCGGGTCGCGCTGGCGCTGGTGGTCTTCGCCCGGACGAACTCGGCGGCGCTGACCGCGCTGACGTACGCGCTGACGTTCGTCCCGGCCGTGCTCGGCGGCGTCCTGCTGTCCGGGCTGGCCGACCGGTACCCGCGGCGGGCGGTCGTCGTCGCGACCGACGTCGTCCGCGGTCTGCTCGCGGCCGCGATGGCCGTGCCGGGGCTGCCGCTGTGGCTGTTGTGGGGGCTCATCGGCGTGCTGACGCTGGCGTCCGCGCCGTTCAAGGCCGCGCAGCTGGCGCTGCTCCCGGACGTCCTGCCGGGGCCGCTGTTCCAGGCCGGGATGGGCCTGCGCCAGATCACCATCCAGGCGGTGCAGGTCGCCGGGTTCGGCGCGGGCGGCGTCCTGGTGACGGCGACCGGGCCGGCCCTCGCGCTGCTGGTCAACGCGGCGACGTTCCTGACGAGCGCGGCGGTCGTCGTGGCGTTCGTGCGGCCCCGCCCGGCGGCGCGGGCCACGAAGACGGCCGGGCTGCCGGCGCAGGCGGGGCCGGTGCTGGTCGCGGTGTACGGGTTCGCGGCGCTGATCGGCTTCCTCGTGGTGCCGGAAGGTCTCGCGGCGCCGTACGCGGCGTCGGCGGGCATCGGGTCGGCCGGCGTGGGGATCCTGATGGCGGCGGACCCGGTCGGCAGCGTGCTGGGTGGCTGGTGGGCGGCCAAGACGGCGTCCCGGCCGCGGGCGGCACCGCGTTCGGTCGCCGTCCCGGCGGCGCTGGCCGGGCTGCCGCTGCTGGTGTGCCCGCTGCTGCCGGGCCCGTGGTGGGCGGCGGGATTCTGGGCACTGTCGGGCGGCCTGTCGACGGTGTATCTCATCCGCTTGCAGGCGGCGGTCGCCGACCTGGTCCCGGACGCCCGCCGCGGCACGGTGATGGGCCGCCTCGCCACGTGCCTCTCCAGCTCGCAGGGCGTGGCGATCGTCGGCGCGGGAGTGCTGGCGGAGCAGGTGGGCCCGGCAACGGCGGTGGCGGTATCCGGCGCCCTGGCGACCCTGACCGCCCTGTCGGCCGCCGCGGTCTGGCGAGCGGGCGCACGTCAGCCGGCCCCGGCCTGACGTGTCGACCCGCCAATCACGAGTGATGCCCCTTCAATCACACGTGATGCCTCCCCAATCACGAGTGATGCCCCTTCGAACACGGGTGATGCCCAGTTAGTGGTGGTGACCGACCGCCTCGTGAGCCCGTTCCGCGCCCACCTCGGGTTCGGTGTGGACCACCACGGCGGCCAGCCGCGGGATCGTGTGCACCAGCCGGTGCTCCACGGTGTGCGCGAGCGCGTGGGCTTCGCCGACCGTCAGGTCCGCCGCGACGGTCACCGCCACCTCGGCCCGCAGCTGGTGCCCGACCCATCGCATCCGCAGGTCACGCGCGCCGAGCACGCCCTCGACGTCCAGGGCCGTCCGCTCGGCCAGCTCCACCGACTCCGGGTCGACGGCGTCCAGCAGCCGCCGGAACACCTCCTTCGCCGCGTCGCGCAGCACGAACACGATCGCCACCGTGATGCCGAGCCCGACGATCGGGTCCGCCGAGGGGAAACCGAACAGCACCCCGGCCGCGCCCGCGACGACGGCCAGCGACGTGAAGCCGTCGGTCCGGGCGTGCACCCCGTCGGCGACCAGCGCGGCCGAGCCGATCTCCCGGCCGACCTTGATCCGGTACCGCGCGACGAGCTCGTTGCCGGCGAAGCCGATCACGCCCGCGGCCGCGACGATCCACGGGTGGCCGACCGGCCGCGGATCCAGCAGCCGCAGGACCGACTCGTACCCGACGAGCACCGCCGATGCCGCGACGACCAGCACGACGACCACGCCGGCCAGGTCTTCCGCGCGGCCGAGGCCGTAGGTGTAGCGCCGCGTCGCCGCGCGCCGGCCCAGCACGAACGCGATGCCGAGCGGGACGGCGGTGAGCGCGTCGGCGAAGTTGTGGATCGTGTCGCCGAGCAGCGCGACCGAGCCGGTGACGAGCACGAGCACCAGCTGCGCGACGGCGGTCACGAACAGCGCGGCGAACGACCACGTCAGCGTGCGCAGGCCGCGCCGGCTGGTTTCGAGGGCGTGGTCGACGCGCCCGGCGCTGTCGTGGCTGTGCCCGTGTCCGTGTCCCATGCGATGAGTCTATCTGCGCATGCACGCAGATACGCAAGTAGTAAGGTTCGCGGCATGCACGCGTCGTCGCCGGAGTTCGACATGCCCACCGACGAGCAGGTCCACCTGGCCGCGGAGTCGTTCCGCCTGCTCGCCGACCCGACCCGCATCAAGGTGCTGTGGGCGCTGCTGCAGGGCGAGTCGTCGGTGGCGTGCCTGGCGGAGCTGGCGGGCGCGGCCCCGACGGCGGTCAGCCAGCACCTGGCGAAGCTCAGGCTGGCGGGCCTGGTGAAGGGCCGCCGCGAAGGGACGTTCGTCTACTACTCCGCGGCCGACAACCACGTGCGCGGCCTGCTGGCCCAGGCGCTGCACCACGCGGACCACCTGGACCGCGACCTCCCGGCCGAGCACGCCCACCACCCGCGGACGCAGTAACTCAGCGCTCCAGCGGAGCCTCGAGCCGCGCGACGAGTTCTTCGGCGATTTCCCCGGCCGCGCGATCCAGCTCTTCGGGCGCGAAGGACTCCTCGGGGCCGATCCTGATGCGTCCGGGGCTGGTCAGGCTGAAGGTCTTGTGGTGAGCCGACGCCTCGGCGATCCCGGTCGTCGCGGTGACCGGATCCAACCCGATCCCGGGAGCGAAGCGGCCGGGCTTCGGCAGGCTGATGGCCAGCAGGGTGCGCAGCCGGGCCGAGACCTGCCGCGCCAGGTCTTCCCGGTCGAAGAGCGCACCGGGCAAGGGAAACCAGCACGTCCGCTGACCATCGCGCACCACGGCGAGTCCGCATTCCCCGCCTTGCCCGTCGGGCGAAAACGCCCACGCCGCGTCCGCGGACGATCCGGCGCTCAAGGACTGCGAGAAGAGCCCCTCGGACGTTCCCAGCGTCGCCAGTTCCTCACACGTCCGCGCGAGCTCGGGCACGCCGTAGCGGGCCGCCGGCCCGGCCGGGACGAGATGCACCTCGACGAGCGGACTTCGCGGCCGGTAGTCCTGCGGGAGCAGCTCGGATCGCCAGGAGACCGCCAAGGACCGCCGGGTCAGATGGCGGAGCAGGTGGTCGACTCCGTCCACCGTCAGAGCGGAGACCAGGAAGTGGTCGGCGTGGTGACCCCGCAAGAACGCGGGGAGGTCGCCGATCTTCCGGCCGGGCAGGATCACGGGCAGCAGCTTCCCGGTCCAGTCGCGCCGATCGTCCTCGAGCAGGTCGCGCAGCGCCGAAGCTTCGGTTCCGTCGCCTGCCCGCCGGTGGCCTTCCGAGGCCACCACGAGCACGAAATCGGCTTCGCCGAGGTTCTTCAGCGCCCAGGCATACCGGTCTTGGCCGGCGCCTTGGTCGAGTTCGACGTCGATCCCGCTTCCCCGCAGCAGAGCCGCGAACTCCCGGACCTCGTCGCAGTGCTGCTCGGTGTCCCGGACGTAGGAAATGAAGGCACGGGGCTGAGCGGACGTCGTCATCGGGGGATTCTCTCAGCCGATCGGCTCCTGCAGTTCCGTCACCCAGCCCGCCGGATCCTCCGGGCAGTCCAGGTACAGCTCCCGCTGCGGCCCGGCCGAGGTGAACCCGTGGTCGTCGATCCAGCGGACGACCGCCTGCCAGCTCGGCAGCACGCCGTCGATCGCGCCGCGGTGGACGAGCGTCGCCGCGCGGACCGGAGCGAGGTCCGCCACCGCCAAGCCGTTGAGGTCGCCCGCGCCGACCGACGCCGGAACCGCCGCGTGCACGACGACCTCGTCCTCCGCGCGCTGCTCGTAGTAGCAGGTCAGCCGCCCGGCCGGGGTGACGTCCGCCGCGGGGAGACGGCGGCCCAGCTCCGCGCACAGCGGGCGCACCACCGGGCCGATCGCCTCCGGCGCGAACCCCGCCGCGACGCCCGTCAGCTCCACCACGCGCATCGCCGGCAGCTCCTTCACGACGACGTCGGGTGCGTGACCTTCGTCCTCGATCGTCCGCAGCCGTGCCTCGACCTGCGCGAGCCGCGCCGCGCCTTCCGCCAGCGCGGCTTCCAGCTCCGCCCGGCGCAGGGTGAGCATGCCGCGCACCTGCTCGGCCGAGACGTCTTCGGCCAGCAGCGTCGCCACCTGCTCGAGGGTGAACCCGAGGTCCTTCAGCGCGACGATCCGGTTGAGCCGCGCCAGCTGGCCCGCCGTGTAGCTGCGGTAGCCGGTCGCGGCGTCGACGCGCGCCGGCCGCAGCAGCCCGAGCGCGTCGTAGTGGCGCAGCATCCGGACCGACACCCGGCCGTGGCGCGCGAAGTCGCCGATCGAGAACACGGCCCGATCATTCCGCAGGCGGGACGAACCCGCCGAGGACGTCCGCGGCGAGCTCCGCGAACGTGATCGCGGTGTCGTCTTCGTGCGCCGGCCCGATCACCTGCAGCCCGACCGGCAGCGTGCCCCCGATCGGCGCGCTCACCGCCGGCAGCCCGGGCAGCGACGCCTGCGCGACCCAGAACACCTGGTCGTCGTAGCGGTGCCGGTCGTCGTGCGGGAAGGCCGTCGTGAACACGGTCGGGCAGAGGAAGACGTCGACGCCTCTGAAGTACCGGGCCCACGCCGCCCCCAGCGCGGCCCGCTGCCGCTCCTGCTCGGCCGCGCCGACCGGCTCCCGGCCTTCCATCGCGGCGAAGAACCACTCGACCTGGAAGCCGAACGCCTCCGCCTGGACGGCCGGATCGACGCCGTCCGGCCAGCCTTCGGTCACCTGCACACCGGCCCGCGCGAGCGCGTCGACGGCGTCCGACAGGACCTTGCCGACCTCGCCGGTCACCGGGCAGTCCGGATCGTCGAGGACGACGCCGACGCGGAAGTCCGCGAGCCGCGACCGCCGTGAAGGCGTTCCCGGTCCGGCGGTGACGCTCAGCGCGAGCCGCAGGTCGGCGGCCGAGCGGGCGAGGGGACCGACGGCCGACGGGAACTCCCGCACCGGATCGGCGGGCGGCCCGGGCGGCTGGAAACCGCGCAGTGGCACGGTTCCCGGCGTCGGCTTGAGGCCGTAGACGCCGCAGTACGCCGCCGGGATCCGGATCGACCCGGCGAGGTCGGAGCCGTACTCCAAAAAGGACAGTCCGGCCGCGAGCGCGGCCGCCGCGCCGCCGCTGGACCCGCCCGGTGTCCGGGCGTGGTCCCGCGGGTTCACCGTCCGCCCGTAGACCGGGTTCTCGGTCCGGCCGAAGTCGGCGAGCATGTGGTGGACGTTCGACTTCCCGACGACGATCGCGCCGGCCGCCTGCAGGCGTTCGACGACCACGGCGTCCTCGTCGGCGACGCTGTCCGCGAAGGCCGGTTCACCCCAGGTCGTGGCCATCCCGGCGACGGCGAAGGCGTCCTTGATCGTCATCGGGACGCCGTGCAGCGGGCCGCCGGTCGTCGCGTCTGCTTTCGCCGCGGCTTCGAGCGCGAAGTCGCGGCGGGTCGCGACGACGGCGTTGACGTCGGAGGCGTCGATGCGGGCGAAGAGCTGTTCGGTCAGCTCGCGGGCCGAGAGCGTGCCCCGGCGGAGGTCGGCGGCCACCTCGGTGGCGGTGCGGAAGAACGTCATGGGTCCGGAATAGCGGCTGACACGGTGTCAGGGTCAACTGTCGAGTCCGGCCGCGCCCGTTCGTCCTCGGGGGACAGGACACCTCGGCGAAGGAGCGAAATGGACACGATGGACTTGTACCGGCACGCCCAGGACGGGTTCGACGCGGTGCTGGCGGCGGTGCGCGACGACCAGTGGGACACGCCCTCGGCGTGCACGGAGTGGTCGGTGCGGGACGTCGCCGGGCACGTCGTCTGGGGTCAGCGGCAGCTGCGGGCCTGGGCGACCGGCGAGGACTACGCCGAGACCGCGGGCGCGCCGGGAGCTCCGCATCCCGCCGTGCTGGCCGGGGCGGACCCTGTCGAGACGTGGCGGGCCGCTCTGGTCGGTGCGCTGACCGACGAGGAGCTGGGCAGGCCGGTTTCGCTGCCCGGGCTCGGCGAGATCCCGGTCGCCGGCATCGTCGCGCTGCTGACCACCGACCTCGCGGCGCACAGCTGGGACATCGGCTCGGCGGCCGGTCAGGACGTGCGGCTCCCGCCGGAGCTCGTGGCGGTGGCGTTCGCCTGGGCGCGGGCGAACGCCGTGCGCCGGCCGGGGTTCTTCGGGCCGGAGCTCGTCCCGCCCGCCGGCGCCGACGAGCAGACGCGGATGCTGGCCTTCCTCGGCCGCCGTGTTTCCGTTTCGCACAGTGGTGGTAACCACCGGTGATCGCCGTCCGAGCCGCGGACGGCGCGTGGCGGAGGGAAGACCGATGCCGACCACGGCCTGGATGACCGCACCCCCGGCGCCGCCCGAGCCGATCTCGCCGGATCCCCTCGTCCCGGACCCGCCCGGCCCCACGCCGGACGTGCCGTCGCCCGAGCCGGGCACGCCCGTACCGGACCCGCTGCCGCCGGAAACCGAGCCCGGCCCGGACCGCCACTGAGTACGAGTCACAGATCATATGAAACTCATATGATCTCGTGTACGGTCGTGGCATGACAACAGCGCAGAACTACCGGCGGATGGTCAACGCCGGGAACAAGATCGTCGTGGGGCTCCAGCGCCTGGGTGTCGCGTTCGGCCCGATGCAGCTGCTCACGGTCCCGGGGCGCCGCACGGGGGTGCCCCGGACGTTCCCGATCGCGGTGATCCCGATCGACGGAGACCGCTACATCTTCCAGGCCTACCCGAAGGCGGCATGGGTGGCGAACGCGCGGGCGGCGGAATCGGTGACGTTGACGCGCGGCCGCCGCACGAAGGCGGCCCGGTTGACGGAGGTCCCGGTGGAGGAGCGGCGCCCGCTCTTGCGCGAGCTGGTGGCGAGCAGTCCGGCCAGTGTCGGAAAGCGGTTGGTGACGACGGGGCTCGCGGAGAAGGCAACTCCGGAGGGGGCGGCTGCGGCGGCGGAGCGTATCGCGGTGTTCCGCATCGACCCGGCCTAGCCGGCGAGCCGGACCGCCGGACTCAGCTTGTCCGGCACCGGGCCGAGAGCTGCTCCAACCCGGCGCCGGACAGCTGTTCCAGCGCCGCCTCCCGGCCGGTCATCGCCATCACCAACGCGAGCAACGGCCCCGCCACCTCCGGCCCGCTCCCGGCCGACCACTCCGCGTCGCTCGCCCGGAGCGTGAGCCCGGCGACCCGGTTCTTCGCGCCGATCAGCAGGTTGGACCGGCGGTAGAACTCAGCCACCCGGATCAACGTCGCGGCCGGGAACGCGCGGTCGAGCCCGAGCGGCCAGCGGATGTCCGTGCCGTGCACCACGACCTCGCCGAGCCACGAATCCGCCGGGCCCGGCGGCCCGGTCGTGTCGTTCGCGTGCGCGCGCAGCCGGGCGAGCGTCGCCGCGGGGCCGTCCGCGGTCTCGCGGGCGATGTTCCTCGTCGTCATCGTGGCGAACCGGAACCCGGAGCCGGCCAGCCGCGCGAAGAACGTGGCCGGGTTCAACGTCGCGGTCGAGACGACGTGGCCGAGTACTTCGTGGACTGTCCACTCGCGACACAGGGACGGCGTCGACCAGGCTTGCACGTCCGCGAGGTCGTCGGCCAGCGCGGCGCGCTCCCGGTGGATCTCGGGCCAGGGGCCGGCATCCGGCATCGGGCCTCCTCGGGCCGTCCGGGATCGGCGATCCCGGTGCACGCAGGTCGCCCGCGACGCCCGGAGCGTTACACGCCGGTCAGCTCGGCCTCGCGCTCGAACGCCCGCAGCACCTGCTCGGCGGCGGCCCGGGCGGCAGGACCCGGACGGATCGTGCGGTCGCCGCCGGGCTGCGGCGCCGGGGCGCCGGCCAGCAGTTCCACCAGCGCCACGGCGAGCTCGCGCACCTTGACGTTGAACTGCTGGCTCGCCCGCCTGAGCGTCTCCCAGGCCTCATCGGGGTCACAGCGGCGCAGGGCGATGACGATGCCCTTCGCCTCCTCCAACGCTGCCCGCGACTGCAGGAGGTCGAGCATCTGCTCGGCCCGGTCCGGCCGGGCCGCTTCGGCGACGATCAGCGCCGAAGCGGTGAGCCTTTCGTTGCGCCGCAAGACCTTCAGCGTCTCGTCGGTGGCGGGCCGGTCGAGCGTCACCGACAGCACCAGGCTGTCCTCGACGTCCCAGGGAGCGGGCAGCGCCGCGGCGCCGCGGACGCGCGACCAGTCCGCCGCCAGCTCCGGGTGACGTTCGATCAGGCCGCTCAGGGTGAGCGACGGCCAGCGTTCGTCGGCGAAGACGTCGGCGGTGACGACCGGCTCGCCCGTCCGGCCGGCGGCCGGGACCGGGCCGCCGAACCCGTCCAGCTGGGCCGGGACGAAGGTGGCCGCGAGCCCGTGGGCGGCGGCCACGTGCAGCGGATGTCCGTTGTGGTGCACGGAAACCGCCGCACCGACGGCGCCCGGCACGTCGGCGGCGATCCGCGCCAGGAGTTCCTCGAGCAGTGCGGTCACGGGCCCGCGCTCGTCCGTCATCGGTCTCTCGGTGCTCACGCGATTCTCCTCGACGTCATCTCGACGGCTCTGGCGTTACCACGCGTTCTTGTTCTAGCATGTCATCAGAACGATGACAAGAATCGGGTCGTCGAAAGGATGACGGATGGACGCAAGTAACCCCGCCGACGCGCTGCGCCGGGTCCACGAAGCGGTCACGGCCGCCCGCGCCGGCTCGGCGGACCAGGACCGGCTGCTGTCCGCGCTGGCCGGCCTGCGCGTGCTGCGCGAGGAACTCGCCGGGTGGGAGCCCGAGCTGATCACCGCGGCGCGCGCGGCGGGCGCCAGCTGGGTGGCGCTGGCACCGGCGCTGGGCGTGGCGAGCCGCCAGGCCGCGGAACGCCGCTACCTGCGGCTGCAGCCGTCGAACTCGGGAGAGAAGACGGGCGAGGCCCGGGTCGACGCGGAGCGCGACCGCCGGGCGGGCGACCGGGCGGTCGCCGACTGGGCACGCCGCAACTCGGTGATCCTGCGCCAGCTGGCCGGCCGGGTGAGCGCACTGGACGGCCTCGGCCCGGCGGCCCAGGAGAGCGCGGACCGCTTGGGCGCCGCCCTGGGCGACGACGACCCGGCGACGCTGTTGCCGCCGCTGGCCGCGGCCCAGCCCCATCTGGCCGACGATCACGCAGGGCTGGCGGAGCAGCTGGAGGAGATCTCGGACGAGACGAACCGCCTCCGCCGCGACGCTGCGGGCAACCGGCGCACGAAGGACTGAGACTCCGGTTTGGCGACGACGCTCGCCGATGAGGCCAGCGGCAGTCGCCCGCCGGGCTGGGCCAGTCTCGCCATCCCCGGCTCGCAACCCAGGCGCGTCAGCCGCCCGGGGTGTCTGAGCCCGGACATCAGCGGGTACCACCCCGGCATGGACGACAAGATCCCCGACCGCACCGAAACCCGCGCCGAGCTCCTGCCCGAAGAACAAGCCGCCGACAGCGCCGACCCCGAAGCCCAGGCCCGCGAAGTGCTGAAAGACTCCGACCGCCGCACCGAGGACCCCGAGCCGACCATGCGCCGCCGCCCCGAGGAAACGGCCTGACTACACCGCCGCCAGCTCCGCGCGTGCCTCACTCCGCAACATCAGTACCGCGACCAGCCCGAACGCGGCCACGACGGCGAAGAAGTAGAACCCCCACGGGTACGCGACCCCGGCCGTGACCAGCGCGCCCGTCACGAACGGCCCGAGGATCGAGCCGAGGCGCCCGACCGCCGACGTCAGCCCGAGCGCCGTGCCGCGGGCCTGCGCCGGGAACGCCTGCGCCACGTACCCGTAGATCAGCACCTGCGCGGAGAACACGAACACGCCGGTCAGCAGCACGACCGCGTTGAGCACGAACGCGTTCCCGATCTTCAGGCTCAGCGCCGCGAGCAGCACCGCGCCCGCGCCGAACCAGATCCGGGCGATCGGGCGGATGCCGAACCGGTCGGCGATCGTGCCGGCCAGCACCAGCCCGAGCACCGCGCCGATGTTGAGCACCAGCAGCAACGTGATCGACGTCGAAATCGGGTAGCCCGCCGTGCGCATCAGCTGCGGCAGCCACGTGTTGAGCCCGTACACCAGCAGCAGCCCCATGAACGAGCCGGTCCACACGGCGATGCTGATCCGCCGGAACCGCGCGCCGAGCAGGTCGCGCAGGCCGACGCGCTCGGCCGCCGCGTCCTCCTTGGACGCGAGGTAGGCGGCCGACTCCGGCAGCTTCCACCACATCAGCGGCACGGCCAGCAGGCCGACGATCCCGCCGCCGTAGAAGAGCACGTGCCAGTCGTCCTTCGCGGACAGCGCGAGGATCGACGTCAGCACCGCGCCGACGTGATAACCCGTCATGGTGAACGTGCTCGCGCTGGCCCGCCGCCGCGCCGGGAGGTTCTCCGACATCACGGTCAGCGCCACCGGCATGCACGCGCCGAGGCCGAGCCCGGCGGCGAACCGGAAGATCCCGAACGTCGCCACGTTCGGCGCCAGCGGCGTCAGCAGGGTGAACAGCGAAAACAGCAGCACCGAGCCGATGAGCATGCCGCGGCGGCCGAAGCGGTCGGTGAGCGGGCCGAGGAACGCCGCGCCGACCGCGACGCCCACCAGTGACACGGTGGCGACCGCGGTCGCGCCGGCCGCGGTGAAGCCGAGGTAGCCGCTCTTCAGCAGGGTGGGGATGGTGGCGCCGAGCGCGACCAGGTCGTAGCCCTCGAGCAGGACGGTCAGCCAGCAGAGGACCGCCGTCCACACCGGACGGGCGGGAGACGTCGTCATTGTCGTGCTCCTAGAAGGGGTAGCCCGCGATCTCCGCGCGGACGGTCAGCCATTGGGTCTCGGTGAAGGCCTCGATGTTGGCCTGGGCGCCGCCGAAGCGGGAGCCGTTGCCGGAGTCGCCGACGCCGCCGAACGGCGCGGTGGGCTCGTCGCCGACGGTCTGCTCGTTGATGTGCACCTTGCCCGAGCGGACCTCGTCGGCCAGCGTCATCGCGGTGCCGACGTCGCCGAGGATGCCGACCGACAGGCCGTACTCGGAGTCGTTGACGATCCGCGCGGCCTCTCCGAGGTCGCGGTAGGCGCGCACCGGCGCGACCGGGCCGAAGATCTCCTCGCGCCAGGCGGGGTTCTCATCGGACAGTCCGAAGAGGACGGTCGGCGGGTAGTACGGCGCGTCGGGCTTGCCGCCGGCCAGCACGCGGGCGCCCGCCGCGACACTGCGGTCGACGACGTCGGTGACGTGCGCGAGCTGCCGGTCGTCGATGATCGGGCCGAGCGCGACGTCGCCGGCGGCCGGATCGCCCACCGGCAGCCGCCGCGCCTTCTCGGAGAGGGCCTCGACGTATTCGTCCACTTGGGACTCATGGACGAGGTGGCGGCCGGTCGTCATGCAGATCTGGCCCTGGTGCAGGAACGAGCCGAACGCGCCGGCGGACGCGGCCTTGGCGACGTCGGCCCCCGGCAGCACGACGAGCGCGTTGTTCCCGCCCAGCTCCAGGTGCACGCGCTTGAGCGCCCGGGCGGCGGCCTCGCCGACCTTGCGCCCGGCGGCCGTCGAGCCGGTGAACGACACGACCGACACCTCGGGCGCGTCGACCACCGCGGCGCCGACGGCGGCGTCCCCGGGCAGCAGGTGCAACAGGCCGTCGGGCAGCCCGGCCTCTTCGAAGACGCGCACCAGGCTCACCCCGCCGGACACCGCGGTGCGCAGGTCCGGCTTGAGCAGCACGGCGTTGCCGAGCGCGAGCGCGGGCGCGACCGAGCGGATCGCCAGGATCAGCGGGAAGTTGAACGGCGAGATCACCGAAACCACTCCGGCCGGGACGCGCCGGGCCAGCGACCAGCGCGGTTCGCCGGTGCTCAGCACCTCGCCGCGCGGATGGGTGGGCAGGGCCGCGGCCTCGAAGCAGATCCCGGCCGCCATCTCCGTTTCGATCCCGGCCTTGGGCCGCGTCGAACCGGCTTCGCGGACGATCCAGTCCTGCACCTCGGCCGCGTGCGCCTCCCACAGTTCACCGGCGCGGCGCAGCACCGCGGCCCGTTCGGCGGGCTTGCGCCGGGCCCAGTCGCGCTGGGCCACGGCAGCGGCCGCGGCCGCCTCCGCGACGTCGTCCGGCGTCGCGATGCCCACGCCGCCGAGGGTTTCCCCGGTGGCCGGTTCGACGACCGGGTGGGTCCCGCCGCTACCGCGGGCGAAGTCTTCGTCGAGCAGGGTCATGATCACTCCGGGGAGGTCGGTTCGGTGTCGACCTGGATCAGCCGCGGGCCGTCCGGGATCGTCTTGAGCTCGGTGTACAGGTGGTCGAGGTCGGTGACCGCGGTGGCGGAAACGCCGTAGCCGGCGGCGATGGCGGTGAAGTCCAGGCCGGGGATCTCGGTGCCCGGCACGTCCGGCGTCCTGAGCACCTCGGCGAACCACTTCAGCGCGCCGTAGACGCCGTTGCGCAGGATCACGAACGTGACCGGGACGCGGTAGTGCGCCGCGGTCCACAGCGCCGTGATGCCGTAGTTCGCCGAGCCGTCGCCGATGATGCCGACGACCGGGCGGTCCGGGCTGCCCATCGCGACGCCGACCGCGGCGGGCAGGCCGAACCCGAGGCCGCCGGCGGCGGGGAAGAAGTACGACCCCTCGCGGCGCAGGTCCATCTGCCGCCACCAGGCCGAGCTCGTCGAGGTCGATTCGACGACGTACCGGGTGTCCGCGGCCTGTGTTTCCCGCAGCGCCGCGAAGACCTGCTCCGGGTGCAACGCCTTCGCGCCGGTCTTGGGCTCCGGGTTCCCGACACGGCCACCGCTCGACGGCCGGGCGGGCACCTTGGCCAGCAGCGCCTCGATCACCGGCGCGCAGTCGGCGACCAGCGCCTCGCCCATCGGCGCGCGGGCCGCGGCGCCGACGTCGTCGGTCACCTGGATCAGCCGCGTGCCTTCCGGCAGGTACGCACCGGGCAGGTACTGGTGGTAGCGGAACACCGGCGCGCCGAGGACGAGCACGAGGTCGTGCCCGGTCAGCGCGTCCGAGACCGGCGCGATGCCGGCCGGGAGCACGCCGCGGAAGAGCGGGTGCCGGTTGGGGAAGGGCAGCCGGTGCGGCGACGGCGCCACCCAGGTCGGCAGGCCGAGGTGCTCGGCGAGCGCGACGGCCCGGTCGAACAAGCCGGTGGCGTCGATGTCCCCGCCCAGGACGAGCGCGGGGTTCTTCGCCGCGGCGACGACGGCGGCCAGGTCGTCGAGCTGGGCCTCGCTCGGGGCCAAGCCTCTCGTCACGGTCCGATCCAGGGTCACGGCGGCGTTCGCGGGCAGCTCGGCGGCCCAGTCGTCGTAGGGCACCGAGAGGTAGCTCGGGCGCCGGTGCAGCTCGGCTTCGAACACCGCCTGCGCGAGTGAGCGCGGGACGTCTTCGGCGCAGCTCGGCTCGCCGGACCAGGCGGCCAGGGGGCGCATCAGCTGCGTGGCGTCGACGTTGGCGAGCATCGCCTCCATGCCGATGGCGGCCCGCACCTGCTGGCCGGCGGTGAGCACCAGGGGAGAGCGCGAGTAGACGGCGTTGGTCAGCGCGCCCATCGCGTTGCCGGAGCCGGCGGCGGCGTGCAGGTTGACCAGCACCGGCCGGCCGGTGGCCTGGGCGTAGCCGTCGGCCATCCCGACGACGGCGCCTTCGTGCAGGCCGAGGACGTACCGGAAGCCGTCCGGCAGCTCGGCGAGGAACGGCAGCTCGTTCGAGCCGGGGTTGCCGAAGATCGTGGTCAGGCCTCGGCGGTGCAGGAACTCGTGGGCGATCCGGCGGACGGTGGGCATGCTCGGGTCCTCCTCGGACGGGTTGGACCAGACCCTAGGGAAGCCGCCTGGTCGTGTTCCAATAGATGTTGGCCAGGTGCTTCATAGAGAGGATCGATGATGCGGGATTTCGACCTCAACCTGGTGCGCACGTTCGTGCTGCTCTACGAGACTCGCAGCGTGACCGCCACGGCGGAATCCCTGCACGTCACGCAGCCGACGATCAGCTACAGCCTGCAGAAGCTGCGGCGCCGGTTCTCCGACGAGCTGTTCCGCCGCACGGGCGGCGGCCTGGTGCCGACGACGACCGCCCGCGCGCTCTACGAACCCCTGCACAGCGCGCTGTCCGGCATCGAGTCGGCGGTCAGCGGCGCGTGGTCGTTCTCGCCCGAGACGGCCCGGGCGGCGTTCACGCTGTGCCTGTCGGACCTGGGGGAGATCTCGCTGCTGCCGCGCCTGATGGCGGCGCTGCCCGCGCGGGCGCCCGGCGTGACGCTCACGGTCCGGCCGCTGGACGTCGACCGCGCGGCCGACCAGCTCGGCCGCGGCGAGATCGACGCGTTCATCGCGTCGCCGCTGATCAGCTCGCAACGCGTCGCGCGGGTCCCGTTGTTCTCCGAGGGCTACCTGGGGATGGTGTCCGGCGACCACCCCCGCCTGGGTTCGTCGGTCGAGTTCGAGCAGCTGGCGGCGGAGCGGCACGTGACGGTGTTCGGCCCGACCGGCCACGACGGCCCGCGCCGCGCGCTCGAGGCGTGCGGGCTGCTCGACCGGGTGGTCCTGGAGGTGACCCGGTTCGCGGCCCTGCCGTACCTGGTCCAGGACAGCGAACTGGTGGCGATGGTGCCGCGCCTGGTGGCGGAGATGTTCGCGGCCGAGCACCGCGTCCGGCTGTTCGAGCTGCCGATGGACGTCGAGCCGGCGCAGGTGTCGGTGTACACGCGCCACACGCACGCGCGCAGCCCGGCACAGCAGTGGCTTGTGACATTCATGCGCGAAGTGCTCAGCTGATTTAACACGCATTTTTCCTCGCGCCCATTTCGCGCCGAAAGATCTGGGCCGAACGTGTAGTGCTTCGTGCTGAACCGATCCCGCTCTGCCTAGTCTCGGTCACGGTCCTGACAACCGAGCTAGGGAGGAATCCGGTGAAGCTCGTCCGCCTGGTCAAGAAAGCGCTTCCCAAGAAGAGCCTGAAGGCTTACGCCTGGTACGGCTGGATCTGATCGTCGCGGCCGGTCCCGGACACCCCCCGGGGCCGGCCCGTTCCCGTCGAGGAGTGCCGAACGTGGTCATCGCCCCCGCCCAGCGCGCGGTCGTCTTCGCGCCCCGCCTGGAAGAACTGCTCCGTAACCACCGCGACGGCGGGCTCTTCCGGCTCGAACAAGACACCGTCGGGATCGCGGACCCGGAGCTGATGGACGCCGTCCTGCGCGCCCGCCCGGCCAACGCCGAGGAACGTCCGACGTTCAAGCCGGTACTGGGCCGCGAGGTCACCCGCGCCGAGTCCGCGAGCCTCATGCAGGCCCTGGGCGCGGACGTCCGGGCGGCGCTGAAGCGGCCCGCCGACTCCCCGGACCTGACCGGCGCATGGCCGGCCGTGCCGCACGACTACCTGCGCCGGTTCGTCTTCGGGCCGGAGCTGCGGCGGTTCCGCGTGCTCGTCGACCGGCGCCTGGAGCTGACCCCGAAGCTGACGTGGTCGGCCGTCACCGCCGGCGCCGCGCTGGTCCGCCCGCCTGCACCCGAAGTGCCGCTGTCCACCCTCGCGCGGCAGGTCGTGGCCGCCGGGACGCTGGCCGAGCGGCGGTTCCGGATGTACCTCTACCGCCGGGTCGCCGGGCCGATCTGCTTCACGGTCGCCGCGCTGGTGACCAACGCGGTGTGGCTGGGCGCGCCGTTCGACGACGACGTCCCGAACGAGTACGTCCTCAACGAGGCGCTGCGGCTGCTGCCGCCGTCGTGGAACGTCCTGCGCGTGCGCTCGCCGGAATTCACCGAGGTCGACACGCGCATCACGCCCGGCGACGACGTCCTGCTACTGCCGCTGCTGAGCCACCGCTCACCGAAGCTCTGGGAGGCGCCGGACGAGTTCCGGCCGCGGCGCTGGGCCGAGCTCGACGCCGACCGCCATCCCGGCTACCTGCCGTTCGGGCACGTCAGCGAGCGCTGCTGGGGACGCCACCTGGTGCTGCCGCTGGCGAGCCGCCTGCTCGACGTCGTCCGCGCCGAAGGTCTGGTGCCCGATCCGCGGCGCACCCGCGCGCGCGTCGAGCTGGACGGCCTGCTGGAGCTGGCCGACGTGAAGATCGTCAGCCCGCGTCGCAGCGGGCGCCGTTGAGCGTGAACGCCGTGGGCGCCGGGTTGCCGTGGTCGAAGGCGCCGTTCAAGCCGGTGCTGACGGTGGCGCCCGGAGCGAGGGTGGCGTTGTAGGACTCGGCGATCACCGTGACCCGGCTGCCGCTCTGGCTGTACTTGCCGTCCCAGCCGTGGGTGACCCGCTGGCCGGCGGTGAACGTCCAGGAGAGCGTCCACGGCGAGAGCGTCCCGCTGCCCTTGTTGGTGATGGCGACGCCCGCGGTGAAGCCGTCGTTCCACTGGTCCGTCACGGAAAAGCGCACGACGCACGTGGCGGTCTCGACGGGCGGCGCCTGGGTCCGCGGCGGTGGCGGGGCCGAGGACTCCGTCTGCCGCAGCACGGTCGGGATCGGCGTGGGGTTCGGTTTCACCGGGACCGGCGTGGTCGACCGCGGAGCCGTCGTCGCCGGCGCGAGCGAGTCCGGGGTGAGCGCCGCCTGCCGCCCCGGGGAGCTTTCGGACGTGACCGCGATGAGCACGAGGCTGCCGACCACTACGACGGCGCCGCCGACCGCGGAAACCCACCGGATCCGCCGTCCGGCCCGCTGCTGGGCCGCGGCCGCCTCCCGGGCCCGCTGCTCGAGGCGTTCCCGGTAGCCGTCGCCGGTGTCCTCGTCGCGAGCGGGCGTGGCCTCGGGCGGACCGCCGAGCGACCGCGGTGTCGCCCCGGTTTCGCGGAGCAGCTCGGCGACCGAGATCTCGTCGTCCTGCCGCCGACCGGCGCGCGCCATCCGGATCCTCCAGTTCTGCGGCCCGACCGGCGAATCCTAGGAATCCCGGGGTGGTCTTGTAAACCACGTGCACGCTGCGTGCACTCGCCGTGCATCTCGCGGCGCTTACCTGGACCGGTGGCCGGAACGCCCGGCCCGAGCCCAGGAGGTTCCGATGTCCGACCAGAAGATCATCGCCGTCGTCGGCGCGACCGGCCAGCAGGGCGGCGGGCTGGCCCGCGCGATCCTCGACGACCCGGAGCGGCGGTTCGCCCTGCGCGCGCTCACGCGCAACCCGGACTCGGCGGCCGCACAGGCGCTGGCCGCCCGCGGCGCCGAAGTCGTCGCCGCGGACCTCGACGACGAAGCGAGCCTCACGAAGGCCCTCGAAGGCGCGTACGGCGCCTACCTGGTCACCGCGTTCTGGGAGTACAACTCCGTCGAACGCGAGCAGCTGCAGGCCCGCGCGATGGCGGCGGCCGCGAAGGCCACGGGGCTGCGGCACGTGATCTGGTCGACCCTGCCGGACACGCGCCTGCACCTGCGCGACGACCGCGTGCCGACGCTGCACGAGCGGTACAAGGTCCCGCACTTCGACAGCAAGGCCGAGGCGGAGAAGTTCTTCGTCGAGGCGGGCGTGCCGACGACGTTCCTCTCCACGACGTTCTACTTCGAGGCGTTCGTCGACTTCTTCCGCCCGGTCCGCGACGACGACGGCGTCCTCGCCCTGCACCTGCCGATGGGCGACGCGCGGCTGCCGGGCATCGCGGCGGAGGACATCGGCCGGACCGCGTTCGGCGTCTTCGCGCAGGGCCCGTCGGCGGCGGGGGAGCGGATCAGCATCTCCGGTGAGAACCTGACCGGCGAGGAGTACGCGGCGGCGTTCGCCAAGGAGCTCGGCACCGACGTCGCGTACCGGCCGATGAGCGTCGAGGCGCTGCGGTCGTCGGGCTTCCCCGGCGCCGACGACCTCTCGAACATGTTCTTCTACTACGCCGAGCACGAAGACGTGTTCGCCGGCGCGCGCGACCCGGAGGCGGTGCGGGAGCTCAACCCCCGCCTGCAGGACTTCGCCACCTGGCTCGCCGGGCACCGGGAGGCCTTCCAAGGGCTGTGACGGAATACCGCTCCGCGGGTGCCGGTTGCGCTCTGCGTGACCGATGCGATGCGGTTCGAAGTCCTGGGCCCGATCCGGGCGTGGCGCGGCGACGCCGAGATCGAGCTGGGGCCACCCCAGCAGCGGGCGGCGCTGGCGGTGCTGCTCCTGCAGGAGGGCACGCCGCTGTCGCCGTCCCAGCTGGTCTCGGCGTTGTGGGGCGGCGCCGAGCCGAGGGCGGCGGTCGGCATGGTGCGCTCGTACGTGTCGCGCCTGCGGCACGCGGGGGTACCGATCGAGTCCACCGGCGGCGGCTACGCGATCCGGCCGGCATCCCTGGACGTCACGGAGTTCCAGCGCCTGCTGTCGTCGGCCGGCCCCGACTCGTTGCGAGCGGCGCTTCTTTTGTGGCACGGCACGCCTTTGACCGGAGTGAACGGCGACTACGCGGAGGCCGCCCGCGTCCGCCTCTCCGAGCTGCACGTGACGGCCCGCGAGGACCTGGCGGCGGCCGACATCGAGGCCGGCAGGCACGTCGAAGCGGTGACGGCTCTTGCCGGCTTGATCGCGGAGCAGCCGTTGCGCGAGCGGCCCCGCGAGCTGCAGATGCTGGCGCTGTACCGCTCGGGCCGCCAGGCCGAGGCCCTGGACGTCTATGCCCGGACGCAGCGGTTGCTGGAGTCCGAACTGGGCCTCTATCCTGGGCCTGAGCTGCAGGAGATGCAGCGCCGGATCCTGGCGGCGGACCCTTCGCTGGCACCGCTGTCCCGCCCGTCGCAGCTGCCCCCGGACCTCCCGGAGTTCGTCGGCCGGGTTTCGGAGACTTCGGCGCTCTCCGATGCTCTGACCAGGGCATCGGTGATCGGCATCGAGGGCTTGGCGGCGATCGGCAAGACGGCGTTGGCGGTCCACATCGGCCACATCCTGACCCCGAGCTTCCCGGACGGCCGCCTGTTCCTGGACATGGCCGAGTCGGCAGACCCGCTGTCGGAGTTGTTGCGCGGCATCGGCGTGACGGACCTCCCGCCATCGGTCAGCGAGCGAGCGGCGCTGTGGCGAACCCGCACGACGGGTCGTCACCTGCTGGTGATCCTGGACAACGCCCGCCCAGCGGACGACCTCCGCCCCCTGCTCCCGGGCGCGGGAGGCCCAGCGGTGATGATCACGGCCCGCCGGCGCAGGTACGACCTGGCCCAGGCCCACTGGACAAAACTGGGCGGCCTGGATCTCCCGGACTCGGTGGCCCTGCTCACCCAGCTCCTGGGCCCGGAGCGAGTCAGCCGCGAGCTCCCGGAGGCTCGGACATTGGCGTCCCGAACAGCGGGCCTACCCCAGGTGATCCAGGCAATCGGCGCCCGCTTGGCAGCCCGCCCGGCGTGGACGATGGCGGAGGCCCTGAAGCGAGTGGGCCGCCCGGCGCCGGGGTCACCGGCAACGCCCCCGGAGTGCCAGGCGATCGAGAAGCCGTACGAGTCGGCGCTGGCGGAGCTGACTCCCTTGCAGGCCCGGGCATTCGCGCTGTTATCGGCATTCCCGACGTTCTCGACGACAACGGCGTCGGAGGTCCTGGAGCTGGGGTGGGCGGACACGACGATCCTGCTGGAGTCCCTGGCGGACGCACACTTACTGGACCCGTCCGGCCCGGAGCGCTACAGCTACCAGGAGCCGGTCCGCATGTTCGCCCGAGGCCGCTTGGCTGAATCGATGCAGCAGGTTCGAAACTCGCCGATGATGCCAGAGGCAGTTCAGGAGCGGATCCAGACCCCCCTGAAGGAGGGTGCGGAGGAGCCGTATACTCTTTCTTCAGCAGGTCCGAGTGGCGGAATGGCAGACGCGCTAGCTTGAGGTGCTAGTGCCCTTAACGGGCGTGGGGGTTCAAGTCCCCCCTCGGACACAGTATTACCCCACGGATCGCGAAACGCGATCTTGAAGCGGGGCTGATCTTAGCCTAGCTCGAATCGATCTCCTCCAGTCGCCATCCGGCGCTGCCGCAGACGATGAACTGTCCCGAACCTCGTAGCGCTGTCGCGACGCGGTTGCTTCGTGTCCGAGCGGACTCCAGCGTGGCGTGGCCGTCACCGTCTTGAACGCCGAGCCGGACGTGGATCTCGTCGACGAGGCGGTCTTCGCGAATGTAGAGCGTCTTCGGCCGCGGCTGGCCCGCGCGTTGAGTGCTGGTGTGGCCATGGCGGCAGCGGTACGTCGGTCGCCCGTGGTTCCAGTGCGAGTCCAGTCGCCGGTTGCAAACGCCGCAGTGGATGAGCCCGGCGAGGGCGAACCGGCGAGTCTGACCGTCGCCGGCGGGGCGCGCCGCCCGGACTTGCTGCGCGGCGACAAAGTCCTGCTCCGTGATCAGCGCCGGATGGGCAGCCTTCGCCGACAGCGCGGGCGTTGAGGCTGGGCCTTCGGTGCCGGTGGCGCGGCGGTTCCAGGTCTGGCGACCGGTGTAGCGCGGATTCGCCAGGATGACGGCGACGGTGCGTAGGGTCCAGGCACTGCGGGTTCGATGCCGGTTGCGTTCTGGATCGGCGCTGGACGGACAGGGGATACCGCGCTCGTTGAGGTGCCGGGCGATGCTGGCGACGCTGTGCCCGGCGAGACGCTGGCGGAACATCCAGGCGACGTGGGGTGCGGTTCGGGAATCGGGGGCGAGGCGCTGGAGGCGTCTGCCCCAGCGTGCGTCGGCGGAGTTGGGGTGCGGGCCGGCGTCGACGAGCTGGTAGCCGTAGGGTGGTCGGCCGCCGAGGTAGCGGCCCTGTTGGGTGGCCTGGTTGTGCATCGCCGCTAGCACCCGATGGCGGGCACGGAGCACTTCGCGCTGTGACTGAGTGGCCAGCAGCGACATCAGCGCCCGATGGTCGCGGTTGCCGAGATCGACCGGACCTCCTGTTTCCGGCAGCCACAGCTGGACGCCGTGCCGGACGCACCAGGCGTACAGGGTGGCAAACTGGGAGCCGGTGAACGCGCGCTCGTACTCACCGACCACGATCGCATCGATTGTCTTGTCTGATTCGGCAATCTCAGCCATGAGCCGCGCGGCGTGCGGTCGTTGTGTCCATGGGACGCGGCGTGAGGTGCCGGCGTCGAAGTACGCGGCGACGATCTGACCATTGCCGGCGACGAGGCCGTTGGCCATGTCACGCTGCCAGCCTTGTGACGACACGCGGTCTTGATGGCGGGTAGTCGAGGTTCGGCCGTAGAAGGCGAACTGGAGTCCGTCGCTGTGGTCGGGTGGGGGAGAAGTGCGGGTGGGCTTGCCGGTGGCCATCCACTGCGCGAGCAGGTCTGCGGTCCCGGTTGGAGGCGGCGCCGGTTCTGCGAGTGGTCGATTCGGGATCACGATGACCGGATGCCTCTTCGGAGGACGTATGACGGTGAGTCCGGCAGCATTCGCTCATTCAGCGCAGTGAGTGCTCGCACGGGGGCGATCTATAACGTCCAGCGCCGGCAAGGGCCTCGTCGACGACCTGGCCCTGGTCACGACGAGTCACCTCGACCGCCAGTTCCTGGTGCAGTGTGGCCGTTGGCATCGTTTACTATGCTGGCGACTTCTGCGGCGAGCGCGACGTCCAGCCAGTGACCGACGCTAACGGGCGGTACCGGGCCACCCGACCCCGGTCCGGTCGGGCCACCACCGGGCCGACTGCGTGCCCGCCGACGGGACCCTCGCGCTGGCCAAAGCGAGTACTGCGGACGTCGTCGTGATCCAGCCTGCCGAGTTCACGTCGTTTACCGCCACCCAAGTCGCGGACGGCACCATCACAGCGAGCGGCACCCTGGGCTTTCCTCGCTTCACCCCCGTCGGACATCCCAGTCCGGATCGAGTACCTGACCGCGAGGTCGTCGTGCTGGACGACGGCTCCACGCACGTCGGAGTGGGCCGGAAGCGCTATCGGGTTCTCGGCCGCGGAACAGCTGGTCTACGGGTAGCGAACCCCCGTTCGACCGGACTCGTTGTGCAGGCCATCAATCATGGGGCGCGAGGCATCTAGCTCTCCAAGCAGTTGAGGGCCTCGGCTCAGCCGGGCAGGTGCGCTCCTCGTCCAGGAGTTCAGCAACCGCCAGCACAGTGTCGATCCGATGTGCTCCGAGCTCTGAAGTTACTCAGTGTCACCGATCTGCTTGGCGGCCGTAGGGCTCGCGGTCCGCTATCACCGTCGAGTGGAAGACAAGGCGTGTGTTCCGGTGGGCCGATTCGGCGAAAAGTTGAAACGATCCGGTCACGGCGGGCGCCCCGTACGTAACAGCGGAGCTCTGCTTGACGACAGCGCACACGCACCATGATCCAAAGGGGAATTGATGCGAATGAGAACTGTCGTCGTGATCATTGCTGCATTCGGCGGTCAAAGCCGTGTTCGTGGGGAAGCTTGATCCGGATTGCGTGACGGCCGCGAAGGGGCGTCGGACGGGGGAGACGGATGGAGGAACTCGCGGACCTGCCGCCATCGGATCCGACATTCCCGGCCAGGGTGGCCGCGCTGCTTCGCTCGCGGCCCATCGTCGAGGCGGTGCTGGCGGCCGGTCGGCAGGATTGGCCGGCTGATAGCTACGACGTCACGACCCTCGCGCTCGCCGCGATCGACCTGGTCATCGCGCGGCAGGGATTCGACGAGGAGGCGACCTACGACGATCTGGTCGGCGGCTTGACAATCCTCGCCCGCCGTGCAGCACCGGGGAGGTCTGGCGAGGAACACCGGCGGGTGGCCGAGTTCACGATCGGCGGGCTGCTGAACCGGCCTGCGCAGGAAGCGCCGTTCACCTACCGGATCAGCGACCACACCGATCGCGGCGGACACCGGCAGCGTCAGGTGCAGTTCCGGCTGCTGGTGGAACGGGAGGATCCGGTCCGCGGGGAAGTGGTGGTCAACGCGACCCGGGACGCGATCAACGCGCTGGTCGGCGGTCTCGAATTCGATGTCGAAGACGAGCAGATCGCCAACGAACTCATGCTGGAGCGCCAGCTCGCGAAGGGTGCGTTCGACGCTGCCGAGAAGGCGGCCGTGCGGGCTCGCCTGTTGTCAGTGTCGCTCGCGGAGGACCTGGCCCGGCTGATCAAGGACACGCGACGCGATCTGCGGTCGGTGCTCGACGAGTGGGCCGAGCAGGTACCCGAGCGGCTCGAACTGGCGCGGGACCACATCGCGGGCAGGTTGGAATCCGAACACCGGTTGCTGGCCAAGGTCAGGGAGTCACTTGAAGCGGAGGATGCGCAGGTGACCGCGGCCGCGGCACGGATCGCGCGGCTGCTCACCGAGTGCGCGCGCAGACACCAGGCGCTTCACGCCCGGGTGATCACGGCCCGCAGCGTGTTCCTCGACGAACAGGACAGGCAGGCGTTCCGTCCTCCGGCCCTCGGCTACCTGCCGGACCTGGCCGTCGAGGTACTGAACCCGTTGCTCGGACTTCCCACCGCCGTTGCGCTCGAGGTCACGGATCGGTGGTTGTCCGATATCACCGGCCCGCGACCACCGAAACTGCCGCGGCTCTATCGGCTGGTCGAAGACCTGTGGTCGGTGCGTGAGCCGGCCATGACTGATCCCGGCGCCGAGACCGACGAGATCGGCGACGCTGACCCGCCGACGATCGTGCCCGAAGTCGTCGAGGCCGCCGCAGCCGTCGTGGGCAACGTCGGCCTGCCCGCCCGCCTCTCCGCGTTGCTGGCCGAAGCACTCACGGCGCCGGGCGAAACAGCAGACCGGCAGGCTACGGCGGAGATCGTCGCACTGGCGGCGTTGTGGTGCTATGCACCGGAGGAAGCCGAGACCGGACGCCCGGAGTCGGCCGATCTCGCGGCGAGCATCTTCGGTCCGCGGGCCGCCGCCGATGCCGACGGGCTTCGCCTGGACCTGACCGGCTGGGACGGCGACGACCTCATCGTGGTGGCGCAGCCGGATGCCCTGCGCGATGCCGACCCGGCACCCGTGACCGAGCGAGGTGGACGACGATGACGCTCACCCAGGCCGACCACACCGATCTCGGGACCTTGCTGGCTTTCGCCTTACAGCCGAACCAGCGCCCCGGCCGCAGTCCCGAGTACCGCCGGGTGCTCGGCCGGTACCGGACAGAGCCGGACTTCCGCCTCGCCACGGACGCGGTTCTGCACGGCCTGGACACGCGGGTGCTGTCGGACGGTGACTTCGGGCTGGTGCTCGGCGTCAACCCGGAATCGCCGTTCGCGTTCCGGGTGGCCGATCTGCCGAACGCCGCCACGCGCGATGGCCGCCTGCTCGCCGGTCTCGTCCTGGTCGGCATCGCGGCCTATGCCTACCCCAGCCCGGCGGACCTGGACGAGGAGCGGGTCCGGCGCATCCCGGAAACCGAGTTCGAGCAGTGGCTGCGGGCCGCGTGTGACCGGCTTCGCGGGCGCGACGCGGCCGGTGAGCCGATCCCAGACGAAGGCTTGGACGAGGCGTGGCGTGCTTACCACGAGAAGCCGGCGCACCGGGTCGGCGAGCGCGGCCGTGGCGCCGGGCGGCTGTCACCGAAGTGCACGTTGTACTGGGTGCGCAACACCCTCGCCTGGCTCGCCGAGCAGGGCATGGCGCGGCCGGAAACCAGCGGCGGCGCTTGGGTCCTGACCGAGCGGTTCCGCATCCAGGTCAAGGACATGGCGAGCGAGCCCGCGTACACCGTCCTCGCCGCGATCGGGCGCGGCGAGCACTTGCGGCGGAACGAAGTAGCACCGGTGCCACTCGACGAGGAGGACGATTGACCTACCACCTCGCGGAACTCCGGTTGCATTCGGTCGGCGAGCGCTCGGCGAGGTTCACCGACCTCGCGCTCGACTTCACCGCGCCGGACGGCCCCGCGGTCACGCCAGCCGACAGTGTCGTGTGGCTGCGCAACGGCGGCGGCAAATCTTCCCTGCTCTCCCTGTTCTACGCACTCGTTCTGCCGAACGCCAACGACTTCCTCGGCCGCGTCGCCAAGCGCAGCCTCACCGACTACGTGGACACCGGCGACACGTCGCACACCATCGCGGTCTGGCACCCGGCGACCAGCGGAACGCTGGACGGCGCGGCGGAGCACGTGCTCGTCACCGGAGCGGTGTACGAGTGGGCGGATCTTCGCCGTCCTGCGGACGCGGACAAGGCCAGGGACAAGCTGAACATCTCATTTTACGCCTTCTACGCGGTGCCCGGAGTTCTGGAGCCCGGTCGTCTGCCTCTCTCCGACGAGTCCGGGACGCCACTCCGACAGAACGCCTTCCTCGCCGCTGTCCGGGAAGCGGCTGCCGCCCACCCTCAGGCTGCCGATCTGGTCATCACCAGCCGGCAGCACGAATGGACGACGGCGCTGGTCAACCGCAGTCTGGATCCGGAGCTGTTCCGCACGCAGAAGCAGATGAACCACGTCGAGGGCGGCGTCGAGGACATGTTCAAGTTCGCCTCGGCCCGGCAGTTCATCGATCTGCTCATCGAGCTCACCGCCGCGCCCGAAGACGCCGACAACGTGGCTCAACGCCTTTCGTCCATCGCTTCCTTGCTACAGACGAAACCGGCGAAGAAGGCGGAGCGGGAATTCTGCCTCGAATCCGTGACAGGCCTTGGGCGCCTGGAGGTTGTGCATGCCGAAGTCCTCGCGGCGCAGGACGCCCTCGGCAGGGCGGAAGATGCGGCTCATGCTCTCGCCGCAGCGTTCGTGGCGAGCAGGTCCGAGGCGCAGATCAAGACCGACGCACTCGGAGAACGCGCCGGTGAAGTGGACCGGCGGAGGAGCGTCGCCGATCAGCAGCAAGGCGTTGCTTATGACCTGCTCTATCTGTACCAGCTCCGTGGCGCGAGGTTCCGGGTCGAAGAGGCCGACCACGAGGAAGCTGCTTCACGAGACGCCGTCAATGCGGCCAACGAGACTGTGTCCGCTTGGGAAGTCGCCGGTCACCTCGCGGCGAAGCGGAAGCTCGAGACCGACCTCGACGCCAATGCCCGGGAAGCCGCCGAGGAACGGACCCGCACCGCACCGCAACGCCGGGAACACGACGACCACGCCGCTCGTCTGCGAACTCGCCTGCTGAGCCTCGCTGCCGAACACGCGGAGGCGGCCGGTCAAGCCCGCGACGATCAAAGAGAAGCCGAACAGAGCGCCCGACAGCACAATGCCGAAGCCGAACGCTTCCGCGTCGAAGCGCGGAAAGCCGATCAGGAAGCCGCCGGCGCACAGGCCAAGCTCGACACACTCGCCGCGGACATCGAAGCGGCCGTCCTGGCCGGTGCGCTGCCGGACGCCGCGACGGACCCGAGTGCTCACGACGCGGCCTTGGCCGATCGGTGGGAGGCCCAGGAAACCACCCTCGCGGACGTCCGGGCCAGGCGGCAGGAACGCCCGGTGGCCCGGCAGAGGCTGGCCGATCGGCGAACGGAGCTCTCGGGCGAGATCGCCAAGCTCGACGCCGACCGTGGACGAGCGGCTGCCGAGCGTAGTGCACTCGCGGATCGATCGGCGGCGCTGTCCGGCGACCAGCGGGTCCTCGACCTCACCGAGGCAAGTGGCGATGTCCCAGCCGACATCTGGGCCGAAGCGGACACCTTGACAAGGCGCCTCACCGACGAGATCGTCGGCGCGGACCTGGCTCTGGTCCGCCATGAAGCCGAGCGAATGGAAGATCGCCGGGCCACGGAAACCCAGGCCCGCACGGGGCTCCTGCCCACCACGCTGGACGCTGATCGCGTGCGGACGATCCTGTCCGGTCAGGGCATCGCCTCAGAGACCGGCTGGACGCACCTGCTGTCCGTGGTGGCCGACGCCCGCCTGAGCGAGCTGCTGGGCGACCCCGATCTCGTGCGTGTCGGTCTCGGTGTCGTCGTCGCGACCGAGCAGGCGGAGGATGCTGCCCTCACCCTGCTGGAAGCCGATGCGTCGACAACCGCGCTCGTCGGCCTGTACACCGCTGCCGACGCGTCGCGGGTTGCCCGGGCGACCGGTTCGCCCGTCCCGGCGGTCACCCCTGTGTGGACGGGCCTGCACCGCGGTCTCGTGGACACGGCTGTCGCCGAGGCGGCGATCAACCGCATTCACGCACGCATCACCGACCACGAGCGCGAACGTACGGCGCTGATGACGGATCGTGACCGCGACCGGACGCTGCTTGCGGACCTGACGCAGTTCCTCGCGGACTGCCCGGCCGGCCACCTTGATGCGTTGGAGCGGCGGATCGCCGATCTCGATCGCACGCTAGGTGAACTGGGCGAGTCGGTGTCGGCGGTCCTTGCGGAACTCGAAGCGCTCGAGGTCGCCGAACGTGCGGATGCCCAGCTGGAGACGGACACGACCGCCGCGCTCTCCGAGATTGCCCAGCGGCGCGCGCAGCTCGCCACCCTGATACCCAAGGTGGCTGCCGCCGGCACCTGGCGTGAGGCCCTGGAAGAGGCCAACGGCAGATCGAGCCAGGCCATGGAACAAGCCGATCACCACGAGACCGAACGGGAGGCGGCCTCGGCGCGCGCCGTGACCGCAGCTGCGGCGGCCAACAGCGAGAACCTGGCCGCCGAGCAGCGCACAGCCGAGGCGGAATCGGTCAGGTTCCTCGACGCGGTGCTCGAGGTCCAGGACGACGAGACTGTGTTGCTGGATTCCCTGCGCGCGACGTACGAGGACGCCGAGCGTGCCTGGGCGGTGCAGGCGGCGCAATCCGTCCTCGCCGAGCGCGAACGCGTGATCCGAGGCCAGCTCGCCGACGTGAACGCCGCACTCGCCCAGGCAGACGGGAGCGTCGTCGAGCAGGCCGATTCCCTGCTTCTGACCAGACGTGGCCAGACAGCCGCGGACCGTGCCTCAGCGCTGGCGGACGCCCGCCAGAAGGGAAGCGATGCGCTGACAGCACTCGGGCGAGCCGAAGCCGAGGCGAAGAACCGGAAATCGGAACTGAAGGCCATCACACAGCGCCGTCTCGAACCGCCGAGACGGGCTTTGCCGACCGAACCGGATGATGCGGAGCACGCCGATTCCCTCGCGGCCGAGCAGGAACGGATCGGGCAGGCCGCCGTCGAACGGCGGATTGCCGCTGAAAAGGAGCTTGCCGCCATCCGGGAGCAGCAGAACGGGCTCAAAGAACGCGCAAACACGTTCCTCCTGCTAGCCGATGGCCTGCCGGAGGCGGGCGAACGCATCGCGCTGGCCTTCGATGGGGACGAAGACGCGGCACGTGCACGAAAAGCGGCCGTGGCGAAGGACGTGCTGGACACCCGGGAACGGCACAACGTCAAGGTTGGTGCCCGCACCAGGGCGGTCGGTGATCTCCGGGCGATCGGCAGCCGCTTCCAGACCGTCGCCACACCCGCCAAGGACCGCTTGGTGCACGACCCGGAGGAGGTCGTTGCCGAGCAGGCAGGCGCGTTGATCAGGCAGTTGCGGCTGCGCGCGGAGATGATCGAGGGCGAGCTGGCCGGCATCGCCAAGGATCAGGCGATCATCGTCGACTCACTCACCCACCTGGTGTCGAGCACTCTGGAAACGCTGCGCAAGGCCGAGCGGTACTCCCGTGTCACCACTCACCTGGGCGGCTGGTCCGGCAAACAGGTCTTGCGGATCGGCTTCACAGTGCCGGCGAGTGAAGCGGACCTGCGCACCTACGTCGACCGCGTCATCGAGCGGCGGATCGAGGCCAAGGTCAAGGCCGAGGGCCTGCCGCTGCTGAAGGACGCAGTCCACGAAGCCGCGGGCCCGGCCGGATTCCGGGTGAAGGTCCTGAAGCCGACGCTCGATGTGGTATCCACCACCGAGGACATCACCCGCCTCGGCAAGTGGTCCGGTGGCGAGAAACTGACAGTGTGCGTCGCGTTGTACTGCACCATAGCCGCGCTCCGCGCAGCCAACGCCGGACGTCGTGACCGATCCGGCGGCGTCCTGCTGCTGGACAATCCCATCGGCCGCGCCTCACACGGCAGCCTCGTCACCCTGCAGCGGGCGGTTGCTGCGGCCCATCGGGTGCAGCTGGTCTACACGACCGGGGTCAAAGACCCCGATGCGGTGTCCCGTTTCCCCACGGTGATCCGGCTGGACAACCGGCCGGGACGGACCCGGAACCGCCGTTACATCGTCGGGGAAGAGAACGGCGATGCCGACACCCGGTCAGTGGAAGGCGTGCGAGTGGCCCACACGGAGCGACCGCCTGAGGCAGCCCGATGACGGTCGCATTGCCCGGCTTGCTCGCCACCTGGATTGCCGGGCAGACACAACAGCGGATCGAGATGTCCGACCTGATGCGCGCAGCGACTACCAGCTGTCCTTCGCTGGTCGGGGATCCCGCCGCACGCCACAAGATTGCCGACGCGGTGCAGCAGTTGACCGACAACGGATTGATCGTGGTACCGAAAACGGCGGCTGGCTGGGACGACCGCGCCCGCCCGACCCTGCCGCGCTGGGTGCGAAAGCCAACCGCCGCAACCAAACCCCAACCAGCCGGCACCGAACGAGTGTGGCCGGAGGCCCTGGCCGCCGCGGCTGCGGTTGCCCAGCGACCTGACGAGTTCGACATACTTGACCGGGTTGCGAACTGGCTGCGGGAGAACCCGCATCCCGAACGTGTGCCGATCGAAGAACGCTCGCTGGAGCTGCTCGACGACGAGAAGATGCTGGGTTCCCTGCTGCCGAACCGGCTTTTCACGTCGGGAGCGCTCACCCTGGACCTGCTGGCCTGCTTCCCGCCACCGTTGCTGTTCCCGTCCCAGTTCGTTCCGGGCGTCGGACCTGTCCGGCTGCTGGTTGCCGAGAACAACGCGACATTCCAGTCTCTGCTCACCATCGCCCGCAGCCTGGACCCGGCGAGCCGACCGGCCCTGCACCTCGGCTGGGGAAGCGGAAACCAGATCCCGGTCGGGATCGCCGCGGTCGAGCTGTTGCAACCGCAGCCACACGAGCTGTACTACTTCGGCGATCTCGACGTCGCCGGGCTCAGAGCAGCTTGTGGCGCGGCGGCGACCGCGGCGCGCTTGGGATTGCCCCCAGTGCGCCCGGCCGAGTCGCTCTACCGCCGGCTGCTCGATCACGGCACCGCCCGGCCGGACAAATCCAGCCGCGGGTCGATCGATGTCTCCGCACTGACCGCCTGGCTCCCTGAAGACATGCACGAGGCCGTAACGGACTTGCTCCACCAGCGCGCGCGGATCCCCCAGGAAACGGTCGGACTGAACGAACTCCGCGCGAATCCCGACTTGCTGAAAACTGCCGTCCGATTCACCTGACCCGGTCTCCGGCGACTCGCTGATCAAGTATGTTGAGCCGATGCTGAGCCCGGTGACGCAGAACGCCTTGTTGGAGACGATGCTCTTGACCCTCGCGGGCGCCGACATCGACGTTGAGCCTGCGAGGATCGCGTTCGAGACGACCCGGGGAGACTTCGCCGCCCGGTTCGCCACTGCGATCGAGGCGCAGCTTGCTGCGGTGGCCAAGCCCGAGGTGGTCATCGACATCCCCGAGCACCCCGAGGAGCTGTCCAAGGCCGAGCTGGCCGAGCTGGTCCGCCCGGCTGCCACAGGGTTCCTGCGGTCGTACCCCACCAAGGGCGAACTGCTCGACGAGCTCGAGCGGATCAAACGCCGGCACGAGCACCGGCCGTCATGGATTCCCACGATCGACCGCGACGGCCGTCCCATGCCCTCGACCGGCGCCGAGGTCGAGCCGCCATCGGTCTCGTTGACGATCGCCAGCTTCCCCGAGCTCGGTGACGTCTCCATCCAGCTGCCCACCGACGGCGAAGATCGGCCCGATGTTCCGGTGCTCGCCGGTGGAATCGGCGAGCTCGAAATGGTGCTGCATGCTGCCCTGGGCACGGTTGGCGCCGAGGGAGTACTCGGTGAGCTGCATCTTGACGCGGCAGCCAACGAAGCGCTCGTTCCCGATGAGACGTGCTGGTGGCCCCGGCAGCGAACCGGGCCCGTGCCGGCAACACACGATCCGGGGATCGCCAGTGAGCTGCTGGCCACGTGCGTGACCCTCGGCGGTGTCCGGGTGATTGACGACTCGCCCGAGGTGACAGCGCAAGCCCTCGCGGTGGCCGGGGACTGGCGGTTCAGCCGACGGTGGCGGCTCGACGCGTGGGATCCGACTTCGGACGCAGGAGTGCTGGTCACTGCCCGAGCCGCCCTCGCGGGCTGGGCGCACGATAGCGGCAGCGGCTTGATTCTCTACGTTTCCGGTGGCGCGTTCCACGCTCACGAAGGCCTGTCGGGATATCCGGGTCCACTCCACAGCCATCTGCTGTGCGTCACCCGGTCCCGAGCGGGGACGGATGTGATCGACGCTGTGCGCACCGGGTGACGCTTTCCTGCCCAGGGCCGGACTGGTGCCATCGCGGAGGCTGCGCCGAAACGGTCGAGCCCGAGCTCGACTCTCTGTTGTCGCCGTTGATCGAAGCCGGCCAGACGTCCGGCGCCTTGATCGACCAGGGTGAAGTTGCCGAGGCGTATCTGCAGCTGTATGCGGCGACAGGGTTCGCCGAGTACGCGGACTCGGTCCTCGACGTCGTGGGCTCGACGCTGTCCGGCGCGGGCTGGGTCGAGCTGGAGCGATCGACGTGGGACGGCGGTTTGGAGGATCTGCTTCTGCGTCGGGCCGAGCAGTGCGTGCGGGTGGAGTACGACCCGGTCACCCGGCGGGTGCGGCTGGGAGACGGGAAACCCTGGCTGGAATCCAGCCTGGATCTCCTCGTCGAGGACGGGGTGCTCACCGGAACCGAAGGGGCGGAGGAAATCGATACCGGTGACGAGGCGGTAGAGCGTTGGGGTACTGATCTCCTGGCCGCGGCCCAGGACCTTTTGCGCGGCGCGATCGAATCGGTGCCTCAGCAAGCCGAAGCCACGATACTCGGCCTCCACCCGCACGCGGACGGAGACCTGCGTGGTCCTGAGTCGATGACGCTCGCGACCGAACAGGTCTCTGCCCTGCTGGGGAGGGTGGGTTTGCTCGGCTCTGTGAGCTGACTCGACGTTCGGCGCCGGCGCGCAGCTGTCGCAGGCCCGGGCGCGGCACTGTACGCGGAGGGGGATGGGGCGGTGAACGAGTACGGTCCGACGGAGGCCGCGGCCGCGGTGACCGTGTCATCGGGAGGCGAGGCCGGGGATCCCCGCCCCCAGGGCAGGACGCATGCGCACCGAGGACCCGTGCCAGTTATGCGGAACACCAAGGGCGGACATTGTGTACGTGCTGGCACCCGTCGAGCAGGTCAGCACGATGGTGGAGATGTACGGCGGTGCCGTGTGCTCGCTGCGCTGTGGGCGGCTGACCGCCGCAGTTTGCCCGCACTGCACCGCTGCCGGCTCGCCGATCGCTGTCTACGCCGTCCCGCGGCGCGACCGCGTCGACTTGGTCGGCTGCGACCTGGACAACGATGATGAGTACGACGTCGCTGGTCTTGACCCTATCTGCGTGGTGACGACCGTCACAGCCCATGGCCAACCCGGACAATGCGATCCGCCGCCGCGCTGTCTGTTGGTCCGTAGCTGATTCCTGTGACGCGTCAGGCAGGCCCAAGACCGCGCCGACGACGCCGCCGCGTCGCCGAACGGCAACTCGTTCCCGACCAACGGCCGCGAGGTCGTCGTCATCAAGAACGCCGACGCCGCCAGTCGCACGTGCACCATCTCCTGTGAATAAGATGACGTGATCCGGAGGGGCGGAGGACGTAGTGACGCATGTGGGGGGACTCGCCCGTCACCGAACGATAGTGGTCGTGGACGTCGAAGGGTATGGGAGCCCGCGGAGAACGACGCCTCATCGGCTGGCAGTGCGTGCCGGGCTGTACCAGGCGCTGCGAACGGCATTCGACGACGTGAGTATTCCGTGGGACGACTGCCACGTCGACGACTGTGGTGACGGCGTGTTCTTTCTTGCGCCGGCAGAGATGCCGAAGGCGGTTTTTCTCGAAGAACTTCCTGGCGCGCTCGCGACTGCATTACGCCGGTACAACGCGTCCTGCCCGGAAGAGGAGCGGATCAGGCTGCGGATGGGCTTGCACGCCGGCGAAGTTGCTTACGACGATCACGGGGTGACGGCACCGTCCGTGATTCTGGCTTTCCGGCTCCTCGATTCGCCCTCGTTGAAGAAAGCACTCGCCGAGTCGCCCGGGATTCTCGCGCTGATCACGTCCTCGTGGTTCTTCGACGAAGTCGTGCGGCACAGTCGCCGGATCGATTCGGCGACGTTCAGACCGGTGAGCGTGGTCGTGAAGGAAACGAACACGACCGGCTGGGTGAGCCTGCCGGACTCACCCTATCCGGCTGTCTCTATGCGATCCGATGACCGGACGAGGGGAGCGGTTCCCTGCCAGCTCCCGCCTCTACCGCAGAGAATGGCCGGCCGGCAAGCCGAGCTCGCGGTTCTCGGAGGCTTGGAGGCCGACGGCGGGGATCCCGCCGTCGGCGCCCTGATCTTCGCATTCGCGGGTATCGGCGGAATCGGGAAGACCTGGCTGGCGTTACACTGGGCCTATCGGAACCTGGGTCGTTTCCCCGATGGTCAGCTGTTCGTCGACCTTCGAGGCTACAGTCCGGACGAACAACCTCTGCCTGTAGCGGCCGCGGTTCGCGGCTTCCTCGATGCTCTCGGTGAAGAGCCTGCCGATCTGCCGGTTGATCTCCACGCCCAGGCCGCTCGCTATCGTGCGCTGGTCAAGGGCAAGCGGATGCTGATCGTGCTGGACAACGCCTTCGACAGCGCACATGTCGAAGCCCTCCTGCCGAACACCCCGACCTGCACCGTGATCGTAACCAGCCGCAAGCACCTGACCGGCTTGCTAGCCAGGCACCGCGTCACTCATGTCCCGCTGGGAACCCTCTCGGCAGCGGATTCTCGTAACCTGTTCATCGAGCGGCTGGGAACGGCGCGAGCGGAAGCCGAGCAAGCAGCCGTCGAACGGTTGCTCGGCTACTGCGGCGGTCTTCCGTTGGCTTTGAGCATCGTGGCCGGCGGCGCGCAGGCACGGCCGCATCTTCCGCTGGCTTCGCTGGCCGCCGAGATCGACGATCTGGGTTTGGACGCTCTGGACAACGACGACTCCCGGGCGAGCCTGCGCGGAGTCTTGTCCTGGTCCACGGCTGCATTGGCCAAAGACGAAGTCGAAGTGTTCAGGTTGCTCGGCGTGGCGCCCGGTCCGGACATCGGCCTGCCCGCGGCGGCGGGCTTGGTCGGCCTGTCCGTAGCCGAGGTCAGGAAAAGGCTGCGGCGGCTGGAGCAAGCGTCGCTGGTGACGCAGGACGGCTCCGGTCGCTACCGCATGCACGACCGGGTACGTGAGTACGCCGTGGACGAATGTGCGGCCGAAGAGCGAGAGGTCGCGTGCCGACGAGTCGTCGATTTCTACCTGCACACCGCCTATGAGGCGGACAAGCGGTTGCGGAGCAGCGCTTCCCCGTTCGGCCTGGGACGCCCTGTCACCGGCAGCCGGCCACAGCAGCTGCCTGATCGCGCGGCCGCATTGGCCTGGTTTCACGCCGAGCGGACCGGTGCGCTCGCCGCTCAGCGCGTCGCCGCCGCATACGCGTGGCGCGAGCCTGTGTGGCAACTGGCCTGGTGTCTGTCCACCTTCCACTACCGGCAGGGGCACCGTCATGACCAGGTCGAGGCGTGGGAGGCCGGCGTCCAGGCGGCCGAGGAGCTCGCTGAACCGGCAGTGATCGCCCTGGCGCGGCGAAATCTCGGCAACGCGTACACTTTCGCCGAACGGTACGGCGATGGACAGGAGCAGCAGCAGCGAGTACTCCGCCTCGCGGAAGCGGCCGGTGACGTTGCCGAGCAGGGGCACGCGCACTATGCCCTCGCGGTGAACTGGGAACGCGCCGGTGACCTTCGACGTGCTCTGGAGCACGCCAGACGTGCCCGGAAACTGTTCACTGACCTCGGTCTTCCACTCCACGAGGCTGATGCGCTCAACGCGATCGGCTGGTACACGGCACAACTCGGCGACCACGATCGTGGGCGGCGCGCTTGCGAAGAGGCGATTGCCCTCTTCCACGGCCACCAAGATATCGACGGCCTGGCCGGAGCGTTGTCGAGCTTGGCGGGAATCGCCCAGCTCACCGGTCGCCATGCCGAGGCGGCCGAACGCTACGCGGAAGCTCTGGTGCTGTTCCGCGGCCTCGGACATACGCACGAGGTCGCCAACACGCTCGGTTCACTTGGGCACTCCCTGGTCGCCTTGGGACGGCGAGCCGAGGCAGATCAGGTCTGGGGTGAGGCGCTCGAGCAGTATCAGGCTCAGGTACGGTTGTCCGACGCGGAGCACCTTCGTCGTCAACTGACGCGCCTCATGGAGGCGAGAGCGCGAGAGTTCTGAATGGCCGTGTGAATCGCGACGCCGAAACAGTTGGCTGATGAGCGCACGATGACGAATCTGCGATTCGCCGTAGTGGGTCGCTGACTGAGAGTTTCAGGTTGCGACGTGCAAGGGCGGTCACTCTGCGCTACAGTGAGTGCATGATCTCCCCGAACACGGGAGATATCCCACGTATGGGGGTTCAAGTCCCCCCTCGGACACTTACCATAACCCCACATGTGCGGATCGAGATTAGCCTCGATCCGCACTTGTCGTTTACCGGGGTGGTAGGTGGCCTGCAGCTGGAGCTGGCGGTAGACCTCCCGTTTGCGGATCGGGTCGGCCGCGCTCAGCACCTTCCTGATGTCACCCAGCCGCTCGATGAGATCGCGGATCTGGTCTTTGGTCAGCCGCTCTTGCTTCGGCCGCACACTGACGCGTCCCTTCGCTTCAGCCCGTCGAGCCTGGGTCTCGGTGATCCATCCGGTGACCAGTTGCACGTCGGCTCCGGCTTCGAGCGCGGCGCGGTGTCGCTCGAGCGCGCGATCGCAATCGGCGATGACCTTCTCGGCAGCCGCGGCGGCGGGATCGAAGCCGAGGTCTGGCTGTGCGGCGTAGAGGGCGTCGATGGTGTCGTGCAGCCGGTGCGGGGCGAAGCTGATCGCGAGCCAGGCGTCGATGGGACCGAGGAGATCGCGTTCGGCCAGGTAGACGTTGCGGGGGTGTTCGGTCTTGTTCGCCAGGCCGTATTCGGTGGGGTAGCGGCAGCGGTAGAACGGCCGTTCGTGGTTGCGCTGGCCCTGCATCCGGCGGCTGCAGACCCCGCAGTGCAGGAGGCCGCTGAGGACGTAGGGGTGGCGGGTGCGGGTCCGTTCGCGGGTCTTGCGGCCGGCGCCCTTGGCGGCGGTGATCTCCTGGGCCTGTTGGAAGGTGTCGACGTCGATGATCGGTTCGTGGACGATCTGTTCGGAGAAGATCCACTTGTCGCGGGCGTTCCAACGCATCTTGGTTTCGTGGCCGAGCCCGACGTCCTCAACGTCGATGAGGACCTCGTCTTTGCGTTGCTTGTTCCAGACCTGCCGTCCGGTGTAGCGGGGGTTGGTCAGGATGACCCCGACCGCGCCCTTGGCCCACGCGACGCCGGTGCGGTGCCGGTTTCGGGCAGGGTCGTTGCTCGAGGGGGAGAGGATGCCGTCCTGAGTGAGGGCTTCGGCGATGGCGTACTTCCCGCGGCCGGCGATGTACTCGGCGTAGATGCGCTGCACGACCGGCGCGGTGGCGGGGTCGGGTTCGAGCCGATGCAACCGTTTGCCTTCAGCGGCTTTGGCCGGGTTGGGGTGTGGTCCGGCGTCGGCGAGCTGATAGCCGTAGGGTGGTCGGCCGCCGAGGAAGCGGCCTTCGACGGATGCTTGGGCGGCCATGGCGGCGCGGACGCGGATCTTGATCCGGTTGCGTTCGCCTTTGCTCATCCCGCCGAAGACGGACATGACGAGGTCGTGGGCTTCGGACTCCGGCTCGATCGCACCGCCTACCTCGGGCACCCACAGTCCGACGCCGTAGTGGACCAGCACGGGAAAGGTCAGGCCGTACTGGTTGCCGTAGAAGGCGCGCTGGGGTTCGCCGATGACGACGGCGTCGAACCCGCGGTCGGCGTCGCGCATCGCCGCCAGCAACCGGATCGCCTCAGGTCGGCGCTTCCAGGGAATCGAGCGGGACTGCCCGATGTCGAAGAATTCGGCGACGATCTCGCCGTGCTTGTCGACCAGAGCTTTCGCTCGGGCGAGTTGCCAGTTCCGGGATGCCTCCGGGTCCTGCTGGTCTTCGGTGGAGACCCGGCCGTAGAACGCGAACCGCATGATCAGGCCGCCTTGTCCGCGTCGAGCAGCAGCCGCAGCAGTGCACCAGCGGCACCCAGCGTCAGCTGCGGCGGGGACGTCGGCAGCAACACCGTGGGTGCGACGTCGTGGCGCTGACGACCAGGTAGAGGGCGAACACCGACGGCGTCTTGGCGCGCGGGCGGTCGTGAACGGCGCGGTGCTGCGCTTGATCGCGGAGAGGTATTCGGAGGAGTCGTCATGTCCGCCCCAGGGCCTGGTCGGTGTGCACGGATCGTCCACGACACCGTCGTAGCGGCAAGAGCGGAAGTACCCGCTCAGGTCGACTTCGACGATGCGTGTCTCGCCGACCAACTCCGCCTGGGAAGCAGCAAGGAGACATCACGACATCAAGTTGTAAAGGTCATCTGACCCATCGCCGTTTCGTCGCCATCCGGACAATGAAGCCCTTGCTCCGTGGCGATGGTCTGGGCCTCTGACCTGCGTGTTCGGGCGGCGCGAGGAGGTATCGTGACCCGGGTAACTCTTCCGTATCAGGGAAGTGCAAAATCTGACTTGACCAGCCTAAAGGCGCGCCATTGCAGGTCGCAGGCTTCTGTTCCTTCCCGTAGGGGCACTTTCGACATCGTTGTCTCAGTTTGCTGTCACCGAGCGATCGCCAGATAAATCCGACTGGCAGCACAACGCGTTCTCCTGACTGACCGGGCCATGGGGGCCCAGGTCATTGGTCCTGGGGCCCCATCGAGGTGGGCATGATCCAAGTTGGCGACCGCAGGGTTCGAGCCGCCGATAGACAATGCTCGATGGGCTTGCTGCTGCTCGTGGCCGGTCGCGAGACGACGGCGAACATGATCTCGCTGTCGACCGTGGCGTTCCTGAGCAATCCGGAGCAGCTCGCGATGATCAAGGCCGACCCGGGCAAGACACTCGACGCGGTCGAGGAGGTGTTGCGGTACTTCACGATCATCGACGTGGCGACGGCTCGGCTGTGCGTCGAGGACATCGAGGTCGGCGGGCAGCTGATCCGCGCCGGCGACGGCGTGCTGGCGCTCGGTTATTCGGCCAACCGGGACCCGCGGGCGTTCGAGAACCCGGACGAGCTCGACATCGAACGCGGCGCGCGCCACCACGTCGCGTTCGGGTTCGGGCCGCACCAATGCCTCGGCCAGAACCTGGCCCGGATGGAACGGCAGATCGTCTTCGACACGCTGTTCCAGCGGATCCCGACGCTGGCCCTGGCCGCGGACGTCGACGACCTGCCGTTCACGGACGACGCGAACATCTATGGCCTCTACCGGCTCCCGGTGAGCTGGTAGCGGACGAACTGCCAAAGCCAAGATGAAGGCCGGTGGCATGCCCACGACCTGGTGTAGGACTCGATTGCGGCCTTCTGCGCGCCATAGGTGGACATGTACGGCATGTGGCGCGCTCCGGCGATGCTGGAGCGTTGAGCGCTGCCGCGACGGCTTCGGTGGGAGGGCCAGACGCTTGATCAACGTGCCGTGGGTGCCCGGTCCGGCTCACTGCTCACGACAGTCCGGGGCGTCCGGCCACCGATGGAAACGGCGGCGGCCGCTCCTGCCAGGCAAACCGCGGACGTGATCAGGAAGATCGCGCGGTATTCGGTCAGCAGCGCCTCGCGGACCGCGCCGAGGTAGTCGGCGAGTGCTCGGTCGTAGGCCGGCGCGGACGGGAACAGGATCCGGATCGGCGGGTTCAGCGACGCGGTCAACGTGTGGAAGTAGTGCAGGCCGAAGGCGGACACGGCGGCGACGCCGACCAGCATGCCGGTCATCCGCGCGACCACGACCGCGGCCGACGCGACGCCGTGCTGAGCGGGCGGCACGGCACGCAGCGCGACGGCCGAAAGCGGGGCGATGACCAGGCCGAGCCCCAGTCCGGCCAGCGCCAGGTCGACGTCCAGGCGCGGCAGCCCCAGCACGGACTTGGCCGCGAGAACGTCGGCGGGCCAGCGGGACATCAGCAGGTAGCCGCCGGCCGCGATCAGCATCCCGGCGCCGGCGATCCAGCGTTCGCCGATCCGCGTGGCGAGCACCCCGCCGAGCAGCGCACCGACCGGCAGCGCGACCAAGAACCTCAGGAGGAGCTCGACACTGCCGCCGTCGTCGCGGCCGAGCAATGTCTGCGCGAACAGGTCGACGTCGACCAGCGTGATCATCAACGCCGCCCCCGCGGCGACGCTCGTCCCAAGCGCGGTGAGGAACGGCCGCAGCGACACGGTTGCCGTGTCGATGAGCCGGACCTCGGCGCGTGACTCCCACCAGAGGAACGCGACCAGGCTGAGCCCGGCGCCGATCAGGAACGGCACTCCCCACGGCGGCAGCACCTGCTCGCGCGGGTTCGGGTTGTCCAGGCCGACGACGAGCGACGCGAGCGTGAGCGCCAGCAGCAGGGCACCGCCGAGGTCCACGCGCGGCCGCACGGCAGGTTTCGTGCCGCGCACGGAAACCTGCACCGCGACGGCGGCCAGCAGGGTCAGCGGGACGTTCACCCAGAACACGCCGCGCCAGCCGGTCACGGCGGCCAGCCCGATGCCGTAGAGCGGTCCGAGCACGCTGCCGAGCTCCTGGGCGGCGCCGACGGCCCCCAGCACGGCGGAGCGGCGGTTCCCCGGCCACAGATCCGCGGCCAGTGCGAGGGTCACCGGAAGCAGTGCACCCCCGGCGGTCCCCTGGATCACCCGGCCCACGACCAGTACCGGCACCGTGCCGGCCAGCGCGGTGACGACCGACCCGGCGAGGAAACCGCCGAGGCAGGCCTGCAGCAGCAGCTTGCGGCCGAACCGGTCGGAGGACTGGCCGAGCAGCGGCATCGCGGCGACGTAGCCGAGCAGGTAGCCGGTGATGACCGGCGTGACGATCTCCAGCCGGTTCACCGGGATGCTCAGGTCGTCGATGATCTGCCGCAACAGCCCGACCACGACATAGGTGTCCAGCGCGCCGAGCAACACGGCGAGACCGCCGGCACCGACCGCGAGCGCGCGGCCGCCGCGCGGGCCGATCGGCTCGGTCACGCCGGTGCGGTCACGGTGACCGGCTTGTCCACGGCGGACAGTGTGACGTCCACGCTGGCGCCGCCCTGGTAGCCCAGCGAAGCCTTGACCGGCAGGTGGCCGCCGTCCTGGCGGAGCCAGAGGGTGGCGTTCGCGTCCGAGGACACCCCCGGCACCAGGGCGGCCAGCGCGTCCTTCGGCACCGTCCCGGTGACGCGGTACGTCGGGGTGCCGTCGACGTCTTCCTTCCCGTCCGTCTTCGGGCCCTGGACCGCGGACAGCACCTTGGGGATGCCGCGCTGCGGGTCGAGGATCGCGGACGGGTCGTAGATCGAGGAGCTCAGCGCCGCGGGGATCTGCTGGAACCCGCCGGTGGGCCCCTTGATGTACAGCGAGCCGTTCACCAGGACGAACTGGGCGTCGACGACCTGGCCCAACAGCTCCAGCGTGCCGGTGCCCTTCGCGCCACCGCCGTTGGCCTTGGTCAGGTCACCGTCGAGGCTGTGCACGCTCAGGCCTGGCACGGTGCCGTTGACCTTCAGCGTGAAGTGCGTGCTGGTGACGCCGCCCGCCGCCTGCGCGCTGTCCTTGAGCAGGGCAGCGGCGTCGGGCAGCGACGCGCCGCCGCCGCCGGAGGAGGAACAGCCGGTGACGATCGCCGCGCCCAGGGCCATCGCCGCGAGCAGGGTACGCCGCAGAATCATGCGTCCACCCTAGATCAGGAGCCGCACCCCGGGACAAACCGCCTCGTGATCGTAATGGAGTGACTTTCCGCGGATTCAGGGTTTTCCCAACGGAACCGGCCCTCCGCAGGAGAACGGCAATGTGCTGCAAAGGACGCAATGCGGTGAAAGGAGCTCGACCGGATGCTTTCTCGAATCCGCCATGCCGTAGATCCTCAAGGCTTGCTGACACTCGTTTCCCACACCCGCATCGCGCTCACCCCCTCTCGCGCGTGGTGGGGGGGGGGGGGGGCCCGGCCCCCCCCCCGCCCCCCCCCCCCACCCCCCCCCCCCCCCCCCCCGCCCCGCGCGCCCGGACGCGCCACACCCCCCCCACCAC